>JAAAOQ010000148.1 GCA_009908845.1 Gammaproteobacteria bacterium
AGTGGCGCGGCGATCCTGGCGCGGCTCTGTCTCGATGGCGGGATCGAGCCGCAACGCCTCGTCAGCCTGAGCGGCGCGCTGTTACCGTTGCGCGGCCTCGCTGGCCATTGGTTCTCTCCGGCGGCCAAGTTGTTCGCCCGCAGCTCGATCGTGCCGCGCTTCTTCGCGCGCGGCGCGCGCAAGGACCCTCGCAGCGTCAAGCGCATGGTCGACGGCACGGGCTCTCGACTCAGCCCAGAAGGCGTCGAGCTCTATCGGTTGCTGATCTCCTATCCGGGACACCTGGCCGCAGCGCTGAACATGATGGCGAACTGGGACCTGCAGCCATTGGTGCGCGATCTGCCGAAGCTCGAGGCCGAGCTCGTGCTGGTCAGCTTCGATCACGACCGAACCGTGCCGCCGGCGGAAGCCGATCGGGTGATGCCGCTTCTGCCAGGGGCGCAGCGGCTCCGAATGCAGGGTTTCGGCCACCTTGCGCACGAGGAGGCGCCGGAGACCCTCTGCGAGCTGATCTTGGAGATCGACCAGCGCTCCCCCGGCTGCGTCTAGTCCTCGCGAACGTTCGCGGCGAGCGCCGATCAAGCGCTGATCAATCAGCGCTGCCTTGGGTCAGTCCTCTTTGCCCAGGAGCTTGCCGAGATCGGCAAAGGGGTTGTGGGTGCTCGGCGACGATGAACGGCTCGGGCCGGCACCGGTGTCGCGTCCGGCAGCCACGGCGGCCAGATGCTCCTCGTATTTTTGGTGCTCGTTGTCATGGCAGTAGAGACAGAGCAGCTCCCAATTACTCCCGTCGGGCGGATTGTTGTCATGATCCATGTCCTTGTGGTGGACGGTGAGCTCGCGCAGGTTGGTGTGGTCGAACTCGCGTCCACAGCGCCCGCAGACCCAGGGATAGAGCTTCAGGGCCTGCTCGCGATAACCTGCGGCGCGCTCATCCATCGCGCGGCGGGCGTCGGCGACGACGCGATCGAGCTTGTTCGCGTCGATGGTCTGGCCGGTGCGGCCATGGCGGGGCTGGTCTTTCTGGCTCATCATGGGGCTCCGCGAATTGATCTAGCCTCGGTTTATTGTAGCCATCAGTCGCTATCGTTCGAGCTTTTCTCGATAGGGCCGGCCGCGATGCCGGCCTCTTAGGCGTTTACTCCCTTTTCCGCGTATGGACCTGCTCAACGCCCTGTTCAGCTCGGCGCCCTGGGGGCCGGTACGCATTGGGCTCCATCTCGCTTTCGGAATCGCGCTGTTGTACTGGCTATGGCTCGCCTATCAGCTGCGCCAAGCGGTCCATTTGCGCCATCTGAAACGCCCGCGCGGTTGGCTGCTGCCTGCGGCCGGAATCGTCGTGCTGGCGTTCATCGCGATCATCGCCTATCAGGCGACCTGGCAGCTCGGCGGCACGGCAAGGCCACGCTTCGTCGCCTTCATGCAATCGCATGATCGGCGCCAGTTCAACCCGGCGCACTGGATACAACGTGGCCGTATCCTCGACCGGCACGGTCGGGTCTTGGCCGAGAGCCGCAATCGGGATGGCGCCGCCGAGCGGGTCTATCCGTATGGTCCGGTGTTCGCGCATGCCGTCGGCTATGCCGATCCCCGGTTCGGGCTCAGCGGGATCGAGGCAACCGCGAACCTCGCTTTGAACGGCTCGATGCTGGATAGTCTGGATGACTGGGGCGAGCTCGGCCGACAGGTGCTCACCCAGAGCAAACGCCCGCGCGGACAGGATCGGGTCACCACCTTTGACGCTTCGCTGCAGCGGTTCGCGGTGGACGCACTGAGCGCCGCCCCGGGCGGCGGCAGCGGGGCGGTTCTGCTCCTGCGGCCAGCAGACGGCGCGGTGCTGGTGATGGCGAGCGTGCCGAGCTTTGATCCGAATCGGCTCCAAGCAGGTCTCTTCAGTGCCCGTGATCCGGCGACGCCGTTGCTGAACCGGGCCACTCAGGGCCAATATCCGCCTGGCTCGACCTTCAAGGTGGTCATGGCTGCTCAGGCCCTCGAGCGCGGGTTCAGCGGCCGGCTGGACTGCCCCGCCGATGGCTACACCACTTCGCGCCATTACCCGCCGATCCGCGATCACGAATACTATAGTGCGCAGGATGCCGGGCGCTCATGGGCCGGCCATGGACCGCTCGATCTGGCGACAGCGCTTGCCAAATCGTCCAATGTCTTCTTCGCCCAGCTCGGTGTGCTGGGGGGGCACCCTGCGCTGGCTGCGACCGGCGAGCGCCTGTTGTTCAACCGGTCGATCGCCTTTGCCGGCGGCGCATCGAAGGCCTTGAGCTTCCAAACGGGGCGACTCCCATCGATCCCAAAGCGCGATCGTTACGGACTCGCGCAGGCGTCGATCGGTCAGGGACGGGTGACGGCCACGCCCGCGCATCTGGCCTTGATCGCTGCCGCCATCGCCAACGACGGCCTGGCGATGCGTCCGCGCTTGCTCCGCGATGCCGAGCCTCAGACACTGGCGCAGCTGATGTCGAGCGATACCGCACGGCGTCTGCGTGTGATGCTGCGCCGCGCGGTGCGGGACGGCACCGGCCGCGGCATCGATACCGACGGGCTCGAGATCGCCGGCAAGACCGGTACGGCGGAGAATCCGCACGGTGCTTCGCACAGCTGGTTCGTGGGGTTCGCACCGGCCTCGTCACCCTCGCTGGCCTTCGCCGTGCTGGTGGAGCACGGCGGCTACGGCTCCGCCGTCGCTGCGCCGCTCGCCCGGGACTTGCTACTGAAGGCAGCCGAACAAGGGCTGTTGTAATCGCCTGTCGCGCAGGCGTTCTTCGTTTCGATGGCAGCTAAGGGCACACCAACGACCGCCGAAGAGACCTGGGCGTTGCGCAGGCCTGAGCGCCGACTGCTGTTGTCAGCCTTGATGATCGCGCTCCTAGGGTATCTGATGCTATTGGGCGCGCGCCCAAAGGACGGATTCGCCGTCCAGCTCGCCGACTGGGCGCCGCTGCTCGTGTTTGCTGCCGCCTTTGGCGCCGTCCATGGCGCCTTCGTCATCGCACGCTTTCGCGGCGACCAGCTCGTGTTGCCGACGACCGCGCTGCTCAGTGCCTTTGGTCTGTTGGCCCAGGTCCGGATGGGGCTGTTCGGGGAAACCGAGCCAGACTGGATGGAGCTGATGCTGCTGCCGGTTGCGCTTGCGACCCTGGTTCTCGTCGCGCTCGCTGGGCGCGCCGGTCGCTATGCAATGGCGCGTCGTGCCACCTGGTTTTGGGCCGGACTCTCGTTGCTGATCCTTGGCGTCTTGTTCGTCACAGGTCAGCGCTTCCGCGGGGCGGTCTATGCGGTCGGCTTCATCACGCCGACGGAGCTGTTGAAGCTGACGCTGGTGCTCTTCACGGCCGGTTTCATCGATCAGCATCTCAAGGCGCTGAGCCGTTGGCGGAGCCTGCTGCCGCCGCTGCGGAGGCTGTGGCCGCTGCTGCTGGTTTGGGGCCTGATCACGGCATTGCTGCTGATGCAGCGCGATCTTGGGTTGGTGCTGATCCTTGCGGTGGCGCTGTTGGTGATGCTCGTCGTCGGAACCGGCCAACCGGGGTACGCCCTATACGGTTTGACGCTGGCCGCTGGCGCAGGGGCGGCCCTGATCAGCCTCTTCAGCCATGGCCAGCGCCGTCTTGCGGTCTGGCTGGACCCGTTCGCTGATCCGACCGGCGCGGGCTGGCAGGTGCTTCAGGGTTTGTCCGGGATGTTTGCCGGTGGCCTCTGGGGCGAGGGCTTCAGCGAGGCGAGGCCGCGTTACGCGCCGATTGCCGAGTCGGATTTCATCTATAGCGTGCTGGCCGAGGAGCTCGGCTATGTAGGCAGCCTATTGCTCATAGCCGTGTTCGCGGTCTTGTTCATCCGGCTGCTGACCCTGGCCGCCCGCGCCCGCACGCCATTCGGCTTGATGGTGACGACCGGGATCACCATCGTGTTGGCCGTGCAGACACTGCTGAATCTCGGTGGGGTGACCAAGGCGCTGCCGCTGACCGGGATCACGCTGCCGATGATCAGTCACGGCGGCAGCAGTCTGCTGACGGTGCTCGCAAGCCTTGGGCTGGTACTGGCAATCTCGGATGGAGAACCAGTGAAGCCGCGCGCGAAGGCCACCGCTGCGAAGAAGACGAAGACCTCGTCCTCAAAGGCGCCAGCAGATCGCAAACAGCGAGCGCGAGCGCCGTCCAAGGGAGCGAAGGCCGGAACAGGACGCAAGACCTGATAGGTTCAACGGCCGTTCATGAACGCAAGCCCTCAGCTGATGCCGATCATGGCGGCGAGCGCGTCGAGCAGCTTGGCGTTCTCTTCCGGCAGGCCGACGGTGAGGCGCAGGCAGTCGGCGAGCAGCGGATGGCTGCCGTCGAGCTTCTTGATCAGGATGCCGCGCTCGAGTAGGCCGTCGAATAGCGGTCCGGCGCGGCCGGGCTCGGCGCGCACCAGGATAAAGTTGGCCGCGCTCGGATAGACCGTCAGGCGACCGCGGCCGGCGTCGAGCTCGATCAGGGCGGCGGCCAGGCGCTCGCGCTCGCTGCGGATCGCCTGGCTCTGCTGGTCGAGGACGGCGCGATGACGGAGTGCGAACACCGCGCTCGCCTGACTGAGTACGTTGACGTTGTAGGGCAGGCGAACCTTATCGAACTGCGCGATCCAGGCCGGGGGACCGGCGAGATAGCCGAGCCGCAGCCCGGCAAGCCCCATCTTCGAGACCGTCCGCATCACCAGCAGGTTGGGCCAGTCGCCGAGCCGCGGCAGGAAGCTGGCGTCGGTGAAGGGCGCGTAGGCCTCGTCGACGATCACCAGGCCCGGGCTGGCAGCGATGATCTGCTCGATGGCGTCGGCAGCGAACAGGTTGCCGGTCGGATTGTTGGGATAGGCGATGAAGGTCAGCGCCGGGCGATGTGTCTCGATGGCGGCCAGGGTGGTGTCGAGGTCGAGCGCGAAGTCGTCGGCGTTCAGCGGCACGCCGACATAGTCCAGCCCGGCGAACAGCGCGATCATCCGGTACATCACGAACCCCGGCTCGAGCGAGAGCAGGGTCGGCCGGGCCTGGGGGCGGGATTGGGCCGATCCGGACGCGGCTGGCTCGCGCTGCGCCGGGG
>JAAAOQ010000207.1 GCA_009908845.1 Gammaproteobacteria bacterium
ACAGCCTCTCGTCGCGGTTACTCAACGTCCTCTTTGACCAGTCGCGAATCGCGCCGACGATCGCCTCCGGGGCATCTTCCTGAATGAAGTGGCCCGCATCTTCCAACAACACCGTTTCGTGATCAGGAAACAGGGACTCAAAGCGATCGCGCTCCGGTTTCTGGAAGGCGAAGTCCCTCTCTCCCCAGAGCAACAGCACGGGTCGGTCGGATAGACGCAGGAGGTTGCGGTAGACATCGCCTAGAAAGTCGCTGGCGTTGCGCAGCTGGGCCGGAAAGATGTGGGTCGGCGAACGGCTGTCGGCACGCGAGAAGGGGCCGAGATACATGACTAGTTCAGGGTCGCTGAGCTGACCGGCGACGCCGCGCGACATGAAGGCCCGCACCACGCCGTTGCAGCACCAGGCGCTGAGCTGGCCGGGCCATCCACCCATCACCATGCTGAAGAGCTTGTGCCGCAGCCGCTCCAGCGGCCAGGCCCAGGTATTGCCGATCACAAAGCCCGTGAAGCGCTCGGGCTGCTGCAGCGCGACCTTGAAGCCGATCGGGCCACCCCAGTCCTGCATCATGATGAGGGCATCCTGGAGATCGAGCTTTTCCACCAAGGCACCAACCACCTGGGCCTGTTCTGCGGCGGTAAAGCCGAAGCCGCGACTGGCCGTCGAGAGGCCGAATCCAGGGTAGTCCGGCACGACCAGCCGGTACTCGTCCTTCAGTCCATTGATGAGCTGACGGTAGAGGAAGGACCAGGTCGGGTTGCCGTGCAAGAGCAGCAACGTCTGACCTTGCCCCTCGTCGAGGTAGTGGAGACGACTGCCGTCCGGCAAGTCCATGAACTGTGATTGGAACGGATAGCGCGCTCGGTCGAGCACGAACCCGTCCGGGGTTGGATCGGTCAGGTACAGCCAGGCGACAGCGATCGCGATGCCAAGGGCGAGCAGACCGAGTACGAAGAGGATGGCATTCATGGCAAACACCTGGACGACACCGAATGGGACGACGTCAACTGGGGCATTCCAGTGGCACTGAAAAAGCCATTCGCCAGCAGCAGATAGACGCCGGCGAGCCAGAGCATGCAAGTCGAGCCGATGATGATCAAGAGCGGCGCCCTCGCCCCTGATGAGCGCAAGACAGCCAGGAGCATCAGGGTGAACAGGATCTCGAGAACGACGAGGGTCGCGGCGTAGACGGGTTCGTTCATGCAGTCCTCCGGTCAATGAGCGGGTTGCTTGCGGTCTTGGTGCGAGTCGGCCTCTCTGGGTGAGTGCGAACCATGGCCTCAGCAGACTAAATGGTCTGCTGAACCGGACGATAGAACAGACCAACTGGTGTGTCTATAGTCTGCGAGCCGCTAAAAGAGACCACAGTCGAGGTCACCAGGAGTCCTTCGATGACGAGCAGAAACCCGCAACAAACCAGAGATAACCTGATACAGACGGCCTTTCAGGAGATTCACCGTCATGGTTTTCAGGGCATGCGGGTCGATGAGGTGTTGCGGCTATCCGGCCTGAGAAAGGGCGCGTTCTACCATCACTTCAGCAGCAAGACGGCGTTGGGCTACGCGGTGGTGGAGGAGCAGATCAGACCGCTGGTGCGCTCGGTCTGGCTCGAGCCCCTTGCAGGGATGGACGACCCGATTCGCGAGCTGCCCCGGATGCTGGACGCGCTACCGGAGCGGATACCGCCGATGATGCGCGAGCACGGCTGCCCGCTGAATAACCTGGCCCAGGAGATGGTCGATCAGGACGACGGGTTTCGTCAGCGTCTCCTCGAGGTGCTCAACGAATGGATCGCTGCGTTAGAGACGATGATCGAGCGCGGCAAGATACAGGGATACCTGCGCGAGGACATCGACAGCCGGGCCGTTGCCCGCTTCATCGTTGCGGCGCTGGAGGGCTGTATCGGCCTCGCCAAGGTTGACCGATCACCCGAGCAATGGAGCGCCTGTCGGTCTCAGATTGCAGGCTATCTGGAGACACTGAGGCCGGTCGCGGGCTAAAGCAGCCGTCGCGGTTTCGGTCACAGGCGTCGGCTACTGCGAGTGCCTGCTCGACGCCTTGGCGATCAACGGTATCAACGCTGGCGATCGGGTGCAGATTAAAGGGATTCGGCACCTCGAGCGACCCAGCGGGCCTGACCCCGGCGGCGATGCGATGGGATTGATGCTGGTCTGCGTCTTAGGTCATCGGAATGCTCCTCCTCGGCTCATTGCTCTGTTTAGCAGCTGTCGCCAGTCTGTCGCGGATGCTGGCCAGCCGTGACAAACCGCTGATGGATAGGATTCAGATGCACCGGCTGACTCAGAAAGGCAAGGACATGAGGCGCATACCCAACGACCCCCGAGTGCTGCTCCGGCGAGCACTGCCACTCCGTTGGCCGAAATCATTGGCTCCGCTATGGGCTCCACCCGCAAGCTGAAAGACGAGCGATTCCTCGCAGGCGCATCCTTTCGGCTTGGCCAAGCTGCGCGAACCGGTCCGACATTAACCAGTCGGGTAACCCCAACCATCAGCAACAGGTACGCTTTCATGAGCCTTAGCGAACGGCAATCCGCGTTGTGTCAGCAGAACGACACCGATTTTTCCGATTTGCGCGCTCTGTTCTTCAACTGCACGCTCAAACACCCCGATCAGGCGTCGCATACAGCGCTGCTGATGGGTGCATCGGCCGAGATCATGCGCAGAAGCGGCATCGCGGTCGAGGAGATCCGCATGAGCGCGCACAACATCGCCGTCGGCGTCCAGCCCGACATGCGCGAGCATGGCTGGGAGCATGACGACTGGCCCGATCTATGGCCCAAGGTCGAGACAGCCGAGATCCTGGTCATCGGCACGCCGATCTGGCTCGGCGAGCAATCCTCCCTCTGCCGCCTTCTGATCGAGCGTCTCTACGCCATGTCCGGGCGTCTGAACGATCACGGGCAATCCATCTTCTATGGCAAGACCGGGGGCGTGGTCGTCACCGGCAACGAAGACGGGATCAAGCACGTGGCGATGAACGTGCTCTATTCGCTCTCGCATCTCGGCTACGTCATCCCGCCGCAGGCCGATTGCGGCTGGCTCGGTGAGGCCGGGCCAGGGCCGAGCTATGGCGACGACGGCGCCGGTTTCGACAACGAGTTCACGCAACGCAACACCACGATCATGACCTGGAACCTGATGCATATGGCGCGGATGCTGAAAGACGCCGGTGGACTGCCCAATCACGGCAACGACCGCAGCGCCTGGTCGGCAGGCTGCCGGTTCGACTTCGAGAACCCCGAGCACCGGCGCTGAGCGGGCGAGCGTGGAATCGGCAACCAGGCGGAGGTCAGCAGGAAGTCTTGGGTGGAATCGAACATCGTCAGCATCGTCAGCACTCCTGTCAGACCGGGCACTGCAGCGCAGCGAGGCGCTCGGTCAGTTGCATGTTTTGGGCATAGTCGACCGGGCAGTCGACCACAGCGACGGTGCCGCAGTGCAGCGCCTCATCGAGCACCGGGAGCAGCTGCTCGGCCGCCTCGACCCGGTAGCCACGGGCACCAAAGCTCTCGGCGTACTGGACGAAGTCCGGGTTGTTGAAGCCGATCTGGGTGTCGCGGCCGAAGCGTTTGTCCTGGTGCCACTTGATCAGACCGTAGGCGCTGTCGCTCCAGATCAGCACCACGAACGCAAGCCCAAGGCGCAGCGCGGTCTCGAGCTCCTGGGAGTTCATCAGGAAACCGGCATCGCCGGTGATGGTCAGCACACGCCGCTCGGGATGCACCAGCTTGGCTGCCAGGGCGCCAGGCACGCCAATCCCCATCGCCGCAAAGCCATTCGAGATGAGGCAGGTATTCGGCGCCTGCGCCTGCCACATGCGCGCGATCCACATCTTGTGCGCGCCCACATCGGAGATCAGGATGTCCTCAGACGCCAAGACCTGACGCAGGTCCCAGAGGATCTTCTGCGGCTTGAGCGGGAAGCCGTCGTCCTCGGCGTACTCGCGGTTCTCTTGCTGGATCGCCTGATTGAGGCCCGACGCCCAGTTCTCAGGGCGGGCTGTGAGGCGTCGAATGAGGCCATGCAGCGCCGCATTGAGGTCGCCGACCACGCCGACCTCGACCGGATAATGGGCATCGACCTCGGCCGGTAGCTGGCCGATGTGGATCACCGCCTGCTCCGGATTGCGGTGCCAGCGCTCGGGGTGGTACTCGACCATGTCGTAGCCGACGCAGATCACCAGATCGGCGCGCTCGAAGCCGCAGGCGATCAGGTCGTTGCCCGAGAGCCCGGCCGCGCCGAGCGAGAGGGGATGGTCACGCGCAATCACGCCCTTGGCCATGAAGGTCTTGGCCACTGGGATGTTCAGCGTCGCGGCGAAGCTGTCTAAGGCAGCAGCGGCCTGGGCGCGGATGACCCCGTTACCCGCCAGTACCATCGGGCGCTCGGCCTGCGCGATCCGCGCCGCGGCCTCGGCGAGGCGATCCTCGGGCGGCCAGGGTGTGCGCGGGTCCTGCACCCGCAGGGGCGCCATCTCTGCCACCTCCGCGGCGGCGATGTTCTCGGGCAGCTCGATGAAGCTCGCCCCCGGCTTCTCCAGGGTCGCCTCCTTGAAGGCCTTGCGCACCACCTCCGGGATCACCTCCGGCTCGCGCACCGAGGTCGCGTACTTGGAGATGGGCACGAACAGGTTGACCAGATCGACGATCTGATGGCTCTCCTTGTGCAGCCGGTGCGTCGAGCCCTGACCGGCGATCGCCACCACCGGCGCGCGATCGAGATTGGCATCGGCGACACCGGTGATCAGGTTGGTCGCGCCAGGACCGAGCGTCCCGAGGCAGACCCCGGCACGCCCGGTGAGGCGGCCATAGACATCGGCCATGAAGGCCGCGCCTTGCTCATGGCGGACCGTGATGAACTGGATCGGGCTGTCGATCAGCGCATCCATCAGGTCGAGGTTCTCCTCACCGGGGATGCCGAAGAGGTACTCGACACCTTCGTTCTCGAGACAACGGACAAAGAGCTCAGCGGCACGCATCGGGGACT
>JAAAOQ010000115.1 GCA_009908845.1 Gammaproteobacteria bacterium
CCGCCACCGCCGGCGCGGCGACGCTCGGCGGCGGTCTGGCTCGCGGCCGGTTTACTGCCGCTCGCCGTTGTCGGCGCCGGCGGTTACTGGTGGTGGTCCGAGCATGGCGCTGCCAGCCGGGACGCATCCGCACCGCAGGCACCGCCGGTGGCCAGGAGCGAGACCGAAGCAGGCCAGCCCTTGGCTGAGGACAGCCCGACCGATCGTCAGCCCGCGGCGTCCTCTGAGGTTGCCGACGGAGCGACGTCGGTCGCCGAACCAGGCGGTGTTCCAACCGAGAAGCTGGATGCGGTGTCAGCGCCGCAGCTCGCAACGTCGACCCAGTCGTCCCCGCCCACAACGCCCGATCCCGATCAGATCGGTCAAGCAGGCCAGGCAGCTCAGGCAGCTCAGGCCGTAGCAGCCGATGCGGCAGCGAATCCAGTTGAGCCTCAGCAAGCCGATTCCGCGGGCGCGACGTTAGCTACGGCTGCGGCGGCAGCCGGCGCTGCCACTGCGGTTGCGGCCAAGGCGCCAGCCAGCACGCAGCCGACTCCCTCGACGCCGGCAGCAGGTCCCTTGCCGTCTGTCTTCTCCGATGAACAGCCGGTATCGAATAGGCCGAGTTCATCGAGCAGCAGTCAGAGCGGTGCCACCACGCTGATGGGCCTGTTCGACAGTCAACGCAGCTTGAAGCGCTCCGAATCAGCCCAGACCGCAGGCGCGACGAGCGGTAGCGCCGAGCCGCCCGCGACCAAGACCGCGAAAGCGTCCCCTCAACCGGCGCCCAAGCCTGCTAAGAAGCCGCAACCGAAGCCCAAGGTGGTCTCCGCACCGAAGCCGAGACCGAGACCGAGACCGAAGCCGACACCAGAGCCTAAGACCAGCAGTGCGTCCGACTGGGGATTTCAATACAAGGGCGCGAGAAAAACCGACTAACCCGTCCACTCAAGAAACGACAGGAGGCACCTTATGCATCTGCAACGCGTTCGATATCGATCCGGCCCGCTCCTTGCTCTGTTCGGCCTGCTCGCCGGTCTTGTTCTATTGGTAGCTGGACAAGCCAGCGCTCAAGGCTACGGTTTTGCTGCGCCGGGGAGCTATGGTCTAAAGATCTATCGGACGGATTACTCGCTTTATCCATTCGTACAGGTCTATCTGCGCACCTTCGATGCGGAGATGCAGCCGCTGGTCAACCTGAACGAGATGAATCTGGGTTTGATGGTCAAGGGACGGCCTTATGACCCGATGAAGCGCCAATATGGTATTCAGTCGATCCGGCAGCGGGAGGAGGCAACGCGAACGGTCGTCGTCATTGATGCCAGCAAGTCAATGGCAGTCCAGCCCTTCGAAGATGCCTTAAAGGCAGCCGTGCGCTTCATCGATAGCAAGCGGCCCCAAGACGAAGTGGCTGTGCTCGCTATTCGCGATACCAAGAACGGCTACGAGCTGGTCTCGGATTTCGAGCGCGACCCGCGTGCACTGGCGCGCCGCATTGCCGATATCGAAGCCGATGGGATGAAGACGAGACTTTACGACTCGCTTGCGGCGGCGATGCAGATGTGTGCGATGAGCGCGCAAGGCTCGGTTCGCAGCGGAAGCTACATCGTTTCCTGCTCGGTGCTGGTGATGTCCGACGGTCGAGATGAAGGCAGCTCGCTGAGTCGCGAAGAGCTGATGGGGCGTATCTCCAACCTGGAGATCCCGATCCCGATCTACTCCCTTGCCTATTCCCGAGTTGACCCGTCGTATTTTAAGAACCTCGAGGCATTATCGAAGAACTCGTTCGGCATCTACTACAATGTCGGCGAAACGACGGAGCAGATGCAGCGCATCGTTGAGCAGGTTCAAAACATCTTGCAAAGCGATTACGTCGTGACCTTCCGTTCTTACATCGAGCCTGATGGCGAAAAGCACAATCTGAAGATCGGCATCGAGTATCCGAGCGGCAGCGGCAAGTACGTTTATGACGACACCTCCTTTGAGGCGATCCAGCCACCGCCATTGCCTGCGATCACCAAAGCGTTGCAACAGTTGGAGCAGAAAATCAAACGGCTTCCGGATGGCAACCCATTCTGGGAGTCGCCGTCTATGGCAGCACCTGGGCAATAACCTTTATGGACGCCCGATTAGCAGGGGTGCCTTTGGCTTGACGAGGTATGAGAAAACGCGTACGCCGTTGACCGGCGAGGAGTGAGACGATGAAAACGAAGAATAATCTTGGCATGGTCGGGCTGGTGACAGCCGCCGCGGTCGCTGTTGGCGGCTGCGCATCGACCGGCAGCGTGCAAGATCAAGCGATCGGAACCGGCGTGGGCGCTGCGCTCGGTTGTGGCGTCGGGGCCTTGATTACAGGCGATGCGCGAGGCTGTGCGACCGGGGCAGCGGTTGGTGCCTTGGTGGGATTCGGGACGGTGGCGATCTCGCAATACAACGCCAAGCAGGTTCGCAGCGCATCGACCGATGCGCGGGTCTACGGCATCAGCACGGCTCCGAGCTCGCCGCAGGTCAAGATCCGGCAGGGCTCGTCGGCTCCGAACAGGGTTGGACCGGGTGAGTCAGTCATGATCACCACCGACTACTCGGTGGCATTGCCAAGCAGCATGAGTCAGACCTCGGTCAAAGAGGCATGGGTTCTGAAGAAGGACGGCCAGAAGCTTGCCGATCTGCCGACGAAATCGGCCAAGCGCTCTGCTGGCGGCTGGCAGTCCGACGCCGAGATCACGGTGCCGGCGAACATCGAGGCGGGCACCTACGTGATCGAGCATCGCGTTCAGGCCGGCTCGAGCTACGACACCGATGAATCGGTCTTCGTTGTCCGAGCCTGACCGGGCGCTGGAACCGGTTCCTCGCCTCGCACGGGAATCCTGATGGAGGGAACGCTGCCGGGTCTCGTGCTGACAGCGGGTCTGTTCAGCGGCGGTTTCATCGGCGATCTGCTCGGCGGCAACGGGACCGATTGCCGCCAGTCTGACGCGAGGGGCGCTCGGACGATGCAGACGATCGTTGAGGAGTGGCCGCTGCGCTACGCGGCTGATCCGGTTCGGCGCTATGTCCGTGATCTGGGAACAACGCTCGCCCAGGCCGCCGATCCGTCTGGCGCTGGTCTGGAGTGGCGGTTTTTCGTCGTGCGGAACCTGGAGCCAACCGCCTTTGCTGTCGGTGGCCGCCGTTTCGTCATCAGCGATGGTCTGATCGCCTACGTGCGGAATGAATCCGATCTCGCTGCGGTGCTCGCCCACGAGATCGCCCACGAACGGCTCGGCCACTTTTGCGGCGACGCGCAGCCAGGTTCGGCGCGTGTCCATTACGGGTCCATCGTCCAACATTTCGACCTCGAGATGGAGAAGGCGGCCGATCTCGAGGCCGTTGGCTTGTTGGCGATGGCTGGATTTGATCCAGGATCGATGTACCAGGTGCTTCGTTGCCTGGCTGAGCGCAGCGACGCGTCCTCATCGAATCAGCTCTATCAGCGAATGCGCGCGCTCGAAGTGCTCGGATCGGGTGCTTCTGCTCCGAACGGCCGCTCGTCCGCCGAATTTCAGGCGAGCCGCCGCAGTATCCTGGAAGACCTCGATACCCCAATCCGCTCCTGCCGCTAAAGTTCATGGCACGGTGCCACCCCGGACGATGAGTTCCGCGTGATTCGAGGTAACACAGGCGCCGGGCTCAGATAGTGTCCCGGCTTGTGCAATCCGGACACCAAAGTGCCTTGGGATACTGGGAACAAGGGCGTCGGCCATCTGGAGTAGTGCTGGCGGGACAATCGCTTGGCCCGCGGCGGCAATCCTTAAGGGTTGGCTCAGCGTCTTGCGGAACCCGCGGCACTGGATCGCGCGGGTGCTCGATTGGATCGACTGACGCAACCAGAACGATCGACTGCGTCTGTTATCCTGCTCCGCCGAGATCGTCCTGCCGCCTGTCCAAGTCCCAACGCCTTCTCGCTCCGATGCATTTCACGTTTATTGTCGCCGTCTTCCTGGCGCTTGCGCCGCTTCGTCCCGCGAGCGCTGGCGGAAGCGATGCGGCCGAGGCGATGGCCGAGGCCATGGCGCGCATGATGGAGGCGATGGGGATGCTGGACGTGGATGACCGGGCCAGGATGCCGTCGATGCCCTACATGATGCCGGGCATGGGTAGCCTCGGTTATGGTCAGATGCCCTGGACGCAGATGCCATGGAGCCAGATCCCGGGGTACGGCGCCTTTAGTGATCCAATCAAGGCCTTCGGCATGCCAGGGTTCGCCAACCAGATGGGCAGCGCATCAGCCTGGCCTTGGGCCGGTGCGGCCGCCGGCACCCTCGACGGGGTTTGGGAAGGACGCGACGGTGGTCTGCTGATTGTGCGCGGCCAGCGTTTTCGTTTGCAGGCTGCTCAAGGCGGGCACATCGAGGGGGTGATCCGTCGTCGCGGCGACCGGCTCGTCCTCTACGAGCCGACCAGCGAGACGGCCAAGGCCTACGAGATGGCGATGCAGCAAGGTCGCATGGTCCTGCGTGATGACGCCGGCTATACCTACCTCTACCGCCGCCTTTGGCTTGATGAGCCCGCCTACGGCGCTGGTCATGCTGACTGACTCAGCCGCGCAGCAGTGCGGCGGCGACCAGCAGTAGCATCACGGCGAAGACCCGTTTGAGCGTCTGAGTCGGCAACTGGTGCGCCAGACGGGCACCGACGTTGGCCATGGGCATACTGGTAGCAACGATCGCGAGTGCCGCCGGCCAATAGACGAAGCCAAGGCTGTAGGGTGGCAGATCGGATCGCTGCCAGCCTGCGACAATGAATCCGACGCTTCCTGCAGCCGCAATCGGCACCCCGCAGGCGCTGGCGGTGCCGACCGCCCGCCGCAGCGTGACGCCATGGCGGGCAAGAAAGGGAACGACGAGGATGCCGCCGCCGACGCCGAGCAGTGCCGAAACGCTCCCAAAACCGATGCCTGTAACGCTTAGCCCAGCTGCGCCTGGAAGCGGGCGCAGCGCTCGCATGCGCCGTTGCAGCAGCATTCGGATACCGGTGTAGAACAGAAAGAGCGCGAACAAGCGCTGCAGCCACATCGATGCGATCTGGCCGCCGAGCAGGGCGCCGAGCATTGCGCCAAGCAGCAGTCCGCTGCCGAGGACCCGGAACAGCGGCCAATCGACCGCGTTGCGCCGATGATGGCTATAGGCCGAGATCGAGCCGGTGGCGATGATCGTGACCAATGAGGTCGCGACGGCCTGGTGTGCGGTGCAGTCTCCCTCGAGATGCAGCGCGCCGAAGATGGCGATCAGCGCTGGTACGATGATTGCCCCGCCCCCAACCCCCAACAGGCCGGCGAGCGTGCCGGCGATGCTGCCGGTGACGAGGAAGGCGATCAGCGCGAGAAGATGGTCCAAATGGGGAGGAAAACTGCTGTGTGCGCTCCTGCGTCGATGCGCAAGGGACGGTCTTCAAGGCCGGCTGCTGCCTGCAGCCTCGATTGATCGGGCATAATACGCGGCTCGAACGACCATTGGCCTGCTCGCTGAGCCCTGAGTCGCCGTTTGTCTGCGCTTGGGTCTCTGCCATCAGGGCCAGACGACGCGCTCATGGTGCCTTGCGGTGGCGATGGCGCAGCCGGAAGTCGCTGTGGCTCAGCACAGGATAAAGAGTTAGGAGTCCGATGAGAACCAAAACAGTCTGTATTCTCGGCGGCACGGGTTTTGTCGGTCAGCACTTGGTGAGCCGACTGGGACAAGCAGGCTGGCACAATCTGGTGCCGACACGCCGCCCGCATCGGCATCGCGATCTGAAACTGATCCCGCACCTTGAGCTGACCGCCGTCGACCGTTTGGATGCCGCCGCCCTGGCCCCGCTCTTGGCCAAATGCGATGCGGTGGTCAACCTGGTCGGCATCCTCAACGAACAGGGCGAGACGACCTTCGAGCGCATTCACATCGAACTGGTGCGCGAGCTGACCGCCGCGGCTGCACAGGCGGGTGTTGAGCGATTCGTACAGATGAGCGCGCTGAACGCGGATGCCACCGGTGGCGGAAGCGCCTATCTGCGCTCCAAAGGGGCCGGCGAGGATCTCGCGCATCGCGCTGAGGGACTGCAGGTCAGCAGTGTCAGGCCCTCGGTAATCTTCGGCCGCGGCGATAGCTTCTTCAACCGTTTTGCGTCTTTGCTCGAGATGAGCCCCGGCCTGTTCCCGTTGGCCTGTCCGGATGCACGCTTCGCCCCAGTCTGGGTCGGCGATGTCTGCGAGGCAATCGCCCGACTGCTGGATGATCCGAGCACGGTGGGCCGCCGTTACGACCTCTGCGGCCCGCGTGTCTTTACGCTGGAGGAGTTGGTCGCGCAGACCGCGGACTGGATTGGCCGGCGCCGCCTGCTCATCGGACTCAACGACCGCGCCTCGCAGTGGCAGGCGAGACTGTTCGAACGCCTGCCCGGTAAGCCGTTTACGATGGACAACTATTGGTCGATGCAGACCGCGAGTGTCTGCGCAGAGCAGAACGGGCTACTCGAGCTTGGCATCCATCCGAGCGATATCGGCACCATCGTACCGACCTATCTTCGCTGAGCCTCGGTCTCTGCGAGCGCGAGTCGGTCGCGCAGGTCACGGACCTGAAAGCCGCTGAGCCCGTCGGTATCGGGGAGGCCGCGGCTCAGGCCCATGACCTGGAAGCGCTCCCCCATGCGGCTCGGCAGCAGCAGCTGCTTGGCGCCGGCGCTGAGGTCGGCGAGCTTCATCGGATCGTCACCGGCGGCCTCGGCGATGACTGTGTCGATCCCGCAGCCGATCAGGAAGTTGGATTGGGTGGTATAACCGGCCAACGCCAGCCCGGCATCGCCTGCCGCCTCGGCCAGGGCGGTGAAATCGACATGGGCGGTGATATCCTGCAGGCCGACATCGCGATAGGGATCATCGTGCGCCCGGTGCCGGCTGTGGCACATCAAGGTGCCCTGGCTGCGCTCGGCGCGATAATACTCAGGCCGCGGGTAGCCGTAATCGATCACCAGGATCAGCCCAGTCTCCAGCGGGGATGCGATGGCCTGAGTCCAAGGGGCCAGACGCAGGTTGACCTCCGAGCTGTAGCCAGGCTGAGTCGCGAGTCCCTGTCTCTGCAAGCTGTCCACCGCCGCCTCGAGCTCGGGAGAAGCGGCTGCGCAGACCTCGGCGAACCCGGTCTCGCTGCGAGTGACGCCGATCTCTTCGACCGCGCCAGCCTCGTTGATGCGAAAACGGTGCACCGGCATGGCATCGAGCACCTCGTTCGCGAGGACCACCCCGCTGAACCGCTCCGGCAACCGCGCGAGCCAGTCGCAGCGTTCAACGAGCGCGGGAGCTCGACGCGCAATGGTCTGACGCTGCCGTTCGGCCAGATCGGGGCTTGGCTCGAGGATCAGATAGCGGTCCGGCAAAGGGCCTTCTGCAGCGAGTCTCGTCAGGAGCTCTGCAGCAAACGCGCCGCTGCCTGCGCCGAGCTCCAGCACATCGCCGCGGCCGAGCTCGCCCAGCACCCTGCGGCAGGGGGACGCGAGGCAGCGCGCAAAGAGCGGCGAGATCTCCGGCGCGGTGACGAAGTCGCCCTCGGCACCAAACTTCTGGGCGCCGGCGACGTAGTAGCCGAGCCCGGGTGCGTAGAGTGCGAGGTCCATGAACCGGTCGAACGGCAGCCACCCACCGGCCTCGTCGATGGTGCGCCCGATCAATTCCTCGAGCTCGGCGCGATGGCTCTCGGCGGGGTCGGGGTTGGCCGCTGGCTGGTGAGACTGAGTCCTGAGGGGCATCGTGGGTTCCGAGCCTGACCCTGGAAAAACTGGCAACGGTCTGTATGTTGACACAACCTATTGCGCGAGGCTGGCTGCGTTGGAGGCAGGGCCGGGCTCTGTTGTCGAGACCGGCATCGAGCGGCGGCATCGCGACCGGTACTGGCAGCACAAGCGATCATCCACGACGCAGTGCGAGTGCGCCAGGCGCCGACCTGACCTGACTGACCGATCCAGGAGGACTCTTTGACCGATCGAGCTCAAACCTCATCAGCGGGCTCCGATGTGACTTCGATCGCCGGCAAGGTTGCGCTGATCACGGGCGGTGCGCACCGTATCGGCGCCTGCATCGCGCGGCTCTTGCATGCGCAGGGCGTGAACCTGACGGTGCACTACCGGTCCTCGGAGGCTAATGCCGTTGCGCTGCAACAGAGCCTGGAGGCGCAACGGCCGGACTCGGTGCAGCTGCTCCAGGCAGATCTCGCTGAGCTGGAGCGGCTGCCGGCGATGATCGATGCGGTGCAGGCGCGATACGGGAGACTGGACCTGCTGGTCAACAACGCCTCCAGCTTCTATCCGACACCGCTGGACCAGGCCAACGAGGCGCAGTGGGATGAGCTGATCGGCTCCAACCTGAAGGGGCCCTTCTTCCTGACCCGCGCCGCGGCGCCGTTGCTGCGAGCGAGCGGTGGCGCGGTGGTCAATCTCGTCGATATCCACGCCCAGCGGCCGCTGAAGGATCACCCGATCTATTCGATCGCCAAGGCCGGGAATGCGATGATGGTGCAAACGCTCGCCCGCGAGCTCGGCCCCGAGGTCCGCGTCAACGGTATCGCACCGGGCGCGATCCTGTGGCCGGAGCAGGGGTTGTCCGATGCGCTCAAGGACGAGATCCTTGCGCGCACCGCATTAGGGCGTCCCGGCTCGCCGGACGATATCGCGCGCACACTGCTGTTTCTGTTCCGGGACGCGGACTACATCACCGGACAGATCATTGCGGTCGATGGCGGCCGCACATTGCAGCAGTGAGCGCACGGCCCTCCCCGCCCACCGACTCACTCAGGAACCGCATGACCGACGAAAAGAAGTCCATTCTTCATCAGGGTGCTGAGCACAGCTCGCCCTATCCCGTCAGCCGGCTCGCACCGGCCTTTCAGGCGCCGGATCTGGCCGAAGAGGTCGAGCGCGCGGAGTCGATGCTCAGCGCGCGCACCAGCGCTAAGCTGCGCGTGATCGCCGACCAGATCAAATCGCTCCAAGAGGAGGCGCGCAAGGTACTCGACGAGGCGCATGACGAGCATGCGCTGACGCATGCCGAGTGTGCCTTCAAACGGCTCCCCGGCAAGGTCTATCACCTCTATCAGCGCGCCGATGGTAGACAATACTTCTCGATGCTCTCGCCCGATGACTGGCGCGGCGAGCCGCCGCATCCCTATCTGGCCTCCTATCGGCTCGAGAACGACTACTCCTGGACCCCGCTCGAGTCACTCGACCAGGCCGATGACACCGGCGACCTGGTGCAGCAGCTCTTGCGGATCGATGGTCTGGGCGGTCGCTGAACACGGGGCCGAGATTGCTTCAGGACACCGACTGCTTGCAGAAGAGTCAAGTCTTGGGTGCATACAGCCAAGAGCTCGCTCGTTAGCCTGAGGTAAAGCCTTGCTCGCGTTAACGACGAGGCCCTGTGCCAGGGCACTCGGCTCTTGTCTCAGGATAACCTCGCCGTCTCGTGGCGCTGGGGCCGGCGTTCGGTTCGCCCAGCCGGTCGCCCAGCCAGTCGCCTTTCTGGGAGGCGCCCTTCAGTCGTCGAGCCCCATGAGTGCGAGCAGTTCCTCACTGGTCATCACATGGCAATAGATCATGTTGATGATTGCCAGCTCCTGTTCGTGCAGCGCGTCGGTCCCGGCGGCGCAGCAGTCCTCGAGCAGGATCACCTGGAAGCTCTCATCGGCGAGGTTGCGCACCGTCGATGAGACGCACTGATCGGTGTAGATGCCGGTCACGATCAGGTTGCGGATGCCCATGTTGCTGAGGATCAGCCTGAGATTGGTCCCGGTCAGGGCGCTGTCGGTGGTCTTGGTGACTACGATCTCGTCAGGCTCCGGCGCGAGTTCCGGGATGATCTGCGATTCCTCGCTGTCCTTCGGCATCAGCAGGTTGTTCCAGCCCGGCATCTTCTGACTCAGCGAGCGATCGCGCCCGTCCTCGAGCTGGCAGGCGATGCGGGCGTGGATCACGTCCACTCCCTCGGAGCGGAAGCGCTGCTGCAGCGCCTGCAGCCGCGGGATCACGGTGGTGCGCATTCGCGCATGGAACGGCGCCCAGCGCTCACGCTCGCTCGGGTCCTCATGCAGCACCATCCCGTAGTTCTGCACGTCGATGCAGAGCAGGGCAGTCTCATCGCGTTTGAGCACCGGGTCGGCCGGCTCCGGGGCACCTTGGTAGTAGAACGAGCGATGCGCGGTCTTCCAGCTCATCGAGATCGGCTCCGGTCAAGGGTGGGTCGGATCGCCACGCCGAGGTGGCAACGGCTGACATCGGAGCTTCACTTTGCCAGACCGGCCCCGCGGCGTCATCCAACGCTGTTGCGGATCTTCAATGCCTTATCGGGCTCAATCCATAGAATTTTCCTCAGTTTTGGTTCTGATCCCTCGATGAGGGGAGCTCTTTCATGTCTCAGCCTGATGCCGACCCGCGTCGGCTTCCAAACCTGCCGGTCGCGTTCTTCGCGGTGGTGATGGGGCTCTCGGGCCTGACCATCGCTTGGGAGAAGGCGCAGCATGCGTTTGGGCTTGATCTGGGCATCAACCCCTGGATGGCCGGCTTCACCGCGGCCGTACTCGCCCTGTTGGTCGGGTTCTATACGGCCAAGCTGGTGCGTTATCCAAAGGCCGTGCTCGCCGAGCTGCGTCACCCCGTCAAGCTCAATTTCTTTGCTGCGATCTCGATCAGCCTGCTGTTGCTGTCCATCGCATTCCTGCCGATCAACCCGGTTCTGAGCCGGCCCCTATGGATGACGGGTGCGGCACTGCACCTGATCTTCACGCTCTACGTGGTCAGTGTCTGGATCCACCATGAGCACTTCGAGGTGCACCACATGAATCCGGCCTGGTTCATCCCGGCCGTCGGTAACGTGCTGGTGCCGGTGGCGGGCGTCGCGCTCGGATTCGAGGATATCTCCTGGTTCTTCTTCAGCATCGGGATGCTGTTCTGGGGCATCCTGCTCGCGATCATCTTCTATCGGGTGCTGTTCCATGACCCGATTCCGGAGCGCTTCATGCCGACGTTGTTCATCCTGATCGCGCCGCCGGCGGTCGGGTTCATCGCCTATGTGCGGCTCGTTGGCGAGCTCGATCCGCTCGCGATGATCCTCTACTTCAGCGCCCTGTTCCTGACCCTGCTGCTGTTCACCCAAGCCCGCTTCTTCGCGCGGCTGCGGTTCTACCTCTCCTGGTGGGCCTACTCGTTCCCGCTGGCGGCGATCAGCATCGCCAGCATGCTGATGTTCGAGCAAAGCCAAACCGAGGCCTATCGCTGGATCGGTGCTGGCCTGCTCGCGATCCTGAGTCTGGTCGTCGCCTTCCTGCTGGTGCGGACCGCGATCGCGATCTCGCGCCACGGCATCTGTGTTCCCGGACACTGACAACCAGGGTATCCCGCAGCCGTTCTCGCTTCCGACGGGCGCCGGTCTGCCGACGTCTTCACCCCGCACCGCTATCCAACAGGAGAAATCGATGAAACAGACCCTACTGCAAGAGAAATACCCGATCTACACCCTGGAGGTCTTGAAGAACGAGACCCGTTTCCCCAGCGCCGATGCGATCATCGCCTACCTCAAGGAGTGCATCGAAGCGCATGAGATCGCGCGCTACATCGGCGAGTTCGATCATATCGAGCATACCCAGGCGTTGGCCGCGGGCGAGATCGCGAGCGGTATCCAGGCTGCGAAGCACGTGCTCTTCTGCTTTGGGACCAAGCTCCCCGATGCACACGTGATGGCAGTCAGGCCGCGCTCGATCGGCGTCGTCGATCAGAGCGACCGCTTCATCGTGACCTTCCTCGAGGCGCCGATGCCGCCTGCCAACGAGGCGATGGAGCGCTGGGTCAAGTCGATCGTCGAGCAGCCAGAGCCGGCAGCGGCCTGACGGCGCAGGAAAGCTGGGCCCGCCAAAGCGGCGGGCCGCCAGCGTCTGGCTGGTGGGGCGTGCCATACGGGCGTAGCGATATGCCCCCACGTGTGAGTGCCAAGCGGCTACAAGACCCCAGTCAATCCAAGTCGTTGTTTGATCGACGCAACGGTCAACTGCCGTCTCTACGGTCAAGGGCAGTGGCAGCGGCTTAGGGCCAGTGATCCTAGCGATCCCGGCGGCCGCGGCGCAGCGGCTCACCGCAGCGCCGGCAATAGTAGCGCTGGCCCTTGACGATTCGATTGTGCCGGATACTGGTTAGGCAATGCTCGGCACAACTGCAGTGGTAGTCGAAGCGGCGCAGGCGGCGCTGACCGAGGTCGGTCACGTCATAGTTGTGACAGCGGCTTGGCTCCGCTCCGAGCGTCCGCATGATCCTCTGCCACTCAGGTCCGTGGGGGCGGATCATCGGTCCGAAGCGCTCATGCGCGACGACGTGCGCAACCTCATGCGGGACGGTTCGCTCGAGAAAGTCTGCACCGCCCCGCCGGAGAAGCTCGAGGTTGTAGCGGATCAGATAGTCGCTGCGCGAGCGGATACGGACCTGCCCGGCCGTCCGGCCGCGCAGATCGAAGCGGAGCTCGATCCGAAGACCTGTTCCTGCGCTTCCACGCTGATCGAGTGCTTGCCTGAGCAAGGCGTGAGTCCGTGCCCGTGCCGCCGCAATCAGCTGTTCGAGGCCCGCCGGCTGCGGTCTTGGGGGCTGCGCTGGGCATTGCGTCGATGCCGGGGTTGACTTTAGGTCTGCGCTTGGGTTTTGCGTTTCGCTCACGACGGCGTTATCATCCGGAGGCTGAGAGATAGAGAGGTGGAATTGGGCGATGTCCCGCCCAGTGCCCCTGGCGCGATGGCCCCGGTCTCGGGGCTTTTTTATCCGCGATCCGCTGCAGACCCCATGCGAGGCTGCTTTCGGCAGAGTCTCGTTTGGTGCTGCTCCGAACAAGGGGGCCCTCGGCCCTCTTTTTTGTTTGTGGCTCCTGCGTTTGCGGGGCGGGCTTCGGCTCCGGCCTCGCTGCGGGCGATCGTCGCCAGGTCTACGGCCTGTTTGGCGGAGGCAGGCAGGGGGCAGGCATTCCAATGTGATGATAACAGTGGTGCTGGCTCGGTGATGAGACAGGCGAACGATCGACTGACAGCCTTGGTGAGAACAGCGGTCGAGCCCATGGGATACGACATGCTCGGTGTCGAGCACGTCTCCGCCGGCAGTGCGCAGGCGGTGCTCCGTGTCTACATCGATCACGCCGATGGCATCACGATCGAGGACTGCGAGACGGTCAGCCGGCAGCTGAGCGGCGTCCTCGACGTGGAGGACCCGATCAGCGGTCAGTACGACCTCGAGGTGTCGTCACCGGGCCTGGATCGGCCGCTGTTTACGCTTGAGCAGGTCTTGCGTCATCGTGGCAGTCGTGCACGGGTCCGGCTTGACCGCAAGCTGGAGGGGCGGCGCAACTTCGAGGGCGAGATCCTCGGCGCGAGCGCCGATGGGGCTTGGCTGGAGCTATCACTCGACGGGACATCGGTGCAGCTGCCGGTGGATCAGATCGAGCGCGCTCACCTCGTGCCAGCGCTCAACTTTTCACAATCCGCTCGCTGACGCACCGGATGGCGGACGGGCCGGGTACGACCGACATCAGGGCCGACATCAGGGGAAGAGAGCCGATGAATAAAGAGATATTGATGGTCGTCGATGCCGTCTCGAACGAGAAGGATGTCCCCAAGGGCATCATCTTCGAGGCGATCGAGGCCGCGCTCGCCTCGGCGACGCGCAAGAAGCACGGTGGTGATATCGAGGTGCGCGTCGCGATCGATCGCACAACCGGCGACTACGAGACCTTTCGCCGCTGGGAGGTGGTCGAGGACCCGGAAGACGGGCCGCTCGAGGCGTCGGAGCGCCAGATCACCTACTCGGCTGCGCAGGCGCTCGATCCTGAGCTGCAGCTCGGTGATCATCTCGAAGAGCAGATCGAATCGGTCCTGTTCGGCCGCATCGCGGCTCAGACCGCCAAGCAAGTCATCGTGCAGAAGGTGCGCGAGGCCGAGCGCGCGAAGATCGTCGAGCTGTTCAAGAGCCGCGAGGGCGAGCTGGTGACCGGCATCGTCAAGAAGGCGGATCGCGGGACCATTGTGCTCGACCTGGGCAATAACGCAGAGGCCCTGGTGCCGCGCGACCAGGTGATCCCGAAGGAGACCGCGCGTCCGGGCGATCGCCTGCGCGGGCTGCTCTACGAGGTCGCCTCCGAGCCCAAGGGTCCGCAGCTCTTCGTCAGCCGGACCTCGCCGCAACTGTTGATCGAGCTGTTCAAGCTCGAGGTGCCGGAGGTCGGCGAGGGCACGATCGAGATCCTGGGCGCCGCCCGCGATCCGGGCACCCGCGCGAAGATCGCGGTTCGGACCAATGATCCGCGCATTGATCCGGTTGGGGCCTGTGTCGGGATGCGCGGCTCGCGGGTGCAGGCGGTCTCGAACGAGCTCTTCGGTGAGCGGGTCGACATCATCCCTTGGGACGAGAACCCGGCCCAGTTCGTGATCAACGCGATGCTGCCGGCCGACGTGGTCTCCATCGTCATCGACGAGGATGCCCGCAGCATGGACGTCGCGGTCAAGGAGGAGAACCTCTCGCAAGCAATCGGCAAGGGCGGCCAAAACGTCCGCCTGGCCAGCCAGCTCACGGGCTGGGACCTGAACGTGATGAGTGAAGAGGCGGCTGCGGCCAAGAGCGAAGAGGAAGGTCGGCGCCTAATCGAACGATTCATGAACGATCTCCGGGTGGACGAGAACGTCGCTGCGGTGCTCGCCGAAGAGGGCTTCACGACAGTCGAGGAGGTTGCCTATGTGGCCGAATCGGAGCTGCTCGCGATCGCGGACTTCGACGACGAGCTGGTCGGCCTGCTGAGGCAGCGCGCGCTGGATGCGCTGGCTGCGCAAAGCGCCGAGAGTCCGGAGGACCCGAACGCGGTGCCCGGCGAGGATCTGCTCGCAATGCCGATGATGGACGAGGCCCTCGCTCATCGGCTGGCTCGGCGCGGCATCAAGACGATGGCCGACCTGGCCGACCAATCCGTGGACGAGCTCCTGGATATCGAGGGCATGGAGCCGCAACAGGCGGCGAGCCTGATCATGGCCGCCCGCGAGCCCCTATTCGCTGGCTCGGAGAACGACTAGTCATCGGAGGTGCGAATGAGTACTGAAGTCACGGTCAAGCAACTCGCGACGACGGTCGGGATCCGGTGGGAGCGGCTGATTGCCCAGCTCCAGGAAGCGGGCATCTCGGCCCACGCCGAAGATGCCACCATCACCGAGGGCGAAAAGATCCAGCTGCTGCAACACCTGCGGCGCAATCATGGCAAGAAGGACGAGGCAGCCGACGCACCGGTCGAGGAGGCCAGTGCCCGGCGTCGGCCTGCTGCCGATACGCGGACGCAGCGGCCGTCTCGGCCGACCCCGTCGCGCGGTACGACATCGACCCGCGGCGGTGCGGCGCGCACCGGCAAGTCGGTCAATGTCGAGGTTCGGCGCAAGCGCAGCTTCGGCAAACGCTCGGCGGAGACCCCCGCTGCCAGCGCAAAGCCGGCGCCGCGGTCCGAGCCGCCGCCACAGGAGACACGCGTGCGGCGCGCGCCGGTCGATGATCAGCGCAGGCGTGCCGAGCTCGAGGCGCGTCGGGCCGAGGAAGAGGCGCGGCGGCTGGCCGAGCAGGAAGAGCTCGAGGCGCGTCAGCGCGAAGAGGCCCGACGCAAGGCCGAGGAAGAGGCACGCCGCAAGGCCGAGGCCGAGGCGGAGCAGCGCCGGCAGGAACGGGAGGCGGCCGAGAGCAAAGAGACGGCCGCCGAGGCCGAAGAGACGTTGCCGGTTGCTGAGTCTGAGGCGCCCGAGGCCATCGAGGAGGAGACCGAGCAGCAGCGAGAGGACCGCAGGCGGGCTTCGAAGAAGCATGCCGAGAAGGAACGGGCTGAGAAAGAGCGCGCCGAGAAGGAGCGCGCCGAGAAGGAGCGTAAGGCTGCACGGAAGGAGAAGGAACCGGGCTGGTCGAAGAAGCGTGCTCCGGTCGAGGCACTCGATGAAGAAGGCGGCGAAGAGGCCGTGATCACCCGTCCGTCGGTGCGCCGGCGCAAGAAGCCGAGCAAGCCCCAGCTGCAGGACAAGCACGGCTTCCAGCGTCCGACCGCGCCGGTGGTCCGCGAGGTTGAGGTCCCCGAGACGATCTCGGTCGGCGATCTCGCCGCACGGATGTCGGTCAAGGCCGGTCAGGTCATCAAGGAACTGTTCAAGCAGGGCATGATGGTGACCATCAACCAGACGCTGGATCGCGACACCGCGATGCTGGTCGTCGAGGAGATGGGTCACAAGGCGATCGAGGCCAAGGAGGAGGACGCCGAGGATGCGCTGATGGCCCTGCTCGAGGAGGAGGTCGGCCAGGCCGAGGCGCGGCCGCGGCCGCCGGTGGTGACCATCATGGGCCACGTCGATCACGGCAAGACCTCGCTGCTCGACTACATCCGCCGCGCCAAAGTCGCTGCCGGTGAGGCCGGCGGCATCACCCAGCATATCGGTGCCTATCACGTCGAGACGGACAAGGGCATCATCTCGTTCCTGGATACGCCCGGCCATGCCGCCTTCTCGGCGATGCGCGCCCGTGGTGCCAAGGCGACCGATATCGTGATCCTCGTGGTCGCGGCCGATGACGGCGTGATGCCGCAGACCATCGAGGCGATCCAGCACTCGAAGGCGGCCGGGGTCCCGGTCGTCGTCGCCGTGAACAAGATGGACAAGCCCGATGCGAATCCGGACCGGGTGATGCAAGAGCTGACCCAGCATGAGCTGGTGCCCGAGGAGTGGGGCGGCGACACCATGTTGGTCAAGGTCTCGGCCAAGAGCGGGGACGGCATCGACGATCTGCTCGACGCCGTGCTGCTGCAGGCCGAGGTGCTCGAATTGACGGCGCCGGTCGATGGGCCTGCGCATGGGACCATCGTTGAGTCGAGTCTGGAGAAGGGCCGCGGCACGGTCGCGACCGTGCTGGTGCAATCGGGTACGCTCCGTGCCGGCGACATGATCGTCAGCGGCGCCGAGTATGGTCGGGTACGGGCGATGTTCAATGAGCTCGGTCGCCAGGTGAAGAGCGCAGGACCATCGATCCCGGTGCAGGTGCTCGGTCTCTCCGGGTCGCCGAACGCGGGCGACGATGTGATCGCCGTGACCGACGAGAAGCGCGCCCGCGAGGTCGCCGAGCTACGCCGCGAGCGCGATCGCCAGACACGCATGGACGAGCAGCGCGGCGCGAACCTGGATCAGCTCTTCTCGCAGCTCAAGGAGGGCGACCTCAAGAGCGTCAACATCATCCTCAAGGCCGATGTGCAGGGCAGTGTCGAGGCCATCAAAG
This sequence comes from Gammaproteobacteria bacterium, assembly GCA_009908845.1. Lineage (GTDB taxonomy): Bacteria > Pseudomonadota > Gammaproteobacteria > Chromatiales > Chromatiaceae > Lamprobacter. The sequence continues at coordinate 17,281 of JAAAOQ010000115.1, forward strand.
AGGCCCTGGTCAAGCTCAGCAACGACGAGGTCAAGGTCTCGGTGGTCGCCGCCGGTGTCGGCGGCATCACCGAGTCGGATGCGAACCTGGCCGTGACCTCGAACGCGATCATGCTCGGCTTCAACGTCCGGGCCGACGGCGCAGCGCGGCGGGTGATCGAGGAGCAGGGGCTGGACCTGCGTTATTACTCGGTCATCTACGAGCTGATCGACGACGTCAAGAAGGCGATCTCCGGTCTGCTGAGCCCGATCGTCTCGGAGGAGATCATCGGTCTGGCCGAGGTCCGCGATGTGTTCCGCTCGTCGAAGTTCGGCGCTATCGCCGGCTGCATGGTGGTCGAGGGCGTGATCCGGCGCAACAGCCCGATCCGGGTGCTGCGCAACAACGTCGTGATCTACGAGGGCGCGCTGGAATCGCTGCGCCGCTACAAGGAGGACGTCAGCGAGGTCAAGAACGGAACCGAGTGCGGCATCGGCGTCAAGAACTACAACGACGTCCAGCCGGGGGATCAGATCGAGGTATTCGAGCGCAAGGAGCGGGCACGGGAGCTATGAGCCGTGCCTCACAACGCGGCTTTGATCGCGGCGAGCGGATCGGGGCGGCCCTGCTGCGAGAGCTGACCCAGCTGTTGCGGCGGGCCAAGGACCCGCGGCTGGGCGATATCACCCTGCACGAGGTCCGGGTCAGTCGAGATCTTGCCCACGCCAAGGTCTACTTCACCTGCTTCCCGGCGGACAAGGACGCTAGCGAGCAAGGGCGCCTGCTGAACGGCGGTTTGTCCGGCTTCCTGCGCCATGAGCTTGCGCGCACCGCCCGGCTGCGGACGGTGCCTCAGCTGCACTTCGTCCATGACGAATCGGTCCGCCGCGGCGAGCGTCTGTCCGCATTGATCGAGTCCGCGGTCGGTCAGGCGGCCGATTCGCACGACACCGAAACAGACACCACTGGCGGCGACGGCCACCGAGCAGACGAGGCAGCCGATGCCTCCAACGCCGGCCGCTGATCCCGCTCTCACTCTGGAACACCATGGGTAGACGACGCAGACGGGGCCGCGAGGTCAACGGCATCTTGCTGTTGGACAAGCCGCTCGGGATCTCATCCAATCATGCGCTGCAGCGCGTCAAGCGGCTCTATGACGCGCAAAAGGCCGGTCATACTGGCAGCCTTGACCCGCTTGCAACCGGGCTGCTGCCGCTGTGCCTCGGCTATACGACCAAGTTCTCGGGCTTCCTGCTGGACGCGGACAAGCGTTATCGGGTCCGTGTGCGGCTGGGTGAGACCACTGAAACGGCCGATGCCGAGGGTGAGGTGATCGCGACCGAGCCAATCGGCGACGGGGTCACCGAGGCTGCGGTCAGCGAGGTCATCGCCGGCTTCGTCGGAGAGATCGAGCAGCTTCCACCGATGTATTCGGCGGTCAAGCACGACGGCAAGCGGCTCTACAAGCTCGCCCGTGAGGGCAAAGAGGTCGAGCGCACACCCCGTCAGATCAGCATCTACGGCATCGAGCTGCTCGAATTCAGGCTACCGGATATCGAGCTCTTGGTGCACTGCTCCAAGGGCACCTATGTCCGTACCCTTGCCGAGGACATCGGTAAGCGTCTCGGCTGCGGCGGGCATGTCGCAGCACTGCGCCGCACCGGCGTCGGACCCTATGTCGAAGGTGACACGGCCTTCGTGACCCTGGCCGAGGTCGAGGCGGCCGCCGAGTCGGGGCCCGAGGCGATGGACGCGCTGCTGCTCCCACTGGAGTCGACCCTTGGCCACTGTCCGGCGGTGCGGCTGTCCGCGAATGCCGCCTTCTATCTGAGCCAAGGTCAGCCGGTGCTAGTCCCGCAGGCGCCGACCGAAGGGCTGGTGCGCCTCTATGACGTGGGCGATTGTTTCCTCGGGGTTGGGGAGATCCTGGAAGACGGTCGGGTGCAGCCCAAACGATTGGTCTGAGCCGTCACCCGCCGACCGGCTGATCTGGATCTGGCGCGCGGGCACCTTTGGTTTCAAAGTGATGACCGAGGCCGTAGAATCGCGGCCGTCGCGGCTCGCTCCGAGGCGCCGGCGGTCGCGCAAGCCGCTACAGTTCAATGCCTTGACCCTGAAGTCATTGTCGGGGTTGGGGGCCATCAATAGACGCCGTCTCGAGGCGTCGCGATCGAGTTGGGAGAAGTCCAATGACAATGACCGCAGACGAGAAACGCCAGATTGTCGAAGAGCACGGGCGCGGCCCGAACGACACCGGATCGCCCGAGGTGCAGGTCGCATTATTGACCGCCCGGATCAAGCAATTGACCGAGCACTTCACCGAGCACAAGCAGGACCATCACTCGCGCCGCGGCTTGGTGCGGATGGTCAATTCACGCCGCAAGCTGCTCGACTATCTCAAGGGCAAGGACCTCGATCGGTATCGAGCCTTGATCCAGAAGCTCGGTCTGCGCCGTTAGATGCACTCCGATTCCGATGGCGGTGCCGGTCGCCGAATGCCGGTGCTGGCCCGCCTCACCCATACGCCTCGGTGCGTGCCCGCTGCGACGGTATTCCCGGCGCGGGCCGCACTCCCCCCGTCGTGGGGACCACCCAGAGGACCGTCCTAGTGACCCCTATCCACAAGACCTTCCAATATGGCGATCAGACGGTAACGCTCGAAACTGGTGAGATCGCCCGCCAGGCCGACGGCGCCGTCATGGTCAATGTCGATGATACCGTCGTGCTCGTCACCGTTGTCGTCGACAAACGGGCGACCGAGATGAAGGACTTCCTGCCGCTCACGATCGACTATCAGGAGAAGACCTATGCCGCCGGCCGTATCCCCGGCGGCTTTTTTCGTCGTGAGGGACGGCCGAGCGAATCCGAGATCCTGACCGCGCGGCTGATCGACCGACCCGTACGGCCGCTCTTCGCAAAGGGCTTCGGCCGCGAAGTGCAGGTGATTGCCACGGTCAAATCGTTGAACCCTGCCGTCAATCCTGAGATGCCGGCAATGATCGGGGCGTCGGCGGCGCTCTCGATTGCGGGGCTGCCATTCAACGGCCCGATCGGCGCGGCCCGGGTTGGCTATAAGAATGGAGAGTACATCCTGAATCCCGCAGTCGTCGGGCTCAGCCCGGACAGTGACCTCGATCTGATCGTCGCCGGCACCGAGAGTGCGGTGCTGATGGTCGAGTCCGAGGCGCGGGGTCTGCCGGAGGATGTGATGCTCGGTGCAGTGATGTTTGGTCACGAGCAGATGCAGGTCGTGATTCAGACCATCAAGGAGCTCGCCGCCGAGGTCAACAAGACGCCGATCCCCTGGGAGCCGCCCGAGGCCGATCCGGAGCTGACCGCTGCCGTTGCGGATGCCTGTGCTGATCGGCTCGGTGAGGCCTATCGGATCAAGGAGAAGATGGAGCGCTACGCCTCGCTGGATGCGATCCGCAGTGAGGTCTTCGAGAAGCTCGCGGGCGAGGATTCCCCCTGGCCGCAGCCGAAGGTCTACGGGGCGGTCGAGAAGCTCGAGAAGGAGATCGTGCGCGGCCGTATCCTGGCCGGCGAAGAGCGTATCGACGGCCGAGACACTAAGACAGTGCGCCCGATCTCGGTGCGGACCGGTGTCCTGCCCCGGACTCACGGCTCGGCGCTCTTCACCCGTGGTGAGACCCAGGCGATCGTCGTCACGACGCTCGGCACCGAGCGCGACTCGCAGATCATCGACGCCCTCGAGGGCGAGCGCCGCGACCCGTTCATGCTGCACTACAACTTCCCGCCGTTCTGCGTCGGCGAGACCGGCCGCGTCGGCAGCCCGAAACGGCGCGAGATCGGCCACGGCCGTCTGGCCAAACGCGGCGTGCTCGCTTCGATGCCGAGCCTTTCCGAGTTCCCGTACTCGATCCGGGTCGTCTCCGAGATCACCGAGTCCAACGGCTCCAGCTCGATGGCGAGTGTCTGCGGCACCAGCCTGTCGTTGATGGATGCCGGTGTGCCGATCAAGGCCCCAGTGGCTGGTGTCGCGATGGGGCTAATCAAGGAGGGAGATCAGTTCGCGGTCCTGACCGACATCATGGGCGACGAGGACCACCTTGGCGACATGGACTTCAAGGTCGCGGGTCCGGCCGATGGCGTCAATGCCTTGCAGATGGACATCAAGATCGAGGGCATCACCAAGGAGATCATGGAGACCGCCCTGGCGCAGGCGAAGGACGGCCGGCTGCACATCCTCGGCGAGATGAACAAGGTCATCGACACCCACCGCGCCGAGATGTCCGAGCATGCCCCACGGATCATCGAGTTCAAGATCCACCCGGAGAAGATCCGCGACGTGATCGGCAAGGGCGGGGCGACCATCCGTGCGCTGACCGAGGAAACCGGCGCGACCATCGACATCAGCGACGACGGCCTGGTCAAGATCTTCTCGGTGCAGAAGAGCGCCGGCGAGGAGGCCAAGAAGCGCATCCGGCTGATCACCGCCGATGTCGAGGTCGGCAAGGTCTACGAGGGCAAGGTCGCGCGCCTGATGGACTTCGGCGCCTTCGTGACCATCCTGCCCGGTCGCGATGGCCTGGTCCACATCAGCCAGATCAGCGACGAGCGCGTCGAGCGGGTCAGCGACAAGCTCAGCGAGGGCGATGTCGTCCGCGTCAAGGTGCTCGAGGTGGACAAGCAGGGTCGGATCAGGCTCAGTATGAAGGCGGTTGGCAGCGAAGACCTGCCAGAAACCTGAAATCGTGCTGACCTGAAATCGTGCTGATGCTTGGCCGGGCGGCCTGAGGGCGGTCCGGCCGAGGGGGGCAGGCCAAGGCAGTGCGCGCGCTCAGCAGCCAGGGTTTGCAATCGGCGCCGGCTTGGGCCGCCACTCGGCTTGATGGCTCCGCACTTTCAGGATAGGGCCGACCTAGAAGGGGTGCCCCGAAGGGCGCTCTGCGCCTTAGCAAGGGCGCCTTAGCAAGGGTGCCGTAGCAAGGATCGACCTGCTTAGGAACAAGAACGGCGATCCTTTCCTCTTGCTGTGAGCGCTGCGATCCTGTCTCGACCCGCTGTGCTCTGCTCGGGGGTGTTACTCCTCGCAGGACAGATCGAAAGCGATCATGCCCTCTTCGAGGTGATCGGAGAGCATCGGGTGCGCGAGCACATAGGCGGCGGCGCGGATACTGAAATCGCCCCATGCCTCGTCGACCGCCTCTTCCCATTCGTCGGCACTGAAGTCGCCGCGTCCGACCCACATCAGCGCGATCAGCTCCGAGCGTTGCCGCTCCGACATCTCGTTGACGATGCCTCGGAATTCGCTGACGTTGTAATCGTCGCCATGGTCGGCCAGAACCTGCATCGCCCAGTCGTCGGTCGGGCTTGCCGGCACCTCCGGGAAGACCACCTCTTCCTTGGCCTGAAACTCACGCGCCAGGTCGATCAACGAACATAGGGTATCCAACGGGATGTGCAGCCGCACCTCAGCCTCCTAGTGCCCCGTGGTTCGGGGACTGATTTATCGTCGTCCTCGCAGTGTACTACGCTCCCTTCCGCCGGGTTCCTGACCCGGAACAAGCGGCCTGGAAACCGTCGTGCCTGGAACTTGGCGATGGGCGACATGGTGGCGTACTTGGCACGCAGGTGGTCCACTGAAACGCTTGCTGCTGGGCAAACCGACTGAGAAGATCGCCGCCGAGATCGACGCAGCAACATTCGAGAGCTTTCGGCAATGCAGTCAGGACCCTTCGCATCCATGTCCCCCTGGTACGGGGGCTACGCCTTTCAGGGGGTGGTGGTGCTCGGCACCGCGCCCATTCTGCTGCCGCTCATCGTCGGCGGGGCGGCCGGGCC
>JAAAOQ010000259.1 GCA_009908845.1 Gammaproteobacteria bacterium
TGTGCCCTGGGTGCTTGCGTCTCCGGGGTCATCGCCCCGTCTGATCTCGATATCATGAACGGTGACGATGCGAGGCAGGGCGGCAAGTCCGCTGATGAAGCGTGCGAACTCATGATATCGGCCGGTGACCCGAACCCGGATCGGGAGCTCGGCATAGAAGTCCCGCGTGATCTCGGCAGCCGGCTCGAACCGCTCGAACTCGAGACCTGCGGCCAAGCCCGTCTGCGAGACATCGACCAACAGCGACGCCACCTCGGTCTGGTCGGGAAGCTGGCGTAGCATCGCCCCGAACGACTCCTCCATCATTGCCAACTGACGACGGTATGCCTCGAGATTGGCCGCCTTATGCTGCTTTCGCTCGAAGCCCTGCCGCAGCTCCTGTTCCTTCTGCTCCGCACGCTCGAGCTGATCGATCTGGCCGCTGGTGACGAAGTGATACCAGCCAAAGCCGACGAGGCCGCAGAGCAGCGCGATGACCACGGCTTTGGCTGTGACGGGCCAGTCGCCGATCTCGTTCAGATCCAGCTCATTGAGATCCATTCAGTCGCCCCTGAAACGCCGCTGCGGTGAAGAACAGCATGCGATCACCAGCCTAATCCACCGCTGCCTGCATCGTTTCATCGTCGGAACCGGGTCGCCGCTGCTTGAAGCCCAACCGAAAATGACTGAATCCAGTGCCGGTCTCGTCCTTGTTCTCGATCAGCACCAGTTGGGAGCCGCCGACCCAATCCGACGCATCGATATTGCGCATCAACGCCGAGACGCGCGCGTTGGATTGCGCGCGTCCCTCAATGGTGAGCTGTTCTCCCTCTTGTCGCAGGCTGGTCAGGAACACGCCAGCTGGTACCGCATCGACCAGCTCGTCGACCAGATGGACGATCTCCGGGCGGCTTTCCTGCAGCCGTTGAATGACATCCATCCGTGCCAGCAGATCCGCCTTCCTCTGCTCGACCTGATTGATCTCGCGGATGCGTCGATTCAAGACCGCGATCTGTCCCTCGAGAAAGCTGTTGCGAGCATTCTGGGCGGCGAGCATCGCATCGAACTGGACCTTGAGCGCGAAACCGGACAGCAGGACCATCGCCACCGAGATCAGCGCGATCATGCCAAGGTCGCGCTGGCGCCGCCGTCGCGCAGCCTCGCGCCAAGGGAGCAGATTGATCCGGGCCATCTACCGGAACCGCCGCATCGCCAGCCCGACCGCGACCAGCAGTGCGCCGCGACCATGCGTGATCAGGCCCGGGTCCAGGTTTGGTGCCAAAGACATCTCGCCGAGCGGGTCCGCGATCCTCGCCGGAGCCCCGAGATGCTCAGCGAGCACCTGAGCGAGGCCGGGGACTGCGCTGACCCCGCCCGTGACCAGCAGCGCATCGACCTGATTGAATGGCGAATTGGAGTAGAAGAACTGCAGCGCGCGCGCGAGCTGCCTTGCTAGGGTCTCCTGAAACGGCTCCAGCACCTCGCTCAGGATCTCGGGCCGAATCGACGTCTCACGCAACAACGCCAAGGCCCCCTCGACGGTGCCGTCCGAGCGTCGCTGCACCTCTTCCAGCAACTGTTGACCACCGAAGCTCTGCTCGCGAGTGTAGATGTTCTGGCCGTTGTGGAGCACATGCAGGGTCGTGGTGCTCGCGCCGACATCAGCGACGGCGACGAGCGCCTCTTCGGGTCCACGCGAGCCTGCAAGGAGACCGCAGGCGTTCTCGATGGCGTTCGACTCGATGTCGACAATCTCGGCCCCCAGTCCGGCGAGTTCGAGGGCGGCAACGCGATCGTCCACGTTCTCCTGGCGCGAGGCCGCTAGAAGGACATCGACCATGCCCTCGGAGCCCTTGGTCGGTCCGAGCACATCGAAATCGAGGTTGACCTCCTCCAGGGGATAAGGGACATACTGATCAGCCTCGAGCTGGAGCTGGGCCTCCATCTCGGCGTCGGAAAGGTCGCCATTCAACGACAGCACCTTGGTGATCACGGCAGAACCGGCAACGGCGACGGCCGCCCGCCGGGTCTTGGTTCCGGCGCGTCCCAGCGCGGCGCCAACGGCCTCGCCCACCTTCTGGACATCGGCGATCTTCTTCTCGAGCACCGCGCCAGCCGGCAGCGGCTCGAGTCCGAGGGACTCGACACGGAACGCCTCACCAGCGCGTGCGGCGCCCAGCTCAACCAGCTTCACGGCTGTCGAGCCGATATCGACGCCAACCAGTGGGCGCTGTTTTAGGCCGAGTCGGAACATGTTGCAGCAGCCCTCGAGCAGGGCCGGAGCCCGCTTCTCAGAAATCCTGCGCGATCTGAAGACTATATCAAATGGTCTTGAACCTGCATCCCGCAGCCTAACACTCGTAGCTGGTATGCCAAGACGAAACGGGACACGGGTCACAGGCCGCTCGCGTGTGTCGCGCGAAGCAGCGGGTCAGCAAAGGGCGGGGGCCAAGCCCTCCGGTCGCGGCGCTTGCGCGAGCCAGCGGCGCCAGCTCGCCTATGAATCCGCCCGCATCATGCGCGAGCAAGGGCTCGTCGAACCGGACCGCGCACGACGCAAGGCAGCGCAGCGGCTCGGCATCGATAACAAGCGCTGCTGGCCCGACAATGCCGAGATCCAGGAGGCGCTCGAGAGCGAGTATCGGCTGTTTGAGCCCGAGGCGCAGCAGCATGTCACCACCAGGCTGCGCGAACAGGCGCTGGCCGCGATGAAGACCTTCGCCGACTTCGATCCGCGCCTGGTGGGGCAATCCCTGAGCGGCACCGCGTCGCTCGAGCAAGGGGTTCGAGTCCATCTCTTCGCCGACGACCCCCGCGAGATCGTCTTCCGCCTGATCGACAAGGGCATCCCCTGGCAAGAGGGCGACGCACAACAGCGCTACGCCGACGGCACGCGCCAGGCCCACCCGAGCTTCGCCTTCATGGCAGGCGAGGTGCCGATCGAGCTCGTGGTGCTGCCGGCGCGAGACCGGCAGAACCCGCCGTTGGGCGCGATCTCGGAGCGGCCCGAGCGCGGGTTGGACACCCGCGCGGTCGAGCAGCTACTCGCAAATGAGGGGCATTAAGGTCGATGTGACGGAGAAGTCACGCGAGATGAAGCGTATAGCTCGGCAGCAAAGACCTCGAGGCTGCGCCTCTTCGCCGAGTTGCGGCCGTTAGGGAGCGACCTCAAAGTGATGACGCCGATACCAGCCAAGCCGCACCGCGTCAGACACGCCAGGCCTCCCTTGACCAGTGCGTGCTCAGCGCTTGGAGATCGGAACATAATCGCGCACCTCGGGTCCGTGATAGATCTGACGCGGCCGGCCGATCCGATTGGCCGGATCGCTCATCATCTCCATCCAGTGTGAGACCCAGCCGACCGTACGCGCAACCGCGAACATCACCGTGAACATATTGCGGGGGATGCCGAGGGCGCGATAGATGATGCCGGAGTAAAAGTCGACGTTCGGATACAGCTTGCGCTCGACGAAGTACTCATCGTTGAGCGCGATCTCCTCGAGCTTCACCGCCAGCTCGAGCAGCGGGCTGTCGGCCGCCCCGGGGAACTCGTCGAGCACCTGGTGGCAGACCTCGCGGATAATCTTGGCGCGCGGGTCATAGTTCTTGTAGACCCGATGCCCGAAGCCCATCAGCCGGAAGGGGTCATCCTTGTCTTTGGCCTTGTCGACATAGGTGGAGACGTTCTTGACGTCACCGATCTGCTGCAGCATATCGAGCACGGCCTCGTTGGCGCCCCCGTGCGCCGGCCCCCAGAGCGATGCGATACCGGCAGCGATACAGGCGAACGGATTGGCCCCCGAGCTGCCGGCCAGCCGCACGGTCGACGTACTGGCGTTCTGCTCGTGATCGGCATGGAGGATGAACAGCAGATTCAGCGCCTTCTCGGCGAGCAGATCGGGCTCGTAATCCCCGCAGGGGGTCGCGAACATCATGTGCAGGAAGTTCGCGCCGTAGCGCAGATCGTTGCGCGGATACATGATCGGCTCGCCGACGAAGTGCTTGTAGGCGGCCGCCGCAATGGTGGGCATCTTGGCGATCAGCCGATGCGCCGAGACCTCACGGTAACGCGGATTATGGACATCGATTGATTCGTGATAGAACGCGGACAGCGAGCCGACGACACCACAGAGCATCGCCATCGGATGCGCATCATAATGGAAACCGCTCAAGAACCGTTTCAGGTTCTCATTGAGCATCGTGTGCTGGGTGATCAGACGCTCGAAATCGATCAGCTCCTCTTCGGTCGGCAGCTCGCCGTAGAGCAGCAGATAGGCGACCTCGAGGAAACTGGCCTTGGTCGCGAGCTGCTCGATCGGATAGCCCCGATAGAGCAGCACGCCCTTCTCGCCATCGATGTAAGTAATGGCGCTATGGCAGCTCGCCGTCGCCATGAAGCCAGGGTCATAGGTGAAGAAGCCGGCATCCCGATAGAGCGACGAGATGTCCAGCGCACCGGGTCCCATGGTGCCAGTCTTGAGCGGGTAGTCGAAGCTTTCACCGGCCGCGTTATCGGTAATGGTGATGATCTTGTCGGCCATAGAGGTCTCTCCCGTCTGTCACTCACCGCTCCAGCCCGACTCCGCAGCAGCGGTCTCAGCGCAGGGCGGCAATTCAGCCTGATGATCGAAGGTCGTTGAGCCTAGGGATCGGGTCAAACAACCGCCGACCGGCAACGACGCGCGACCGAGCATGAATCGGCTCTGACCGGTCGCGCACAACCTGAGGGCAGCAATGCAACGAGATGGTGCATATCGGGTCGCGAGGGGGAATGATCCGAGTATCAGCGACCGAGGCGAGAGCAGCCGTAACTGGATACCTGCCTCAGACGAGACGGATTCCACTAGAGGCCATCGGTGCGTCCTTGCACTCACGCCAGAACCTAAGCAGAATCTAAGCAGAACCTAAGCAGGAATGATTAAGCAGGAATAGTGCCCACTTCGCAGCGGGCACCCCATCCGGTCCTTACAGGCACCGACCGCACAGCACGCCCGACACAGCCCAGCCCGTCCTGCACTGGGATCACCCACGATCAGAGGCATCAAGCACGGGCGACGCCGCTCGCTATCGCGGCCTTGGCGACGGCCGCTGAAACGGTGTCGCGCAGACGCGGGTCCAACGGCTTGGGGATGATGTAGTCTGGCCCGCGAGTCAGCGCATCCAGCCCGTAGGCCTCGAGCACCGAGGCCGGCACCGGCTCCCGGGTCAGATCCTTGAGTGCGTGCACCGCAGCGATGCACATCGCGTTATTGATGCGCGAAGCCCGCACATCGAGCGCACCGCGGAAGATGAACGGAAAGCCCAGGACATTGTTGACCTGGTTGGGGTAGTCGGAGCGGCCGGTCGCCATGATCAGGTCGTCACGGACCTCGAGCGCAACCTCCGGCCGAATCTCCGGTACTGGATTCGATAAGGCGAAGACGATCGGCCTTGGCGCCATCGCCGCGAGCATCGCTCGAGTTACTAGATCCGGCCCCGACAGACCGATGAAGACATCGGCGTCCTGAAAGGCGTCCTCGAGCGAGCGGCGGTCGGTCTCGACAGCGATCTCAGCCTTATGGCGGTTCAGGTCATCACGCCCACTATGGATGACCCCGTGGCGGTCGACCGTGAGGATTCGCTGCGGGTCCGCGCCGAGCTCGATCAGGAGCTTGATCGATGCGATCCCGGCCGCACCGGCACCAAGTACGACGATACGCGCATCGGCCAGGGCCTTGCCTTGCAGCTCCAGCGCATTGAGCAAGCCGGCAGCGATGATGATCGCGGTGCCATGCTGATCGTCATGGAAGACCGGGATGTCGAGCCGCTCGATCAACGCCTGCTCGACGTCGAAGCAGTGCGGCGCAGCGAGGTCTTCGAGATTGATACCGCCGAAGGTTGGCGCGATGCGCACGACAGTCTCGATGAACGCCTCCGGCGTCTCGGCGTCGACCTCGATGTCGAAGACATCGATGTCCGCAAAGCGCTTGAACAAGACCGCCTTGCCTTCCATGACCGGTTTGCCGGCGAGCGCGCCGACGTTACCGAGCCCGAGGACAGCGGTCCCGTCGGTGATCACCGCGACAAGGTTGCCGCGATTGGTATAGCGGTAGGCAGCCTGCGCGTCAGCATTGATGCGCCGCACCGGCTCAGCGACGCCGGGCGTATAAGCCAACGAGAGATCGCGCTGAGTCGCCGCAGGCTTAGTGATCTCGACCCCGGTCTTACCAGGGCGCGGCGTCTCGTGATAGGCCAGCGCAGCGGCGTTGAGGTCGGCGTCAGCGTCGGGGCGTGAATCATCGGACATACGGGACGCTCCGGTCTCGGATCAAGATCGGCCGTGGCCGAGCGGTTCACAGGCTCGGATGCCCGACCGACAGTATTTCGGTGATGGCCAAACAGCTCGAGCCCGACGCGAGGGATAATCAGCGCCCGTACTTACGACGGAACTTATCGACGCGGCCGCCGGTATCGACGATCTTCTGCTTACCGGTGTAGAACGGATGGCATGCCGAACAGACCTCGACATGCAGCTCGTCTTTCAACGTCGAGCGCGTGGTGAAGCTGTTGCCGCAACTGCAGAGGACCTTCACGTCCTGATAATCGGGATGGATGCCTTCTTTCATGACCTTCCTGCTCCGAATAGGCTATCTTGTCAGGTTAATCGACGAAGGATAGCCTTTGGGCTAGGTTTCTGCAACGACGTGAGCCGAAACGATCCATCCCGCCGGGCCGAAGGCGCCGCAACGACGCACGGCCGCCTCGACCGGCGGGCCGACTGGTCAGTCGAGAGCCTCTGCGGTCTGTTCGCGCCATCCGGTCGCCAGCATGGGCTGCACCGAGGCCGTGCCCCACTCTAGACGCACGGCCCGGAGGATCGCGACGGGCTCGACCTCGTCGGGAGTTCGCCATAGGCCCAGCCACGCGACCAATCGGCCAAGCGCTGGCGACGCGGTCGTGACGGCGATCGGGATTGCGAACAGTGCGCCCATGAAGAACGGCGAGATCACCACGGCGCTAGGCGGGGCATGCAGACTGAGCCATGCAACGCCGAGCCCACCGATCAGGGTCTGCGGCCAGAGCCAGCGCACGGCATCGCGCCAGCGCACACCGTGCAACGCGCGCCGCTGAGCCCCCCAGACCACAGCCCTTCCCAGCACCAGCTCGGCAAGGAAGAGGGTGTGAGCGATCGCCATGATCGGCGCCAGCAGGGCGGCGAATCCGATCTCGGCAAGGCTGCTGATGCCGAGTCGCAGACCGCCCCCGAAGCGGGCCCGGCCCGCCGCGCTGCTGAGCGCATCAATGATCGTCGCGAGCTTCGGCGCGAAGACCATCGTCATCACCAGCGCGAACAATGCCAGCCCGGTCTCGGGCCGATAGACGGGCCCCTCGCCATCGAATCCGAGTCGCAGCACACCGACGAGCATCAGCATCAGCCAGGCCGGCGACGCCAGGAACATCATGACTGCAAGTCGGAGCTGCCAGCGGCTAACCGGATGTAAGCCCGCAATTTCGTCGCGACCGAGCCTCAGATACTGCATATTGCCTTGACACCAACGCAGATCCCGGCGCACGAATTCGAGCAGGGTCGGCGGATGCTCCTCCCAGCTCCCACCCTCGACCGGCATCACCCGCACCTCGTAACCGGCGCGCCGCATCCAGGCCGCCTCCAGCTGATCATGGCTCAGGACCCAGCCCGAGAGCGGGCCGTTGCCCGCGATCCGCGGCAGGGCGCAGTGTGCGACGAACGGGCGCAGTCGGATCAGTGCGTTATGCCCCCAATAGGAGCCGGCATCGGCCTGCCACCAGGCGCTGCCAATACTGTAGCTCTTCATACCGAGCCGCATACCGAACTGGAATGGCCGTGCAAAGGCGCTGTCGCTAGGTAGACCGACCGTCAGCGTTTGCAGGATTCCAAGCCTGGGGCGTGCCTGCAGCAGACGCACCATTCGGAGGATGGTCGCGGCAGCCATCAGGCTGTCTGCATCGAGCACCAGCATGAAGTCGTGCTCAGCGCCCCAGCGCGCGCAGAAATCACCGATGTTGCCCGCCTTGTAGCCGGGGTTCGATGACCGGCGCCGGTAGACCACCTCAATCACCCCGTTCCAGCGTGACGTCAGTCGTCCGACCTGTTCCTCCTCGGCTGCGATCACCTCGGGCCAGGTCGAGTCACTGAGCACATAGAGGGCGAAACGATCCTGGACACCGGCTGCATCCAGCTCATCGAGCATCCGGTCCAGGTTGCGCACGACCGAGGTGACATCCTCGTTCCGGATACAGCTCAGCAGCGCGGTATGGGCGATGATCGGCGCAGCGTCGTCAACGCTAGCCGCAGGTGGATACAGCGCGTGCGCCGGGTCGTGCGCGGTGCGCAGGATGATGAACCCCACCACCGCGTTCCAGAATCCGATCACGGTCCAGGGCAGGGTCATCGCAAAACAGACGATGAGCAGCCCATCGAGCCAGTCGTAACCACCGGCACCCAGCGTCCAGGTCATCAAACCCAGCATCAACAGGATCGTCGACACCACCAGCACCGCGAATCCGAAACGACGCCAGCGCAGCGGAAGACGCGCCCAGCGCCCTCCAGTCGTCGCCCATGCGTCCTCCGCGCCCTCGATCGAGCTGGATACCATAGCAGACCTCTTCCAGTGGTTGTTCGGCTTGTCGATGATTGGGGCGGACAAGACCTGTACAACACGCGCTTGACGGTTACAGCCTCCGCAGACGACGCTATCGTCAGTGGATGGGCGACCTGCCTGAGTGACAAACAATTGAGGACGCAACGATGCTGATCACCTTCAAGACCCCTGTCCACGCCGACATCACCATGTTTGGCGATGTCGCCAAGGCCCTGATTCGGATGATGGGCCACAGCGGTGCGGTGCCTGGTGCGCTATTGGCCAAGGATGTGCCCGCCGCACTCGACCGCTTGAAGGCCGCAGTCGAAACCAACCCCGAGGCACCGCTGGACCCCGAGCGCGACGAGGACGATGAGGATGCCCGCGCCCAGAGCGTCAGCCTGAAGCACCGGGCGCTACCGCTGATCGAGCTGCTCGAGGCCGCGGCCCGGGATGAGAAGAATGTGATGTGGGATCGGTGATCCGCGGACAGCTAATCTTGAGGCCGGTCTTGAGACCGGCAGCGCGCCGGCCCGGCATCCGACGTCAGAAGTGCGGTTTCTCCGGTTCGTCCTCGAACATCGCGACGCTGGCCATGAGCTCCTGACGCGCCTCTTCACGACCGCCCCAACCCGCGATGCGCACCCATTTGCCTTCGTCCAGATCCTTGTAGTGCTCGAAGAAGTGGGCGATCTGGTCGAGCAGATGCGGCGGCATGTCACGGAAGCTCTCGATATTTCGATAGCCCTTGAATAGCTTGTCGATCGGCAGCGCCAGGATCTTGGCATCGTCACCCGACTCGTCTGTCATCTTGAGGACACCGATCGGCCGGCATTGGATGACGGACCCCGGGATCAGCGGATAGGGAGTCACTACCATCACATCCACCGGGTCACCATCCGACGAGAGCGTGTGGGGCACATAGCCGTAGTTGCAGGGATAGTGCATCGCGGTCGACATGAAGCGATCCACGAACATCGCCCCGGTCGTCTTGTCCATTTCGTACTTCACCGGCTCCGAATGCGACGGTATCTCGATGATGACATTGATCTCGTTCGGGACATTGTCGCCCCGGGTCACGCGTTGCAGGTCCATATTCAGCCTCTTGGTTCGATCTCGAGTAGACAGCGGCGGCGCTGTCCTGAGCAAAACCGTACAGGATAGCCGGAAACAGCCGGAACGGATAGCGACGACTCAGATCTTACCCCCAACCGTTTCCCCCAAGCTCAGAAGCCAGCTCCGCCCGGACGCTTCGCGGCGACAACAAAGCAGAGGCTCGGCGATGACCAGCCCAGGCGCAAAAAAGGGCTGACAAACTGATCGCCTGCGCTCGCTACGGATTCGCTGGGCAAGGCGGATTAAACGGGCCTGCCCGGCTGCTGATCAAGACGAGTTGGTCGGCGTTACCCAAGCTGCTCGAGTCATGTGCGGCCAAGCGCGACGCGGATCACAAGACGCCCCTCCAGCCGCTGTCCCTACAGGAGAGGCACCATCAGCAATGCGACCAGGTTGATGACCTTGATCATCGGGTTCACCGCCGGCCCGGCCGCGTCCTTCCCGGGATCACCGACGGCGTCGCCGATGACCGCTGCCTGATGCGCATCGGAGCCAGGGCCGCCGAAATTGCCGTCATCGATGTATCGCTTCGCATTGTCCCAGGCAGCACCGCCTGCGGTCATCGAGATCGCGACGTAGAGGCCGGTGATGATGGTCCCGATCAGCAGGCCGCCAAGCGCCAGTGCACCGGCGTTGCCGCCCATCAGCCACTGGATGCCGAAACCGACCGCCATCGGCACCGCGACGGGCAGCAGCGAAGGGATGATCATCTCCTTGATCGCATTCTTGGTCAGCAAGTCGACGGTGCGCCCATCGTCCAGCTTCGGCGGATGATCCATGATGCCTGTTACTTCTTGGGCCTGACGGCGGACCTCGTCGACAGCAACGGCGGCGACCCGACCGACCGCCTCGATCGTCATCGCGCTGAACAGATAGGGCAAGAGCGCACCGATGAAGAGCCCGATCAAGACCGCCGGACTCTCGAGCTCGAACGACAGCACTCTGCCCCCGGCGGCCATGGAGTGGGTGAAGTCGGCGAACAGCACCAGCGCCGCGAGCCCAGCCGATCCAATGGCATAGCCCTTGGTCACGGCCTTGGTCGTGTTCCCGACCGCGTCCAACGAGTCCGTGACACCCTGCACCTGCGCGTCCATTCCAGCCATCTCGGCGATCCCGCCGGCGTTATCGATGATCGGCCCATAGGCGTTCAGCGCGACGAGGAGACCGGTCAACGAGAGCATCGAGATTGCCGCGATCGCGATGCCGTAGAGACCAGCCATCTCATAAGCGCCCCAGATGGCACCGCAGATCATCAGCGCCGGGGCGCCGGTCGACTTCATCGACACACCGAGGCCGGCAATCAGGTTGGTTGCGGTGCCATTCACTGATGCCTTGGCGATACCGCGCACCGGCCTATAGTCGGTGCCGGTGTAATACTCCGTGCTCACCAAGATCAGGCCTGTCAGCACCAGTCCGATCCCAGCCGCCGCAAGGACGCCCCAGCGGCTTAGTGCCTCCTCTGAACCGGGAGGCATGAAGGTGGCGGGCAGGAGCAACCAGGTCGCAGGGACAAAGAGCACGAACGCGAGCACACCGGATACCGTCAGCGCCTTCGACAAGGCAGCGAGCACACGGGTATCGCCCGGCTCGAGCTTAACGAAGAAGGTCCCGACCACCGTCGCCAACACCGCGAGTCCACTGAGCACCAAGGGATAGGCGACCGCGTCGGCGGCGTGCTCCTGTAACAGCAGCGAACCGAGCAGCATGGTCGCGACCAGGGTCACGGCATAGGTCTCGAACAGATCGGCGGCCATCCCGGCACAATCGCCAATGTTATCGCCGACGTTGTCGGCAATCAGGGCCAGGTTGCGCGGATCACCCGCGTTGAGACCGGACCCGATCTTATCGACCAGATCGGCCCCGATGTCGGCGCCCTTGGTGAAGATGCCGCCACCCAGCCGGGCGAAGATGGAGATCAGCGAGCTGCCAAAGACAAGCCCGATCAGCGCACCGAGGGCCTCCCTCTGCGCGACGAAGTCACCGGGATCGGGGGGCGCGAGCACCAGGTAATAACCGGCCACACCGAGCAGCGCGAGCCCGACCACCAACAAACCTGTGACCGCCCCCCCGCGGAACGCGACCTGGAGCGCCGCATTGGCACCGCGACGGGCCGCCTCGGCGGTCCTCAGGTTCGCACGGACGCAGACGAGCACACCGACATAGCCGACCGCGCCCGAGAGCAGTGCACCGACCAAAAAGCCGACCCCGCTCTCGACACCGAACCAGTGCCAGAGTCCCAGCATCGGCAGAAGCGCGACGCCCGCAATGGTCAGGTATTGGCGATGAAGATACGCCGAGGCGCCCTCCCGGATGGCACCAGCGATTTGGCGCATTCGCTCATCCCCCTGCGGCTGCAGCATCACCCAGCGGATCGACAGGATGGCGAAGCTGAGTGCAATCAGGGCGCAGAGCGTCGCGAAGATCACCCCAAGGTACATAGCAAGACTCCCTTCAAGCCGGAGCACTTGATGAGCGCAAGCGAGGAAGCAGGCTGATCCGCTCCAGCAACGGTCGCAGGCCTCGTTGCCGGACGGCTACCCAAGCCCTCCGAGGGTTGGAACCCGGCCGCCAACGCTGTCGCGTGCGCAGCGCCACCAGCCGAGATCCCCTTTGCACCTGTTCAGATCAGCGTGTACGAGAGGGTCACGCCTGCCATCACGATCGCCACGATGCTCATCAGCTTGATCAGGATGTTCAAGCTCGGGCCCGAGGTATCCTTGAACGGGTCGCCGATGGTATCGCCGATGACCGATGCCCGGTGGGCGGGAGAGCCCTTACCACCGTGGTTTCCGGCCTCGATGTGTTTCTTGGCGTTGTCCCAGGCACCGCCCGCGTTCGAGAGGAACACCGCAAGCACGAACCCGGTGGCAAGCCCGCCGGCCAACAGGCCAATCACGCCGGCGACGCCGAACAAGAGCCCGACCACAATCGGCGCCGCGATCGCGATCAGCGACGGGATGGCCATCTCGCGCTGGGCACCGACGGTCGAGATCGCAACACAACGCTCATAATCGGGCACCGCGGTGCCCTTGAGGATGCCCGGATTCTCGCGGAACTGCCGCCGCACCTCCTCGACCATCAGCTGCGCGGCCCGACCCACCGCCTGGACGGTCAGCCCGCTGAAGGTGAAGGCCACCATCGCACCGAGGAACAGTGCCACCAGCACCGCCGGATTCAGCAGGGTCACCTCATAGTAGGCCATGAAGTCGATCAGCGAGGCGTCGGCAGTGGCGACGCTGAACCCGTGCCCGAGCTCAAGCATCGTCGTCCCGGCCTTGATCATCTCGATCCGGATCACCTCGATATAGGAGGCGATCAACGCCAGCGCGGTCAAGGCCGCCGAGCCGATCGCGAAGCCCTTGCCGGTCGCCGCCGTGGTGTTGCCAAGTGAATCCAGCGCATCGGTGCGCTCGCGCACCTCGGGGCCGAGACCGCTCATCTCGGCATTGCCGCCGGCGTTGTCGGCAATCGGCCCATAGGCGTCGCTGGCGAGCGTGATGCCGAGGGTCGAGAGCATGCCGACCGCGGCGATCGCGATCCCATACAGCCCTTGGGTCATCTGCGTCGGATCGAAGCCGGAGGCGAACAGATAGGCCAGAGTGGTCCCGGTCGCGACCGCCAGCACCGGGATCACGGTCGAGAGCATGCCCACGCCGATGCCGGCGATGATCGTGGTCGCCGCACCGCTCTCAGCGGCCGCGGCGATGCTGCGGGTCGGCCTGAACGACGGCGAGGTCGAATACTCGGTCGACCGGCCGATCACCAGGCCCGTGACCAGGCCGCTGACGACGGCACCCCAGACGCCCCAGACGTTCTCGATCCCAAGCAGCCAGAGCACCGCGGCCGATGCGACCACGATCAGCGCCGCGCTGGTGTTGATCCCCTTCGAGAGTGCACCGAGCAGCTCTTTTTGCCCGGCGCCCTCGCGAGTCTTGACCAGGAAAACCCCGAGGACGGAGAGCAGGATACCGACACCAGCGATCGCCATCGGCGCCGCGATCGCCTTCATCTGCATCGCCGGCTCGGCGACGAAGGCAGCAGCACCGAGGGCCGAGGCGGCGAGGATCGAGCCACAGTAGGACTCGAACAGGTCCGCACCCATCCCGGCAACGTCGCCGACATTGTCCCCGACATTGTCGGCGATGACGGCCGGGTTGCGCGGATCATCCTCCGGGATACCGGCCTCGACCTTGCCGACCAGGTCCGCGCCGACATCGGCCGCCTTAGTATAGATACCGCCGCCGACACGCGCGAACAGCGCCTGCATCGAGGCGCCCATGCCAAAGGTCAGCACCGTCGTGGTCACCAGCACCAGATAGGCCCCGTCGCCCGGATCGCCGGCCGTGAACAGGTCCACCAGCACGAACCAGAACGCCAGGTTGCCGAGCCCGAGCCCGACCACGACCAGCCCCATCACGGCGCCGCTGCGAAACGCGACGTTGAGCGCACCGGCCAGCGAGGTCCGCGCTGCCGCTGTGGTCCGGGTCGACGCGAGGGTTGCGGTCTGCATCCCAAAGTAGCCGGCCAATGCCGAGAAGAAGCCGCCGAAGATGAAGGTGACCGGCAGCCAGGGGTTCTGCACGCCGAGTCCGTAGGCGAGATACGAGAAGAGTCCAGCAACCAGCGCAAACACCACCAGCATGATCTTGTATTGCTGGCGCAGATAGGCCATGGCGCCTTTGCGCACATGGGCGCCGATCTCGCGCATGGTCTCGGTGCCTTCGTCCTGGGTCCGCATCTCGCGGAAGAAGCGCCAGGCGAAGTAGAGGGCAAGGATGGAAGCGAGCGGAGCGAGCCAAAAGACGGGTTCGTTCATGGTTCGACTTCTACAGCTAGGTCGCCAGGCGCGCTCGGCGCCACGGCAAGATTAAGGATGGCTTGATCAAGGGATCGATCGGCATCGGCACTGCCCGCGCCGTCGCAACGACCGGATCAATCGAAGTGGGCAATCTGTGCCGAGCGCCACCAGTCGTAGTAGGTCGACTGCAGCTCCTCGCGGCTCGGAAACGGGTAGTAGGCGAAGTGATCGTGATCTCCGACGAAGAAACCACTCTGGACGGTGCGGTAGAGCACGCCCTCGCGCACATGCTTGAGCACCAGCTTGCTGTCCTTCGTGTTCGCGGTGAAGTCCGAGAGCACGTCGCGCAGGTGCCCGATGTAGGGATAGGGTAGGTTGTCGGCCTTGCCGTTCATCGGATCGAACGCGAGTTCGCCAAGCATCAGGTCCGAGAAGGCGATGCGCGGAAGATTGACCGGGCGCTTCGGATCGGTGATCGAACGGCAGAAGGCCTGCGGCTCGAGCCGGCTCGCGACAATTGGTCGCTTCGGGCAGAACTCTTGGTACAGATGCAGCGGATGCTCTCGGTCCGGCGTGTAGTCGCCCCGGTCGAGCTCCAACGTGCGGCCGTCGTCGGTGACCAGGTAGAGCTTCCCCAGAGCCGAGATCGGGATGCGCGCAAGCACATTGTAGATACCGAGATAGACCGATGACTTCGGTGCCCCGTCCGGCTGCGTCACGCAGCGCTCATCGGCGAGATCGAAGGCGAAGTCATCGGAGCGGAAGGCGGGATCGAGCTCGAAGAAGATCGCCTCCCCGAACACTCGCCCGTTACGGCCGACGGCGTAATAGGAGCCGAACTCCTTAGGCTCGAGCTGGGAGGCGATCAGCGCCTCCGGGATCAGGGATAGATAAAGATGGTAATCGCTCATCGTCACTCCTTACTGATCACACGCACGGTACTGGACTGATCACACCCTGGAACTCACCGCATCAAGGCCCAGGCCGCCGGGGACTCCCGGCAGTACTCAGGGCCTGCTGACAGAGACTGACCGAAAAGGGCGGTTTTTTAAACACAAGGACGGGGGCAGCCGGCTTCTCGCCCGCCGCCCCTTGCCCCGACTGCTCTGGCGACCGAACGGGCGGCTAGAGCTCGAACGCGTCGAGCCTCTTCTCGACGGCCGCGTTCTTGAGCGTTACGAACCGCGGCAGCCCATTCTCGAACGGCGGATAGTCCTCCCCCTGGATCAACGGCAACAGGTACGACTTGCATGCAGCCGTGATGCCAAAGCCGTCGTCGGTGATGAACTCGCGCGGCATGAACTTCTCGACATTGGCCACCTCCGATAACGGGGCCTTGCCGACCTGCCATTGGTACGGATCACTGCTGACGCGATCGATCGTCGGCATGATCGCGTTTTCACCCGCCAACGCCAGCTCGACCGCGGCACGGCCGGTCGCGTAGGCCTGCTCGACGTCGGTCTTCGAGGCCAAGTGCCGCGCCGCGCGCTGCAGATAGTCGGCAACGGCCCAATGGAACTTGTAGCCGAGCGCCTCCTTGACCAGGTTCGCGACCACCGGCGCAGCGCCGCCGAGCTGGGCGTGGCCGAAGGCGTCGCGGGTGCCCTGCTCCGCGAGGAAGCGCCCATCCGGATACTTGGCCCCCTCGGACACCACAATGGTGCAGAAGTCGTGCGCGTCGACCATCGCCTTGACCTTCGCGAGAAACTGGTCCTGATCGAACTCGATCTCCGGGAAGAGCACGACGACGGGCATCCCGTGGTCTTCGATCAGCCCGCCCGCGGCAGCAATCCAGCCGGCATGCCGGCCCATCACCTCGAGCACGAAGACCTTGGTCGAGGTCTTCGCCATCGAGCGCACGTCGAATGAGGCCTCCAGCGCCGAGGTCGCAATGTACTTCGCCACCGAGCCGAAGCCCGGGCAGTTGTCCGTGATGGGTAGGTCGTTGTCGACCGTCTTCGGCACGTGGATCGCCTGGACCGGGTAGCCCATGGTTTCGGAGAGCTGCGAGACCTTGTAGCAGGTATCGGCCGAATCCCCACCGCCGTTGTAGAAGAAGTAGCCGATGTCGTGCGCCTTGAAGACCTCGATCAGCCGCTCGTACTCGCGCCTATTGGCCTCCAGGCTCTTGAGCTTGTAGCGGCAGGAGCCGAAGGCGCCGGACGGCGTGTAACGCAGCGCCGCGATCGCGTCATTCGACTCCTGACTGGTATCGATCAAGTCCTCGGTCAGCGCGCCGATGATGCCGTTGCGGCCGGCATAGACGTTCGCGATCTGGTCCGGGTGCTGGCGCGCGGTCTCGATCACGCCGCAGGCCGAGGCGTTGATCACGGCTGTCACGCCACCGGATTGAGCATAGAAGGCATTCTTCGCGGTCATGGGAGTCCTCTCGTCGTAACGTTCTTATCACGGGCAGGGCAAGCCGAGCCCCCTTATCGCACAGGGCGGGCGAGACGCTCGTCGTATCTCCGGGCTCGGGCATGGAAAGCGGGACCGAATCCTTGACAGACCAGGTTGGCGCGCTCGCGCACATCGACGATCGCGATATCGCGCGGAGTGCGGGACAGCGGCGGCGGCGCAAGACATGGCAGAACCAAGGGGTCAAACGCGAATTGCAGCCTAGGGTACAGAATGCGCGATTCCAGACCAAGCGACATTCTGATGACCCGCTTCGTCGCCGCATCGCTGCACCCTCTCGTCGCGGTAGGAGAGGCGAGCGGACTGTCCTGCTCTGGAGACGAAAGAGCCGAACTGCGCGCGGTGCGGGGGGCAGTCCAGAAGGATCGTTACAGCCCCCAATCTTCATGCGCCAGCGGGGCCGCGTTGAGCTCAGCCTTTCGTAGGCGCCAGTCCGGCATGCATTGATCCATCAAGACCCGGAAGCGGTCGGTGTGGTGACGCTCCAGCAGATGCACCATCTCGTGGACCAGGATGTACTCCAGACAGCGAGGCGATTTCTTCGCGAGCTCTTAGGTTCAGCCAAATTCGCCGGGCGTCGATATTGCAACTCCCCCAGCGCGTCTTCATGCGCTTGACGGGGCAATCCGCGACTTCGACACCGACCACGCGCTCCCACTGTGTCAGCAATGCCGGAATTCGGGCCTTGAGCTGGCGTCGATACCAGCGCTCGAGCACCCGCTGCCGACCTGGATGAAGTCCCGCTTCTGGTTATCCCGGCTCTAGCGGATGCCCTTGGCCACCGCCACGGTGGAGCGCTTGAGCTCCAGCACCCCCAGGGCGATGCCGTTGACGTACAGCACCACGTCCGGCCGCTTGGCATTGGGCCCGACGACCGTGACCTCCTCGGCCACGGCGAAGCCATTGTTCTCGGGATTCTCCCAGTCGATCAGCCAGACCGTGACCGTCTGCTCCTGCACCGACGGCTTGACGTGAACGCCGTAGCGTAGCTTCTCGTAGACGGCCCGATTGGCGTCGTAGAGCGTCTTGCTGCCGGAGATCGCCGCCGCCTGGTCCAGCTCGCGCAGGGCGCGCTTGATCACGCGCTCCCCATGGCCCTGCCGCGTCAGCCAATCGCGCAGCAGGCCTTCCTCGACATTGCGGTTGCCGGCCCGGCCCTTCCAGTCGCCCAGGAAGCGGTAGCCGAGATGGTCTTGAAAGAACCTCAGCATCTGCTGCTGGGTGAGGCGTTCGCGTTGGCCGACCTCGCTCATTTCCGACTTCCCTCGTCAGCGCCCGCCTTCTTGTGGTTTCCGATACAAAGTCGTCTTGAGATGATCCTCTGTAGCCACGAAATTTGGATCGATTCCCGTATGGGCGCGGGTCAGCGGCACGATCTTGGTCCGCACCCCCATCCCCCGATAGTCCACGTAGCCGTAATCCCTCAGAACCTCCATGATCAACGGGTTACGCGGTGAACGTTGACCGGCCATCATCTTCTCGACGGACATGGAATTGGGTAGCGCCCCGGGGCTAACGACCTCCAGCCGGTCGGCGTAGCTGCCGACCTCGATTTCGACGAAGCGGGTCCAGTCCCTGTGCGACAGCGCGTTGATCAGCGTCTCTCGCACCGCCTCGATTGGGTAGAACCATTCGGCTTCCCGGCGGAAGCCCGTATCCACTTCGCCGGCTTCTTGCGAGATGAACGGCGAGATCGCATGGACAAAGCGCTCGATCAATCCGCCGTCGATCAATCTCTTTCCCGACGCTGTGACATCCCATCGACCCACCATGGGGCCGTCTAGGATGTCGTCCATCTGCGCCTGGTACTCCTTGTCCGTGCCCGCGAACGCGAAGAGTCGCAATCCCGCCTGTTTCAGATAACGACGCGGATGCTTGCCGAACAGGACCAACCCCGCGATGGTGCAGCAAATGCTTCCGGCTGCATCGGCAAGGAAACCGAGGCCCAACAGGCGGGCCTGCCAGGCCTCATCCGAAGACGGGATCTCGGGATCGCGCAGGATATCGCGCAGGTAGTTCAACAGCCGTGCGTCGTCCAGCGAGCTCATGTCGGTTCGCGGCACCGGCATCAGTTCGGTGTGCAGCATCCCCCCGAGCTCGAACAGTCGCATCTGCTGTTCGCGTGTCGCCAACCGTGAGGTCGTGCCGACACGGATATAGATCTCCTCCTTGCCGCGATCGCGCACCACATAGGGCTTCGAGATCCCCTGCGGAAAGCTGATGACGGCGACCACCCGCTGATCGTCCAGCCGGACCTCTTCGTAATAGGGCAGGAACATCGGGTGGATCTTGCTCTGGAGCACGTTCATGACCCACTCTTCCGTGTTCTTGCGCTGAATCCCGCAAACGTTGCCATCGTCCTCTACGCCCAACAGGACCTTCCCGCCGCGAAAGTTCAGCAGGGCGGCCACCTCCCTGGCCAACTGCTCCGGACGGATATCGTCCCGTTTGAATTCGACGCCCGAGCTCTCGCCGTTGGCGATGACCTCCAACAGTTCAGTCTTTAACATGCCACCTCCTCGAAAGAGCATCCATTTCCCGCCCTACTCGAAACACGCGCGCCAATTCAGGCGGTTGAGCAGGTAGGGAGGCGAAACGCCGCCCCGATTTTGGTTCCGGCACGAGGTTTATCGGCGTTTTGCCCACCATGCGCAATATCGCCACCCTACTGGACTGCTGCCACCCCGGGCCCCAAAACGAACCTTGCCCGCTCCTGCCGTAACATCTCATATGGCGTCATGAAGCGAAGATCGAGTCCAATACAGGCATTGGGAATCTTGATGCGCTTGACGGAGTTTGCCGGCACCTCGTGCGTCACCACCACGCCCCCGTCCGCCAGGGCATGGGCAATCAGATAGTAATCCGCCACCTGCAGAAAGGTATTGATCGCGGCGGGCTCGTAATCCTGCCCGGTCGCCCAGGCGCTGACCTCGCCGAAACGGGCCGCCACCCGCGTATCGGTCTTGCGGAACAGCGCCTGACGGTGCCCGCGCATCCAATCCGACAGCTCATCCTCGCCTGCGGCGATCTCATCGGCTACCTTGTCGATGCTGAACACCCGGCCGGCCACATTCCGCGCCACCAGCCAGTCCCAGAAGGCCGGGCAGAAGTCGAGGCCGTAGTGAAGGTTCTTGGCCTGAATGAATACATTGGCATCGAGGAGATAGCTCACAGCATGACCCCCATCTCACGCGCCGCTTCATAGAACGTGGAGGTCTTGCGCACCCCCAGCATGCGGAAGGCGTCCTGGAACAGCGTCTGTCCTTCAAGGGTGCTGGACATCACGGCCCGGGCAAAGCGTTTGCCCGTGCGCGCACTCAGGGTCCGGTAGAAATCGCCCCCGCCGGAACCGCCACGATCCAGGGCGCGGACTCGATTCAGCTCCTGGCGATAGCATTCCCACAGCGTCGCCTGATCGATCAGGCCACCATCGAACAGCCGACGCAGCGCCACCAGTGTGCTGACCTTGAACCGCTGCGCCAACCGCCGGATCTCGTCTAGCACGGCAACGCCCGGTTGGTGTGCCTCGTACAATCGCTCCAGCGGCATCAAGACTTCGGCCGCCACGCGGTTGCACCAGCGCTCGACGCCCTGATCCGGCAGACGGCCCGCCTCGACATCGGAGACACCGCTCTCCCCCAGCCACAGGTGCGCCAACTCATGGGCCAGCGTGAACATCTGCGCCGCCTTGCTGTCCGCGGCATTGATGAATACCAGCGGCGCGAGATCGTCCACCAGCGCGAAGCCGCGAAACTCTGCCACATCCAGCTTGCGGTGGCTGTTACTGCCGACAATGGAGCTGGCCATGACCAGCACCCCGGCCTCCTCGGCCCGGGCCACCAGCTGGCGCAAGGCATCTATCCAACTGGGCAGGCGCTGGCGCTCCGCGACGGACAGGCCCAGCGCCTCGCGCACCCGGTCCGCGACCTCGGCCACGTCACTGCCCGCCTGCGCACTGCCCACGAACGACGCCGGCGCCAGTCCATGCAGGCGAGCATGGTCGCGATACCACTCCTGGCGCTGCTGGCAGAGATACAGCGTGTCCAGCAGGTTCGGGCTCAGTCGCGCCACGTCGCGATCGCCCAGGGTGCGGAAATCCGGAATCGGCAACGCCTCCACCGGCGGCGTTGGCAGAAAGAGATACCCCACGGGCACATGGACGGCCCGCGCAAAGCCTTCGAGCTGGCGCAGTGTTGGCTGCACCTCACCGCGCTCCCAATCCGCCAATTTAGGGAATCGTCTCGTTAGCTCTAGCGGCTCCCGCCCGGCGCGCTCGCGCGCCCAGGTGATGAGTTCGGGGTTGACCGGGACGCGATTCATTCGGCGCTCTCCGCCTCGATGGCGACGCCATCGTCGCCTGCCGCCGCCCCCGGCGCCACCAGCCGCACTCGTCCGGTGAGGAGCTGCTGCATCGTTCGCAATTGAGAATGGAGAGTGCAGAATGGAAAGTTATTTTGCATGACTCGCCCCTTTTGATGTTTTCACAATAGCGACCAACAGCACAATCCGCAGCGCGAACATAAAGGATTTGTCTATTGAAGGATTCGCTTTTGCGTTATCCATTCTCCATTCTCAATTTCCATAGGGGGTGGTCGGTTAGCTCCGCCTATCACTACATGTTGTGTTGAAGCCAGTCGTAGCCATGGATGAGTCCACTTTCGGGCACAGGACCTGTCAGAACCAACTGCTCGAGTAGGCGACGGAAGACGAGTCCGCGATACCGAGAGGTCCGGCGATTGAAGCGGAACGTGAATTCTTCCAGATAGGCTTGCAGGTGGTCGGCGGAAACGGAGCCTTGGTGGGTTCCGAGTATCCAACGCTTCAGCAGACTCGCGATTCGGTGAACGCCTGGCATCGTCACATTTGCTGGGTCAGAAGAGGAACTCATGATCGTGCGTTGGTGTGTATAGCCAAGCGCTGACAAGCCGTTGTAACTGCTCCAGCCATCCGTGTGCACGATGGAGCCTGGCGCCACCGTCTCGCAGACGAACGCCCGCAGACTGTCGCCAGAAGCATCGGGGACGAGGCGCATACGGACACGACCGTAACCTCTGGGCTGTTTGATTTCTAAGCCAATGACGACGATAAACTTCTTCGCCCCACGACCGCGTTTGCCATGATGCTTAACACCCCCGACCAAGGCTTCATCCACTTCAACGCTCCCCGACAAGGGTTGGCGCTCAGAACGCACCATCGCCAACCGAAACCGTTGCAGCATGGTCCACGCCGCTCGGTAGCGGATGTCCAGCGTTCGTTCCAGACTCTTCGCCGAGAAGCCATTTTTCGTCGTCGTCACATGCCAGGCTGCTTCGAACCAGATCACCAGCGCCGTGCGTGTCTTCTGCAGAACCGTTCCGGCCGTGACGCTCGTCTGATGACGCCAACTCCTGCAGACGAGACGGCCTCGCGTTTCACGCCAAGGCTCTCCAGCCACTCCACAGGCCGGGCAGATGAAACCGTGTGGCCACCGCAACGATTCGAGAAACGTTGCGCACGCCGCGTCGGTGGGAAACCACTGCGCGAACTCTCGATACGAGCGCGGGTAATCGCGGCCGGCAAGCAGTGCCATCGTCAGTCACTGTGGGATCTGGGGCATCATCACTACATCTTGTGCCCGGCGGAGCTAACCGTCCACCCCGTTTTTCCATTATCCATTTACTAATCGGACTCGCCCGGTGAGCAACTGCTGCATCATGCCCTGCTTGAGCTGGCGGCCCTTGTCGCAGCGGCGTTCCAGGGCCTCGATTTCGGTGTCCATATCGGAGAGGACGGTGGCGATGGCGGTTTGTTCTTCCAGGCGAGGAAGCGGTACCTCAAGCCTTCTAACATCACTGCTGCTAATTGCGGGATAGTTTGAGCCTGCAATAATTCTGTCGATTTGACGGCCAATTAGACGCCCAAACAGATGGGCATATATGTAGCCGGGATCGGCTAAGTCCGGAGCACATCTGACAACTGCAAAACCAGTGGAGCAAAAAGCGTTCGAAAACCATCCGCCGAATTTTATAGTTAACCGCAAAATTCTTTATAGCCTAAGAGATGCGGCACGAAGCGCTCA
>JAAAOQ010000023.1 GCA_009908845.1 Gammaproteobacteria bacterium
GACCGGCACCCGGAGGCCTTGATTCGGGGTAAAGGGGGGATGCGGCAATGATGAGGCAGAATCGGGTGGGGCGATGTCAGGGCAGCCGGTTTCTCGGTTGGGGAATGCTCTGTTGCGCGTTGCTGACAGCATCCTGCGCGAGCTCGCCGCCCTCGCGCTTCTATACGCTGACACCATTGCCCGAGGCGGCGCAGCGCAGCGCCGAGATCAGCGGAGGCGCGCTGGCTGTCGGTATCGGGCCGGTGGTGTTCCCACAGTTTCTGGACCGGCCGCAGCTGGTCGTGCGCGATGGCGCGAACCGCCTGGCGCTGGAGGAGTTCAACCGCTGGGGCGGCACGGTGCAGGACGATTTCCTGCGCGTCTGGGGCGAGAACCTGGCCTACCTGCTGGATACCAGCCGCATCCTGATCTTTCCGTCGGAGTCACGCATGCCGCTCGACTTCCGGGTCACGGCCGAGGTCGTGAGCTTCGAAGGCCGCGCCGATGCCGAAGCGGTGCTCAAAATACGCTGGTCGGTCATGGATGAGCGCCTCCAACGTGCGCTGGCCTCACGGGAGGACGTCTATCGCTGTCCGGTTCGCGGCGGCGAAGCGCCCGAGCAGGCAGGGCCGGGCATCGGGCTCAGCGGCGGCGCGGGAGTGGGTCTGAGCCCGCAACGCTCGGAGGCGATCGTCGCGGCGATGAGCCGCTGCCTGGGGCGGTTCAGCGAAGATGTTGCGACCGTGATCCGGGCCCTGCCGAAGCCTGCGCCGCCTGATCGGCCCGACTATGGATGACGGGCATCGCCTCTGGCCATCACCGCGCTCGCACCGGAACACCCTTTGGCTCAGCGTTTGGGCGCGGCATCGAGTGCGGCCCCCAGAGCAGCGCATCACCAGCAGCGCATCACCAGCAGCGCATCACTTCTACAAGAAGCCTCGAGGAGTCAGGAGCTTATGGCATCGATGCAAATGGGACAGCCGGATCTGGAAGCGATAAGAGGAGGCGGCGCCAGCAGGCGGCGACCTGGATCGGTTCGGGGTCCGCTTGGCCTGCGGCGGCAGAAGGTTGGGATCGCGATCGCTGCTGCGGCGGCGCTCGCTGCCGGGATCGCCGGCGCAACAGATGGGGCCGGGGACGGAGCGGGCAAGACGCCGCCGCCTTCGGTTGTGGTGGCAGCGGTCGCGGTTCAGGACGTCAGCGCTGAGCACCGCTACATCGGTACCATCAAGGCGATCCAGTCGGTCGACCTGAAGGCGCGCGTTGAGGGGTTCCTCGAGCGGGTCGCGTTCGATCAGGGCAGCGCGGTCGAGGCTGGGCAGATGCTGTATCAGATCGAGCAGGCGCCGTTCCAGGCCAAGTTCGCCAGTGCTGAGGGGCAGCTCGCCGCAGCCAAGGCCAAGCTGGCGAGCGCGAAGGCGACCCTCGAGGACAAACAGGCGGACTTTGAGCGCCAGTCGACCCTGGTCAAGCAGGGCGATGTCTCGCAGACGGCCTTCGACCGGGCCAAGGCCGAGCGCGACGAGGCCAAGGCTGCGGTCGAGGAGGCGAAGGCGAGTATCCAGCAGGCCCAGGCGGCGATCGAGAGCGCTGAGATCGACCTTGGCTACACGCTCATCCGCAGTCCGATCGACGGCCGTATCGGCGCCACCCAGTACACCAAAGGCAACCTGGTCGACAGCAGCAGCGGCACCCTCGCGACCGTCGTGCAGCTCGATCCGATCCGCGCCGTGTTCTCGATTCCGAGCTCGGATTACGTGAAGGTGCAGCAGCGTGCTGCCGGCGCCAGCACCCAGGAGACGCAGACGCAGTTCGCACCCGAGCTGATCCTGCCGACCGGAAAGACCTACCCGCATCAGGGCAAGCTCGCTTTCGTCGACAACCAGGTCGATCCGGGCACCGGCACCATCGCCGTCTATGCCGATTTCCCGAACCCGGATCATCTGTTGCTGCCTGGGCAGTTCGTCACCGCGCTGGTGCGGAGCGCCGAGCCGCAGCGCGAGCCGGTGGTGCCGGCCGCCGCGATCCAGCGCACCCGTGACGGCGCGCAGGTCTACCTGGTCGGTCAGGACAACCGCATCGCGGTGCGGCAGATCAAGACCGGCGTACAGACCGGCAACGGCTATGCGGTGACCTCGGGCCTGCAAGGTGGCGAGATCGTCGTCGTCTCCGGTATCCAGAAGGTCAAGCCGGGCGTCAAGGTGAAGACGGTCAAGCAGAGCGAGGCCGCACCGATGGGCAAGGCGCTGTCGATCGACTCCAGCGGCAGTGGCTCGAGCGGTGACGCCGCGACTGACAAAGCAGATCCGCCAGCCGGCAGCAACGACGGCCAATCTGGCGAGGCGGGTAGCGCCTCTGAAGGTCGCGACGGGGACAGCAACACAGCCAACGCAGCGGACGACAACTGATGATCTCCAAGACCTTCGTCGAGCGGCCGCGGCTCGCGGCCGTGGTCTCGATCGTGCTCGTGGTCGCCGGTCTGCTGGCGATGTTCGCGATCCCGGTCGCGCAGTATCCGCCGATCACACCGCCGGTGGTGCAGGTCACGGCGACCTATCCGGGCGCCGATGCGAAGACCATCGCCGATACGGTCGGCGGTCCGATCGAGGAGCAGGTCAACGGCGTCAAGGGCATGACCTACATGTCGGCGACCGCCTCGAGCGCCGGGATCTACAGCCTCTCGGTGACCTTCGATGTCGGCGTCGATCCCGATATCGCCCAGGTCAACACCCAGAACCGGGTCTCGCAGGCGCTGGCGAAACTGCCGCAGGAGGTCCAGGAGCTGGGCGTGACGGTCCAGGCGCAGTCGACCAATCTGCTGTTGGTGATCTCGGTCTATTCGCCCGATGACAGCAAGGATGCGCTGTTCCTGTCGAACTACGCGACCATCAACATCCAGGACGAGCTGGCGCGGGTCAATGGGGTCGGCGAGGCGAAGCAGTTCGGGCCATTGGACTATTCGATGCGCATCTGGCTCGAGCCCGAGCGGATGGCGGCGCTCGGCATCACCCCGCAGGATGTGAAGCAGGCGATCCAGGCGCAGAACATCCAGGCCGCGCTGGGGCAGATCGGCGCTCCGCCGATCGGGGCGGATCAGGTCTCGCAGCTCACCATCGTCACCAAGGGGCAGCTGGCGACCCCGGAGGAGTTCGAGCAGATCGTCGTGCGCACCAGCCAAGATGGCGGGATCGTCCGGGTCGGCGATATTGCGCGGGTCGAGCTCGGCTCCGAGTCCTATGACGCGGTCACGACCTTCAACGGGAAGCCGGCGGCGGGAATCGCGATCTATCAGGCGCCCGGCGCCAATGCGCTGACCGTCGCAGACGCCGTCCGCGCCGAGCTCGACCGGCTCGAGGAGCGCTTCCCCGACGGCGTCGCCGCCGAGGTGATGTACGACTCGACCCTGTTCGTGACCGCCTCGATCCACGAGATCCTCGTCACGTTGGCGATCACCGCCATCATCGTGCTACTGGTCGTCTTCCTGTTCCTGCAGGACCTGCGCGCGACCATCGTCCCGGCGGTGACCATCCCGGTGTCGCTGATTGGCGTGTTCATCGTCCTGCTCGCGGTCGGGTTCTCGGCCAACACCATCAGCCTGTTTGCGGTGGTGCTCGCGATCGGCCTGGTCGTCGACGATGCGATCGTCGTCGTCGAGAACGTCCAGCGCCTGATGCTCGAGGAGGGGCTCGATCGGCGCGCGGCGACGCTCAAGGCGATGCGGCAGGTCACCGGGCCGATCATCTCGACCACGCTGGTGCTGTTCGCGATCTTCGCGCCGGTGGCCTTCATCCCCGGGATCTCCGGCGAACTGTTTCGCCAGTTCGCGGTGACCATCTCGGCGGCGGTGGCGATCTCGGCGGTGAATGCGCTGACCCTCTCGCCGGTGCTCACCGCGCTCTTCCTGGGCACGCCGAAGCAGCCGAAGCGCGGGCCGTTCAAGTGGTTCAATACGGGTCTGGAGGGCGCGCGCAACGGCTATGTGTGGGTGGTCGCGTTGATCGCCCGGCGCTCGGCGGTGGCCGGGCTGATCATCGTCGCGGTCGGGCTGGGCTCGGCCTGGGTGCTCGAGCGGCTGCCGAGCGGTTTTCTGCCGAACGAGGATCAGGGGGTGATCTATCTCGATGCGAGCCTGCCGAGCGGTGCGTCGTTGCCGCGCACCGCCGAGGTCTTGGAGCAGACGCGCAAGGTCGCCGAGCAGGCGCCGGGGGTCGAGAACGTGCTCTCGGTCGCCGGATTCAGCATCTTGACCAATTCGGTCGCCTCGAACAGCGGGCTCGGCGTCATCGTGCTCGAGCCCTGGGAGGAACGCACCTCGCCGGAGACCCAGCTCGGTGCGCTGATCGGCAACCTGACCGCCCAGTACAGCACGATCCCGGGCGCCAACATCCTGGTCTTTCCACCGCCGCCGATCCCCGGGCTCGGCAATGCAGGCGGCTTCACGCTGCAGCTGGAGGCCCTCGGCGGCCAGTCGCCGGAGGCGCTGACCCAGGTCCTGAAGGGACTGCTCGCGACCGCCAATCAGGACCCGCGGATCGCGCAGGCCTACTCGACCTTCAGCGCCGACACGCCGCGGCTGTTCCTGGATCTGGATCGGACCAAGGCCGAGTACCTCGATGTCCCGGTCGCGACCGTCTTCGAGACCATGCAGTCGGTGTTCGGCAGCACCTATGTGAACAACTTCACCTACCTCGGGCGGACCTTCCAGGTGAACCTGCAGGGTGAGCAGGATGCGCGCAAGGCGGCCGAGAGTATCGGTAGCACCTATGTGCGCTCGACGACGGGCAAGATGGTTCCGATCGCCGAGCTGGCCGAGGTCCGCAC
>JAAAOQ010000065.1 GCA_009908845.1 Gammaproteobacteria bacterium
CGCCATCGATCAACGGGAGCCATGCGGCGAGGGCGAGCAGCGCCGGTAGCAGGCCCGGCAACAGGCCCGGCAACAGGCCCGGCAACCGGCCGGGCAACAGGCCCTGTAACAGGCCGGGTAACCGGCCCTGTAACAGGCCGGGCAACCGGCCCGGCAGCAGTCCTGGCAACAGGTCCGGCAACAGCCTCGGCGCGCGCCGCCGAGCGCGGGTCGCATCGCCTTGCCGGCGATCAGGCGATGGCGCCGTCTGCGGGTGTAAGGCGTTGGTGGCCTGGGATCGTTTGGTGTGCATCTTGAGGGAGGGACAGCGCTGAACACGGCGCCTGGTTCATTCCGTCTCGCGGAGCGCCTTCACATAGACCTGAGAATTGCGCGCACTATTGTATTGGCGCTGCCGCTCATCGGGCAGGTCCTGGACGGTGCCGGGCAGGAATCCGCGCTCGCGGAACCAGTGCGCAGTTTGGGTCGTGAGCACGAACAGCCGCGACAAGCCTTGCGCGCGTGCGCAGTGCTCCATATGGGCGAGCAGCCGGTCTCCACGTCCTTGCGCGCGGTAGCACGGCGACGCAGGCGAGCTCGCCGATCGCGGCTTGCGGATAGCCCTGCAGCGTGGCGCAGGCGATGATCGTGCCGTCGAGCTCGGTGACCTGAAAGCGGTCGATGACCAGCTCGAGCTCTTCGGCCGAGCGCGGCACCAGGATGCCGGCGCGCTCCATCGGCTCAAGCAGTGCCTTGATCCCGGGGATGTCGCCGCTCTGGGCGGTGCGCAGCCGTTCGCAGGGCTCACCGGTGATCAGGGTTCCGGCGCCGTCGCGTGTGAAGAGCTCGCGCAACAAGGCGGACGGGTCGCTGCGCCCGACGATGTGCACCCGGGCGACGCCGTTCTCGCAGGCCTCGGCTGCGGCGCGCAGCGCCAGGGCGAGATCCTCGCTGAGGTCGGGGCGGGCCGCTAGCAGTTCCGGGACCTGGGCGCCGAGCAGGTGCGAGCGAACCCTGTCGCCAGATCGGGCCGGGGTCGGGGCCGGGTTCGGGTCCGGCTCCGGCTCGGTCAGGCCCGCACCTTCGACGAGGAAGATCAGCTTGTCGGCGTTGAGCGTGACCGCGGCCGCGCGCGCGACGTCGGCGGCCGTGAGATTGAAGACCTCGCCGGTGGGCGAATACCCGAGCGGCGGCATCAGCGCGACGGCGCCGTCCTCGAGCCGCTGGGTCAGGGATTCGCGGTCGATCCGCCGCACGGTTCCAGTGTGACGGTAATCGACCCCCTCGAGCACCCCGATCGGGCGCGCGAAGACGAAGTTGCCGGATGCGACCGGGATGCGCACCCCGGCCATCGGTGAGTTGGCAAGGCCGAGCGAAAGCAGGGCCTCGATCTCGACCCGGGCTGCGCCCGCGGCCTCCTTGACGCAGGCGAGGGCGGCGTCGTCGGTGACGCGCAGCCCTTTGACATAGCGCAGTGCGGCGCCGCGCTCGGCGAGCCGGCGCTCGATCTGCGGCCGAGCGCCATGGACCATCACGAGCCGAATCCCGAGCCCGTGCAGGAGGGCGATGTCATGCACGATCTCGGGAAGCCGGGCATCGTCGAGGACCTCGCCGCCAAAGGCGATCACGAAGGTCCGTCCGCGATGGGCATGGATGTAGGGTGTGCAGTGCCGGAACCAATGCAGAAATGCATCGCCGTGCGCGCTCGTGGTCGTGTCCGCCGTGCGTTCTGGCTGGTCTAATCGTCGGGAGATCATGGCCTGTGAGTCTGGACGGCGCCGGCTGGGATTAGGCCTGGGATAGGCCTAGGACAGGCCGAGCTTGGTCAGCCGGTAACGCAGCGAGCGCGGCGACATGCCGAGGCGTTTCGCGGCGGCGGTCCGGTTCCAGCGGGTCGAGTCCAGCGCCTCGAGGATCGCCTTACGCTCGATCTCGTCGAGCCGGTCCTCAAGCGGACGGGCGTCGGTCTCGGGCTCTGGTTGGACCGCCTCGCGCTTGCGTCGGGCCTGGACTGCCGGAAGGTGCAGGTCGTCGACATCGAGCAGCTGCATCTCGTCGGTGAGCGCGGTCGCGCGCTCGAGGATATTCTGCAGCTCGCGCACATTACCGGGAAAGGGGAGGCCTGACAGGGCCTCGAGGGCCGCGTCGCTGAGACGCGGCGTCGGCGCTGCGGTGGCTGCAGCGAGCTGGGTCAGGATCTGCTCGGCGAGTAGCGGGATATCCTCCGGGCGCTCGCGCAGCGGCGGCATCACCAGCTCGATCACGTTGATCCGATAGAACAGGTCCTGGCGAAAGCGGCCGCTCTCCACCTCGGCCTCGAGGTCGCAATGGCTAGCGCTGATGATGCGGACGTCGACCGCGATCTCGTGCTCGCTGCCAACCGGACGGACCCGCTTCTCCTGGATCGCGCGCAGCAGCTTGACCTGCATCGCGAGCGGGAGATCGGCGATCTCGTCGAGGAACAGGGTCCCGTGCTGAGCGGCCTGGAACAGCCCGATCTTGTCGCTGACAGCGCCGGTGAAGCTCCCCTTGCGATGGCCGAACAGCTCGCTCTCGATCAGCTCCGCCGGGATCGCGCCGCAGTTGACCGGAACGAACGCCTGATCCCGGCGGGGTCCCTGGCGATGGATCAGCCGCGCGGCCAGCTCCTTGCCGGTCCCGCTCTCGCCGCTGATGTAGATCGGCGCCTGGCTGCGCGCCAGCTTCGCGATCATCGCCCGTGTCTCGCGCATCGCCTGCGAGGTCCCGACGAGCTCGCCGGCGGTCGCGTCGGAAGCCGTTGCGGTGCTGGTCTCGATCAGGCGCAGCGCAGAGCCGATCAGCTCACGCAGATCCTTGAGGTCGATCGGTTTGGAGACGAAATCGAAGGCGCCCGCCTTCATCGCCGCCACCGCGGTTTCCATGCTGCCGTAGGCGGTCAGCACCGCTACCGGCGTGGTCGGATGCTGCTCGACGATGGTCCGGACCAGATCGATCCCGTCACCGTCCGGCAGCCGCATGTCGGTCAGGCACAGATCGAAGCGCTCCTCGCCGAGCAAACGCAGGGCCTCGGCAAGCGTCTGTGCGCCGCGGCTGGTCACGCCCATTCGGGTGCAGGTGATGGTGACGAGCTCGAGGATGTCGCGTTCGTCGTCGACGATCAGGAGGTGCGCCTTACTCATGGCCTCATGGTTGGTGATGGGCGGCAAAGGTCAGCCTGAAGCAGGCGCCTGCGTGCCGCTGTTCACTATACGCCAGTCGCATGCCGTTGGATTCCGCCAAGGCCCGCGCGGCGTAGAGTCCGAGCCCGGTGCCGCTCGATGCGGTCGTGAAGAACGGCTCGAAGACGGCCTCATGCAGGTCCGGCGGAATGCCGGGACCTTGATCGGATAGACGCAGCTGGACCCTGTTGTCGGCGCCTCTGTCGAGCGCGAGATGGATGCTGCAGCGGCCGGCTCCGTCGCAGCCGTGGAGTCGCGCGTTATCGCAGAGGTTGCTGAGGATCTGCTGCAGATGACGGGAATCGGCATGGACCTCCAAGGTGCGCTCGGGAAGCTGAAGGATCAGCTCATGGCCGGCAAGGCCGTTCGTCTCGCGATACTCGCTGCAGAACGCGTCGAGCCAGCCATTGAGCTCGAGCCGGTGCGGCTCGGCGCGATGACGGTTGGCGAGGTCGAGGACGCTGGCGACGGTCTCGTCCAGGCGCTGCGTATTCCGCTGGATGATCGCGAGCAGACGTTGATCCTCGGTGTCGAGATGCTGCGACTCGGCCAGCAGCTGGCCGGCGTGCGAGATCGCCGCGAGCGGGTTGCGGATATTGTGCGCGACGCTCGCCGAGAGGCGACCGACCGAGGCCAGGTTCATAGCCTGAGCCTGGCGCAGCATCTCCTGCTCGTCGCGCAGGTAGATGAGTGCGCCATGCGGACGATTGTGACCGAGCAGATGCAGTGAGGGGCGCAGGCTGTGTCCATTCAGCTGGATGATCCGGCCAGCGACCGGTTCACCAGCGACCATCCGCTCGAGCCAGTCAAGCAGGGGCGGCGCGGCGCGGCCCAGGGCGACGCCGCGGCGCCAGCTCGAGCCCTGCAGGATCTGCTGGGCGGCGGCATTGGACAGCCTGATGCGCCGTTCGCCATCGATGACCAACACACCGATGCTCAATTGCTGGATCACGTAGTCATTGAGCTTCGAGAGATCGGCGACATCGATCTCGCGGCGGGCGACACGCCGCTCGCTCGCCTGGAGGCGCTTTGAGAGGCCATGCGCGAGCATGGCCACCGAGAAGTAGACGAGACCGAGCAGTCCGGCCTCGAGGTAGCTGCCGCGATGGCCATCGAGATACAGCTCGGCGTGCACCTGGACGCTGATGACCCCGAGTGAGGCCAGCGCCGCGAACAGCAACGACTGCCGGCCGGCGAGCAGCAGGGCGCCCCAGGTCAGGGGGACGACCGGCAGCAGGCCGAAGCCGGCCGCGACCCCGCCGCTGAGATGGATCAGCAGCACGGCGAAGGCGCTGTCCAGGAAGACGGCCAGTTGGACCTGTTGGTCGCGGCGGGGCCAGCCGATCACTGTCATCAGGCCGCTGAGCAGGATCACGGCTGTCTGCACCAGCAGCAGCTGCCGTGCACCGGATGGCTCGGCGACGCGCGGCAGCCAGTCGGCCGAACCTTCGAACGACAG
This sequence comes from Gammaproteobacteria bacterium, assembly GCA_009908845.1. GTDB lineage: Bacteria > Pseudomonadota > Gammaproteobacteria > Chromatiales > Chromatiaceae > Lamprobacter. The sequence continues at coordinate 4,639 of JAAAOQ010000065.1, forward strand.
CATGAGCAGCAGGGCCAGCACCAACAGCAGACGGGACAGGAACAGCCAGCTCAGGGCGTCGCGGTCTGTCAATGAGAGGCGCCTTCGCAAGTGCGTCTGCTCGGGGCTGGGTTGGGGGCTCGGTGGGGGGCTGGGGTGAGGCTGGGGGCCAGGTTC
>JAAAOQ010000157.1 GCA_009908845.1 Gammaproteobacteria bacterium
TCGACATAGACCTGCGCTGGGCCGTTGACCAGGATGTCGGAGACGGTCGGGTCCTTGAGCAGCGGCTCGAGGGGCCCGAAGCCGAGGATCTCGTCCTGGATCTCGGTGATGATGCGCCGGCGCGTGGTCTGTGGAAAGGGCGCCGCCTCTTCGGCCATCAACCGTTCGCAGGTGTCGTTGATCTGACGCCGGGCCTCGTTCACCTCGAGCTCGGTGATCTGGCTGAGGTCGAGCGTCCTGACGATGCGCTCGAAGATGCTGCGCTTCCATTCCAGCTCGGGCCCGGACAATGCGCCAGCCATACCGCCGCCGCCCATCTGGCGTGCCCAGGCGTCCCGGCCGCCACCAATCGGCTGGCTTGGCGCGGTCAACTCGCGCTTTGCGGACAACTGAGTCAGTCGGCGGTTGATGGGCATCAGGATAACTCTTCGTTCAACTGGCCTCGGTGCGCTTGCCGAGCCCGAACAGCCCGCGCTTCTTCTTCTGCTGCGGCTCCGGCGCCTCGCGCGAGGCCAAAGAGGCACTGGTGATCACGGAGGCCAGACCGAGCAGTCCCTTGCCGAGCGGCGACTGCGCCGCAGTCTCGCAGATCGGCACCCCGAGGTTGATGCTCTCCGATGCGCGGATATAGTCGTTCGGCAGGGTCTGGATCGCGATCGCCGGGAATACCTCGCGGAAATCGTTCAGGGTCAGCTCGGCGCGGCGGTCGAAGCGATTGACCACTACCAGCAAACGCTCGCTGTCGATATTGAGGCGCTTGTTCAACAGAAAGACCAGGCGCTTGAGCTCGTGTAGATGGGCAATGGTCTGCTGCGTGACCAGCGCTACCACATCGGAGCGCTCCAGGATGGCCGCGATGGAGGCGTCGATGCGGTGCGGCAGATCGACCAGGACATTGTTATAGATGCCATCAAGGGCCTCGAGCATCGCTTCGACACGGGCCGCGCTGACGTCCTCCGGGATAATGATCTCGTCCATGGCCGCGGCGAGCAGATGCAGGCCGCTGGGGTGGCGCTGCACATAGGCGCGCAGCGCGACCTCATCGAGCGAGTCGACGAACTCGAGCGCCCTGATCAGCCCATCGTGGGCGACCTGATTGAGGTAGGTCGGTAGGCCGCCGAACTGGAAATCGAAGTCCACCAGCAGCAGCCGCGGGTTGCCTTTGTTGCGTAGGGTCATCGCCAGCGCGACATTGGCGGCGATGAGGCTGGCGCCGCTGCCGCCCTTGGTATTCATGAACGAGATCAGGCGTGAGCCATTGGCGCCCCGGCGGGACCGGTCCTCGCGCACGATCCGCGAGACCGTGGCGGCCGTCTCCTCGACATGGATCGGAAGCTGAAACACATCGCGCACGCCGACGCGCATCGCGGTGCGCAGCAGCTCCATGTCATTCGCCTGAGTGACGATGAACAGCGGCGGCCGCGGCGTTGGGATCGACTCGATCAGGTCCCAGACGCCCTGGCGCCAGTCGGGATCGACGCAGAACAGCACCGCATCGGGCATTGGCTGGAGCGCTTCATCCGGCAGACTGTCAGAAGCGGCGACATAGGGCGTTAGCGTGAGCATCGGCTGCTCGGCGAGCTGCTGCGCCAGCGCCTCGACCATCTCGTGCTGACGCCCGACGATCAGGAGCTCGAGGGAGAGGAGCACGGGCTAGTTTCCGACAGAGACGGCGCCGACCTCCTCGAGCGGACCGGTGCGCTGCCGGTAGGCGTCGAATGCGTTGCGCGCCTTGACGCCGTCCAGGCCCGAGGCATTGCGCGACGGGTCGCTGGTCTGGACCGCGATCATCTGACGCACGGACTCGCCGAAGGGAGGGTCAAGCACGGTTGGCTCATTGACGCAGCCGGAGATCAGCACCGCCATCGTCAAAGCAAGGAGCGTATTCACTGCAATGCTGGTCATAGATCATGTCCAAACGGGCCTTCGGAGCCGCTCTTATCGGGCCCGAGCCGCCCACCTCCCGGCCTAGGCGCTGCGCCTGCCTCGTTGCGCCCCGGGCGGCTGAAGAGACGGCCCTGCAGATAGAACTCGACGTCACTCGGATCGACGAAGTCGTCGGTCGGCAGTTTCACGAGCTCAGCATCGTACGACCGCGCCAGTCGAGGGGTGACGAAGATCACCAGTTCTGTTTGGTTCTTCTCAAACTGTTGACTGCGGAACAGCGTACCCAGTACCGGGAGATCACCCAGGCCCGGATAGCGGTCTCCAATACTGCGCGCACTCTCACTGAGCAAGCCGGCGATGGCGATGGTCTGCCCGCTTGGCACCTCGACTGTCGAATCCGCCCCACGCGTTCGCAAGCTCGGTACCGCTGTCACCGAGGAGACATTGCTCGCACCAACAATCACCCCAGCTTCGTCACTAAGTTCAGAGACCGAAACATTAACCTTGAGGCTGATTAGATCATTGCCGAGAACGACTGGCAGAAACTTGAGCTCGATACCGAAGGTTTTGAACACGATAACTGTTGTTCCACCACCATCCTCGCTCGGTTCAAAGATGGGCACGGGAAATTCGCCGCCCGAAAGAAATTCAGCTTGCTGGCCACTGAGGGTGGTCAGATTAGGCTCGGCAAGGATACGCGCCAATCCCTGCGATTGAGCAATGTCCAGCGCAACAGAGGTGCCGGCGAAATTGCCGCTGAGCAGTTTCAGCGCCGCACCCGTTGACGGCAGGTCCAAGGCGGTGCTGGCGCCCAAGTCGAAGTCGAGATTCGGGATCAACGTGCCTGTCTCTGCATTTCGAAGCAGACCGATTTCGATGTCACCGCCGTCATACAGGCCGAGCAGGTCGACCCCTATCTGCTTCCCAAACGACCGCGAGACCTCTGCCACCTTGACCTCGAGCAGCACCTGCTGAGCACCGCCGACTTGCAGCAGGTTGATGACCGAGTTCTCGTTACCAGCGAAGCCCTTGGCGAGCTCGAGCGCCGCGTCAAGCCGGCTAGGGCTCGAGACCTCGCCGCTGAGCACAATGGCGCCCTTAGCGGATGAGACCTCGATCCCTTCCTTGGGCAGTAACTGATGCAGCTTTTGCTTGAGGGTCTGCAGATCGTGGGTCACCTCGAGCCCGACCTGACGCTGCACGCGATCGGCTCTGTCCCAGAGGATCATGTTGGTCGTGCCAAGCTGCTTGCCGTTGATATAGATCTGGCGCTCGTTGATCGACAGGATATCGGCGATGCTCGGATCGGCGATGGAGATGCGAGCCGCCGGCACTGGAAGGTCCAGGACGCGCGACTTACCCACCGGCACGACGATCGTGCCCTGGTCGCGTTGCGGAGAAGGGCTAGCCGAGTCCCATGAACGATCGGCCTGCGCAGGAAGCGCGAAGAGAATGGCCGCCTGCAGAACGAGCAGCGCTCCGGTCCAACGGCGGCATCGCCATTCGCTCGTGCATTTGATTCGCGCTCTGCTGCTCATGCTCATCGACAGTCCGTTCCAACGGCTGTCTCACATCGACTGGTGCCGCGGATCAGCGTCACATTCTCAAGCTTCTCCTCGAGCTCCAGGTCCGCCGAGAGGATCGGCTCGCCCTCGGCGATCTCGCGTCGAACCACCTTTCCGAGCGCTTGGTCGGCATAGCTGAAGGCGCCGCGCGGACGCTCCTCGGTTGTGATCTCGCGTTGTTTCACCGCCGTTTCGTCGATCTTGGTGCCGACCGCGAGGTCCTTCGCCGCGACCAGCAGCCTATCGCTGTCGGGTTGCTGCTGGGCTGCGAGCCGCTCCTGCTCAGCGGCCAATCGACGCCTTTCGGCCTCCAAGGCCGCCTCACGGGCCGACACCTGATCCTGCTGTGCATTCATCCACTCGTTGACGAGGAACACGACGCCACCGGCTAGGCCAAGCGCGAGCAGGAAGATGAACAGGCCACTGAGTCTCATTGCACCATTGGAGCCGCTATCGTTGCGAAAGCGATGGCCGGCGCCATCCGCAATTGTAGACCCATGTACTCGCCGGGCGCCGGCCTCAAATAGTTCAGCCGCCCGGAAGTGCGCCACTCGCGGTACATGGCTCGATAACGTGCGAAGGGGCCCGTCCGCCGCCCTCGCGCAGTCAAGAGGACCGCGCCCAGTGCGATGAGGCCGCCGGCCAGATAGTAGAGCAGGCCGGCGACGAGGCTCAATTCCGGCCCGAGGAAACAGCCCAGGCCGCTAGCGAGCTTGAGGTCGCCCCCCCCGGTGAAGCCGAGCAGAAACCCAGGGAGGAGCAACACAAACGCGACGCCCAGACCGGCGACGGCCCCAATCCAGCCGGGCAGCCCCGCGGCGCTCACTGCGAAGCCGAGGCCCACGAGCCCGACAGGGATCGTCAGCTTGTTCGGAATCAGGCCCGTCTTGAGATCAAAGGCCGCAGCAACGAGTGCTGCCAGGACTGCGAAAAGATAGGCCAGTGACGAGACGGGAAAGAGGGCCTGCTCCAACAGCGTGTTATCTACCGACTCGACCGGTCGCTTGTGAGCCTAGCTCGGGCTTTCTTGGATTCTCTTAAGCTCTCAGCGCAACTACTACGCCTTGTTTACTGCGTCACTGACCTTACTCCCAACCTGGTTGACTGCATCATTAATGCTATTGCCTAGAAACTGGTACGCTGCAAGTGCAACCCCGACCAGTACAGCGGCCACGATCACCCACTCGACGATCTCAGCACCCTTCTCACTCTTCCACAGTTTGCGCAGGAATTGTTTCATCGTTACTACTACTTTGTTACCTTGCTCTACGCGCTTGATTTTGCTAGTTTTTGACACGCCTACGATGTAAATAGAATCTGGATGCTTGATGGTCGTTTCAA
>JAAAOQ010000011.1 GCA_009908845.1 Gammaproteobacteria bacterium
TCGATCTGCGAGCGCGCTAGGGTACGGCCGACCAGGAACTCGTCCGGCACCGCGAGGCGCTCAACGCCGGCCTTCTGCAGCGCACGGATGTGCTTCGCGGTGACGCGGCGACCGGCCTCAACCAGGACCTCCTCGCCAATCTTGACCTCGAAGTTGACGGTCTCGCCGCGCAGGCGCTCCGGAACCAGGTCCAGCTCGAGCTGATCGCCGAGGTGGAAGGTGTCGGTCTCGAAGAACAGCGCCAGGATGTCGTCGACGCTATAGCCGAGCGCGCGTAGAAGGACCGTCGCCGGCAGCTTGCGACGGCGGTCGATACGAACATAGACGTTGTCCTTCGGATCGAACTCGAAATCGAGCCACGAGCCGCGGTACGGGATCACCCGCGCCGAGAACAGCAGCTTGCCAGACGAGTGGGTCTTGCCCTTGTCGTGGTCGAAGAAGACGCCGGGCGAGCGGTGCAGCTGCGAGACGATGACGCGCTCGGTGCCGTTGATGATGAAGGTGCCGGTCTCGGTCATCAGCGGCAGGTCGCCCATGTAGACCTCCTGCTCGCGCACATCCTTGACCACCTTGGAGCCGGCCGGCGCATCCTTGTCATAGATCACCAGGCGCAGCAGCACGCGCAGCGGCGCCGCGTAGGTTGCGCCCCGCAGGTGGCACTCACGGACGTCGAAGGCGGGCTCGCCGAGGCGATAACTGACGTACTCCAGCACGGCGTTGCCGGAATAGCTCTCGATGGGCAGCACGGTCCGAAACGCCGCGTGCAGACCAACCTCGTCGCGCTCCTTCGGCCCCTTGTCGAGCTGCAGGAAATCGCGATAGGAGTCGATCTGAGTCGCCAGCAGGAACGGCACCTCCATGATCGTCGGGCGCTTGCCGAAGTTCTTGCGGATGCGCTTCTTTTCGGTAAACGAATAGGGCATGCTGCCTTCCCTCGTAATGGGTCTTTGAGTAACCTACAAATATCCGCCGTGCGAGCGGCGGCTGATCCGGCGGACACCCCGGGCCGCATCGTCCGATGCGGCCCGGGGTTTCGCTACCGCCAGTGCCGATCAGCCGAGCGGCGCCGAGCTGTTAAACCCGAAGCCGCGAGTGGATGCCGCAGTCCCTGCAGCATCCGCACCGTTACTGATCGCCGGAAACGGCAAAAGGCCGGCGGCCTGAAGCCGCCAGCCTTGTTCGATCCCAGCTTGTCGAGCAGGACGCAAGGATGGCGTTATTTGATCTCGACCGACGCACCCGCCTCTTCGAGCTCCTTCTTGGCCGCCTCGGCGTCTTCCTTCGAGACACCTTCTTTGAGGGCGGTCGGAGCACCCTCGACCGCATCCTTTGCCTCCTTCAGACCGAGGCCAGTCAGACCACGAACGGCCTTGATTACCGCAACCTTGTTCGAGCCGAACGAGGTCAACACCACGTCGAATTCCGTTTGCTCCTCGGCCGGCTCGGCCTCGGCGGCACCGCCGGCAGCGGGAGCGGCAGCGACGGCAGCGGCCGCGGTCACGCCAAACTTCTCTTCCATCGCGCTGATGAGGTCGACGACCTCCATCACGGTCATATTGGCGATGGCTTCCAGGATCTCGTCTTTAGAAACAGCCACGGGCTAATCTCCGATTGAATCGATTCGTTGCAATAGTTGACAGCGGGCGCGATGGCCTAGGGGTAGGCCATTTGGGCATCAAGCGGCCTCTTTCGCGTCGCGGACTGCGCTGAGGGTACGCGCAAGCTTGCTTGGCACCTCGTTGAGCGTCGTCGCCAGCTTCTGTACCGGTGCCTGCATGACCGACATCAGCTGACTGACCGCCTCGTCGTAGGTCGGCATCTTCGCCAGCTTGCTGAGCTCGGACCCATCCAGAAGCTGACCGCCGAGGGCGATCATCCGAACCTGGAACTGTTTATGGTCCTTCGCAAAGCTCTCGGCGATACGGCCGGCGGAGCCGGGGTCCGACTGACCGAAGGCGAGGATGAGCGGCCCGGTCAGCGCATCATCCATGCACTCGAAGTCGGTACCGGCCAGCGCGCGCTTGGCCAGCGTGTTCTTCACCACCCGTACATAGACGCCGGCCTTGCGTGCCTCGACACGCAGCTTGGTCAGCTCATCGACGGACAGCCCCCGGTAATCGGCGCCGACCGCCGAGTGTGCGGTCTGAGCGACCTCAGCGACCTCGGCGACGATACGTTCTTTCTGGGCAAAGGTCAGTGCCACAGACGTCACCTCCTGATCGAGTTCGGGTAAGACTCAGCGTCTACCCAGAAGATCAGTGCCACCTTCCATAACGGCAGACCGATCGGCTTATGTGTACCGTCGCCAGCATTCGCGGCTCGGGACACCATCTGCGCAGGCATCGATTAAGCCGCGCCACAGGGCTCCAGCCGTGCGGCGCGACACCTGCGGTCTTTGACGGACTGCGGCGCATCGGCCACTGCCCCAAAGATCGTAGGACCGCCGGCCCGCTGCTGCATGCGGGCCGACAGAACTGTGAATCGAAGCGATCAGAACGCCAGCGCGCTGTGATCGACTGTCAGCCCTGGCCCCATCGTCGACGAGACCGTGACCTTCTTCATGTAGACGCCCTTGGCGGCGCTTGGCTTCGCCTTCTGCAGATTCGCGAGCAGCGCCTCGAGATTCTCGCGCAGCTTGACCGCATCGAAGTCCAGCTTGCCGAGTGGGCAGTGGATGATCCCCGCCTTGTCGGTCCGGTAACGGACCTGCCCCGCTTTCGCGTTCTGGACCGCCTCAGCGACATTGGGCGTGACGGTGCCAACCTTCGGGTTCGGCATCAGACCGCGCGGGCCGAGCAGCTTTCCGAGCTGACCGACAACCCGCATCGCGTCCGGTGAGGCGATCACGACGTCATAGTCCAGGTTGCCGCCCTTCATCTCTTCGGCCAGGTCTTCCATGCCGACCCGGTCGGCGCCGGCCTCGTTGGCCGCCTCGGCATTCGCGGCCTGCGTGAAGACCGCAACCCGGACCTGCTTTCCGATTCCGTGCGGAAGCACCGTGGAACCGCGGACGACCTGATCCGATTTGCGCGGGTCGACGCCCAGATTCACGGAGACATCGATGTTCTCGACGAACTTGACCGTCGACAGCGACTTGAGCAGCTCGAATGCCTCCTCGGCGCCGTAGGCCCGCCCACGCTCGACGCGCTCGCGGATCGCTGCTGTGCGCTTGGTTTGCTTCGCCATTACGCCAGACCCTCCACCTTGAGACCCATTGCCCTTGCACTGCCGGCGATGGTCCGCACAGCGCCTTCCAAGTCAGCCGCATTCAGATCCGGCATCTTGGTATTCGCGATCTCTTCGATCTGCTCGCGCGTGACGGTCCCCACCGAGGCAGTATTCGGGGTGCTGCTACCCTTGTTGATGCCTGCCGCCTTCTTCAGCAGGATCGACGCTGGCGGGGTCTTAGTGATGAAGGTGAAGCTGCGGTCCGAGTAGACCGTGATCACGACCGGCGTCGGCAGCCCCTTTTCGAGCTCCTGGGTCTTCGCGTTGAAGGCCTTACAGAACTCCATGATGTTGACGCCGTGCTGGCCCAGCGCCGGACCGACCGGAGGGCTCGGATTGGCCTCGCCGGCCTTGACCTGTAACTTGATATAGGCGGTAACTTTCTTCGCCATCGTATGACGCTCCTATGGGTGCAGACGCTGATCGATCGACCAGCTCCCCGATGAGAGGCCGCGCTGTCGGCGACCGTGGACGTGGCCGCCTGGCGATCCCGGAGGTAGCCAGACGGCAAGAACGTTCGTTCAGCTCAACCCTTCTCGACCTGACTGAACTCGAGATCGACCGGCGTCGAGCGGCCGAAGATCGACACCGAGACCTTGACCCGGCTCTTGTCGTAATCGACCTCTTCAACCACACCATTGAAATCGGTGAACGGCCCGTCGGTGACGCGAACGACTTCGCCTGGCTCGTAGAGCACCTTTGGGCGCGGCTTCTCGACGCCGTCCTGCATCCGCTGACGGATCGCATCCGCCTGGGCATCCGGGATCGGCGCAGGACGATCGCCCTTACCGCCGATAAAGCCCATCACCCGCGGAACATCCTTGACCAGGTGCCAGGTCTCGTCGGTCATCTCCATGTTGACGAAGACATAGCCCGGGAAGAACTTGCGCTCACTCTTGCGCTGCTGTCCATTGCGGATCTCGACCACCTCCTCGGTGGGAACCAGGATCTCGCCGAAGGCATCCTCCATCCCGGCGCGGGCAGCCCGCTCGCGCAGCGATTTGGCAACATGTCCCTCGAACCCCGAGAAGGCATGAATTACGTACCAACGTTTGGCCATAGGATCAGCCGCCATGCCCGACGAGCAGGTTGAAGATCGTGCGCAGGATGGTGTCGAATAGCCACAGGATCAGACCCAGGATCAGTACCATCACGATGACGATCAGTGTGGTCTGGATCGTCTCCTGGCGGGTCGGCCACACGACCTTCCGCACCTCCATGCGCGAATCGAGCGCGAAACGCCAGAGCTTGCGCCCTTGAGCCGAGGTCAACGCAAGCGCCGCAGCACCGCCCGCGATGACGAGCAGCCCGAGGGTGCGCAGCAGCACCGAGTAACCAGCGAAGAAATAGAAGGCCCAGATGCCGCCAACCAACAGGAGAATAGCGACGGCGAGCTTGGCCGTATCCAGACCGGACGAAGCGGCCTCGGCTCGTGCATTCATATGCGTATCGGGCACCCTGACGGTGCATGTTTGGCAGGCCAGGAGGGACTCGAACCCCCAACCTGCGGTTTTGGAGACCGCTGCTCTGCCAATTGAGCTACTGGCCTAGAAAAG
>JAAAOQ010000009.1 GCA_009908845.1 Gammaproteobacteria bacterium
GTCCGTCCGGATGTCGATCCCACCGGCGAGATACAGGTCCTTGGCGCTCTCGAGGGACCGGCCGCAAAGCCGGCGCAATGGTCCGGCCGCATCTACCTCGGTTGGCTCGGGACCGACATCGGCGCATATGGCCTTGGTCCGACCGCAGCAGCGGCAGGCGCCAGCAGACCGATCGGAGCCGACCGGGTCACGGCAGCCCCCGAGACTGGCGGCCAGGATACAAGCAGACTCGACTCAGGCGCATCGGGCCCAGGCGCATCGGGGCGGGCCGCAGTGAGCCCAGACGCCCTGGACCTTGGCTCAGAGCGTATCGACGCGCCGAGCAGAGGATTATTGAGCCTAGCGTCATCGACCTTCCAGCTGGAGAGCTGGAACCGGCTCGTTGAGGGTCAGCTACAAGGATCGCTATCCCGGATCGCGGTCAGCGATTTGACAGTGGCGGCAGATGCCGGCCAACACCGCCATCGCCTCGGCGAGCTGTCTGGCTTGGCTCGCTGGCGGCGCGACCAGGATGGCTGGCAGCTCGATATCCAGGATCTGCGGTGGCCCGGCACCGATGAAGATGGGGCCGCCAATATGGCACAGGTGCGCTATCAGCGCAGACCGAGTCCCTCGGCAAACGTCACCAACCCGCACCCAAGCCTGTTCGCCGCAGTCAGCGCGGTACCGCTGCAGCCGGTCGCCGAGATCCTGGCACTGATCACGCCGCAGCTGCCGGAGCCGGTCGCGTCGCTTGTGACCGCGGGCGTCAGCGGTCAGGCGCGCCGCCTCGCCTTCCATCTCGGCCTTTCGCCGACAGGATCGGCGGCGAACAACGCGCCGGCTGACGGCGGCAGTCCCGGCACCGAGCTCGGCTTGCCAGCGGTCGTCGACTGGCGCCTCCGTGGCGAGCTCAAGGATCTTCGCGTCAATCCCGGTGGCGGGACTCCCCCTTTCGCAGGACTCGATCTCAGCGCCGAGCTCGGCCCCAACGGCGGCCGGGCCGAGATCGATGCCGCCGACGTCGAGCTCGACTTGCGGCCCTTCTTCGCGCAGGCGCATCGCTTCACGCAGCTTCGCGGCAACCTCGCCTGGCGTCTGATGCCGGCCGGATCGATCCATCTCTGGACCCCCGCGCTGCGCGCCGATACCGCCAACGTCGAGACACTGACCCGCTTGAGCCTGTGCGCCCATCCATCCGGCGCCAGTCCGTTCTTGAATCTGCAGACCCATCTCCGGAACGGCCGGATCGGCGGGCTGGGCCAATGGCTTCCGGCCGGGATCATGGATGACCGGCTCGAGGACTGGCTGCAGCGAGCGATCGTGGCCGGCCGGGTCGAGTCCGGCGACCTGCTGCTGCGCGGCGCGCTCGATCAATTCCCGTTCGACGACAACCAGGGCCGTTTCCTGCTGGTGCTGCGCGCCGTCGACGGCACGCTCGACTACGGTGTCGGAGCACCCAGACCCACCAGCACGACGGGCCTGCGCAGCGCCGCACCGCGGCACAGGCGCGGCTGGCCGCCGTTGCGCGACATTGCCGCCACTGTGCGCTTCGAGAACCGGCGTCTCGAGATCGAGGTACCGAGTGCGTCGATCCTCAATACCCGGGTGGAATCGGGCCGAGCCAGCCTGGCCAACCTTTGGCAGCCGCGCCATCTGGAGATCACTGCGCAGGGCCAGGGACCGCTCGCGGACGGGCTGCACGTGCTCTCGACGACGCCCCTGGCAGACCAGCTTGGCGGTCTCGCCTCAGCGGTCGAGGTCGACGGACGCAGCGCGCTCCGGCTCGACCTCGGCGTTCCGCTGACGCGCGGCCTGCCGTTCCGTTACGCGGGCGAACTGACCATGAGCGACGGCGAGCCGAGCCTGCGGATCAAGGGCAGCGAATGGCGCTTCACCGAGATCAACGGCCAGCTGCGGTTCGACCCGGACGGAATCATGGCCGAATCGATCAGCGCGGATCTTGGTAAACAGTCGATCGAGGTCGACGTCGAGACCCGCGCCACCGGCACGCCCGAGGCGCGCACCGAGATCGGTCTCAGCGGCCGGACCTCGGTGGCAAGGCTCGCGGAGGCAGCACCCAGGGCGCTCTCCCGCCTCGTCGACGGCGAGCTCGATTGGCGTCTCCTACTCTCACTGAGCAACCGCGATGCGGTTCAGCCGGACCCGCCGATCGACTTCGATCTGACCTCGAACCTGCGCGGGCTTGCGGTCGAAACGCCGGCACCCTTCGGCAAATCCGCTGCTGAAGACCGCCGCTTCCAGCTCAGCGGACGCTATCAGGCGCAGTGGCCGCTGTCGGTCAACCTCCGCTACGGGGCCCTTGGTGCACTGCTCGAGCTTAGCCAGGCGGAACAGGGCGAGATCCGGGTTCGACGCGCCGCGGTCGGCCTTGACCGGCTTCCATCAGCGCTACCGCCACCCGACCATCTCCGCGTAGGCGGTCGGCTCGAGCAGCTGGACCTCGACCCTTGGTTGAGATGGTCCGCTCAGACCAAGCCGGACTCGTCCCGTGACAGCTCCGGCACGATGGCGCTCGAGCTGCTGCCCGTCCAGCTCCAGGTCGCCGAGCTCCGTTTCGGAGCCTGGCAGCTGAATGGGCTGGACGCGTTGATCACGCCTGAGCCCGAAGACGCCTGGGCTGTGGAGCTCAGCACCGACCAGACCGGCAGCGGCCGCATCCGTCTGCCGCCTCCAAGTCGCCGCGAGCCGATCCAGGCCCGGCTCGAGAGACTGGATATTGCACCGCTCGCCGAGGACCAGGCCGAGGAGAGCGCGCGGCGCGCATCGATCTCGGCAGCGGACCCAAGCCAACTGGGCGGCTGGGATCTCGAGATCGAACGGCTGCACTACGGCGATGATCTGCTGGGGCGCCTTCGCATTCTGGCCGCACCCCAGCCTGATGGACTGCGCTTTACCGAGCTGAGTCTCCAGGGTCCGCATGTGCAGGCCAGCGGAAACGGTCAATGGCTGGCCGATGCGACCGATTTCGTCGAGATGGCGGTCGAGATCGAGGCGCAGAGCGACGCCGTCGGTGAACTGCTGCGCGAGAGCGGGTTCTACAGCGCATTGAGCGGTGCCCCGGGCACACTGTCAGTCGATCTTGCCTGGCCCGGAGGGCCGTCTGACCTATCCCTCGCCAGTGCCCGCGGGCGCTTGCGTCTCGAGATCGGTGCTGGACGGATGCTCGAGATGGAGCCCGGGGTCGGGCGGATGCTGGGCATCCTGAACACAAGCGCACTGCGGCGGCGGCTCAGCCTGGACTTCAGCGATGTGTTCGAGGACGGCTTCAGCTTCGACAGCATCAGCGGCGAGATCAGGATTCGCAACGGCGAGGCGCGCATCCGCGCCCTCGAGGTCTTGGCTCCCCCGGCCGACATCCAGATTACCGGCCAGACGAATCTGATCGAAGGACTGCTGGGTCAGCGCGTCGAGGTCACACCGAAGATCGGTACCGGTCTTGCTATCGCCGGAGCGGTCGCCGGTGGACCGGTGCTCGGTGCTGCCGTCTTCCTCGCCGACAAGGTGACCGATGGCGGCGTTGAGCGGTTGGGGCGTTACGCGTACCGTGTTGAAGGCCCTTGGCGCGATCCAGAGATCACCCGCATCGGCACCAGTGGGGCGCTGGCCGTCGGCGATCTGCTTGTCAACGAGCCAGACCCCGATGAACCGGAATCGGGCCCCACCCCCGAGGCGAGCGGGCAGCGGTCCGCGTCAGACGACACAAGCCCGTCATCGGCTCAGCAGCGCGAACGTCCTCCTGCTCGGACAGAGCCGGACAACCCGTTCCTCGAGGGGTTCTGAGCGGGTGAAGCCGGATCGCGCCGGACGGAGAGGCGCTGGCTCGCACAAGCGGGTCCCTCGGGGTGCTATGGTTACCGACTATCGACAGAGCAGACAAGGAACCGTCATCGGTGGCGCTCTCGCCACCCTTGACCCAATGCCATGAGCGAAGCACTGAAGGTCGCGGCCATCCAGATGGCCTCTGGTCCGAACACGACCGCCAACCTGATCGAAACCGAGCGCCTGATCGGCCTGTCGGCCGAGGCCGGAGCAGGCCTGATCGTGCTGCCCGAGAACTTTGCGTTCATGGGTCAACAGGATCGCGACCTGCTGCGTCTTGCCGAAGACGATGGCAATGGCCAGCTGCAGGGTTTTCTCGCGAAGATGGCCCGCCGTTATGGGGTCTGGCTGGTCGGCGGCACCGTGCCGATCCGCACCGGCGACCCGGAGCGGGTGCGCTCGGCGGCGCTGATCTACAACGCCCAGGGCGATCGGGTCGCACGTTACGACAAACTGCACCTGTTCGATGCCGTACTGCCAAGCGGCGGCGAGCGCTATCAGGAATCGGCGACCATTGCTCCCGGGGAGCAGAGCCCAGTCGTCGACACCCCATTCGGACGGCTGGGGGTCTTGATCTGCTATGACCTGCGGTTCCCTGAGACAGCACGCCGGATGGTCGATAGCGGCCTCGAGATCCTGGCCGTGCCGGCCGCCTTCACGGCTCAAACCGGAAAGGCCCACTGGGAGATCCTAGTGCGGGCCCGCGCGGTCGAGAACCTCGCCTATGTCGTTGCCGCTGCCCAGGGTGGCTTCCATCTCAGCGGGCGGGAAACCTATGGGCACAGCATGGTCGTCGACCCCTGGGGCAACGTGCTGGCCGAGGTGGCGCGGGGGGTCGGGCAGGTCTGCTGCACGCTCGACCGCGACCGTCAGGCCTTCCTGCGCAAGACCTTCCCCGTGCTCGAGCATCGGCGAATGAAGTGCCGCTAGTCGGCAACACCTGCGGCTCTGGCGCGCAAGGCGTCTTCGCCATCCCAGATGTCACCGGTGCTAGCCAAGGCTGGAAAAACGGCCGCGGGCATACCACCTCGGAGGCATCAGGCGAATGCCTCCAACGTCTTGTAAAGCAAAAACGCACACCCCTATGACCGATTCCATCGCGCTCGCACGCCAAAGCATCTTGGCCCCGGTCGGCCTTGGCGATAGCGACCTCGACCGTCTGATCAGCGCGCTCAGCAGTCCGGCCATCGATGCCGCGGATGTCTACTTCCAAAGCAGCCGTCTCCAGTCCTGGATGCTCGAGGACGGCATCATCAAGGACGGCAGCTTCAACATCGAGCAGGGCGCTGGTCTGCGAGCGATCAGCGGCGAGAAGACCGGCTTCGCCTACTCGGATGAGCTCGAGCTCGGCGCCCTGACCAAGGCAGCCGATGCCGCACGCGCCATTGCACGCGGCGGCGGGGCCGCACCCGTCAATATCGGCGGCGCGCCCGCACGACGACGCCTGTACGACCCGATGAATCCGATCGAGAGCCTCGACGATGCGGCCAAGATCGACCTGCTGCATCGCGTTGATGCCGAAGCGCGCGGTATGGACACCCGTGTCAAGGAGGTCATGGTCAGCCTGGTCGCAGTCCAGGATACGATTCTGGTCGTCTCCGACGACGGCCGCTTGAACGCTGACGTACGCCCCCTGATCCGCTTGAGCGTCGTCGTCGTCGCCGAGGAGAACGGTCGCCGCGAGCAGGCGCACAGCGGCGGCGGCGCGCGGCTGGATCTCGGCTGGATGCTGGCCGAGGACCGCGCCCTTGGCTTCGCGCGCGAGGCCGTGCGGCAGGCATTGGTCAACCTCGAGGCCGGCCCGGCGCCGGCCGGGACGATGACCGTGGTGCTCGGCGCCGGCTGGCCCGGGGTGCTGCTGCACGAGGCGATCGGGCACGGGCTCGAAGGCGACTTCAACCGGAAAGGCACCTCGGCCTTCAGTGGCCGGCTGAACGAGCGGGTCGCGGCCAAAGGCGTCACCGTCGTCGACGACGGTACCCTGCCCGGCCGGCGCGGCTCGCTGAACATCGACGACGAAGGCACCGAGAGTCATTGCACGACCTTGATCGAGGACGGCGTGCTGGTCGGCTACATGCAGGATCGGCTCAATGCGCGACTGATGGGCATGCAGCCCACCGGCAACGGCCGGCGCGAGTCCTACGCCCATCTACCGATGCCGCGGATGACCAACACCTACATGCGCGCGGGCAACCATGACCCGGGCGAGATCATCGCCTCGGTCGAGCATGGACTCTATGCCGCCAATTTCGGCGGCGGCCAGGTCGACATCACCTCGGGCAAGTTCACCTTCTCGGCCAGCGAGGCCTACCTGATCGAGAACGGCAAGATCAGCCAGCCGGTCAAAGGGGCCACGCTGATCGGCAACGGCCCGGACGTGCTCACGCGGGTCAGCATGGTCGGTAACGACCTCAAGCTCGACGAGGGCGTCGGCACCTGCGGCAAGGACGGGCAGAGCGTGCCCGTCGGCGTCGGCCAGCCGACACTGCGCGTCGACGGGCTCACCGTCGGCGGCACCGGGGCCGATTGAGTCGGTCGAACTGGTTCCGGTTCGGACCGGTTCCGTTTGACGCTGGGCCGACCCGTTCGGACCCGGATTCGACGCCGGATTATCGTAACCCTGCCTCTCGACTGGCCGCGGAAGCGCCCGTCTTCGATCATCCCCAGCCGTTGGAGACGCGAGCCGCCTCGACCTGGCTGGGGCATTGACCGGGCGCTCCCGCCGACACTCTTCACTACAAGGACATTGCCATGGCGAACCTGGCCACAGCCGACACCACTGAACAACTCCAACGCCTGGAGCAATCCATCGACCGGCTGCTCTCCGAGGCCAAGCGTTGCGGCGCCACCGCCGCCGAGGCGGTCGTGAGCGCCAGCACCGGCCTTGAGGTCGCAGTGCGGATGGGTGAGATCGAGACCGTCGAGCACACCCGCGACCACGGCCTCGGGGTCACGGTCTACTTCGGCAAGCGCAAGGGCTCGGCCAGCACCTCGGACCTGACCCCGCAGGCGCTCGAGGACGCGGTCGCCCAAGCCTGCACGATCGCGCGCCATACCCAGGAGGACCCCTGCGCTGGGCTGGCACCGGCCGAGCTGATGGCGCGCGAGCTGCCATCACTCGACCTCGACCACCCCTGGGGCATCAGCGTCGACGACGCCGTGCGCCTGGCCACCGACTGCGAAGACGCGGCCCGCGCCCAGGACAACCGGATCATCAACTCCGAAGGCGCCAGCCTCAGCACCCATGCTGGACTCAAGGTCTACGGCAACAGCCATGGCTTCGTCGGCGGCTATCCCAGCACCCGTCACGGCCTAAGCGTCGCCGTCGTCGGCAAATCGGGCGATGAGATGCAGCGCGACTACTGGTGGACCTCGGCGCGCGCCCCCGAGGACCTCGAGGCGGCCGAGAGCGTCGGGCGCCGCGCCGCCGAGCGCACCGTTGCGCGCCTCGGCGGCCGGCGCCTCGGCACCCGCCGCGCTCCGGTCCTGTTTCGTGCCGAGCAGGCCGCCGGGCTGCTCCGTCACCTCTGCGGCGCGATCAGCGGATCGGCCCTGTATCGAAAGATGAGCTTCCTGCTCGACCAGCTCGGTGAGCCGTTGTTCCCAGTGTTCGTCCAAGTGCAGGAGGACCCGCTACGCCCGCGCGGCCTGGCCAGCGCACCGTTCGACGGCGATGGCGTCGCCACCGCCCCCAAGACGATCGTTCGTGACGGGGTCCTGCAGACCTACCTGCTCGACCACTACGCGGGCTGTCGGCTCGGTATGACCACGACCGGCAATGCCGGCGGCGTGCGCAACCTGAGCCTGCGCATGGGGGACAAGGATCGGGCCCAGATGCTGCAAGCACTGGATACCGGCTTGTTCGTGACCGAGCTGATGGGTCAGGGCGTGAACAACGTCACCGGCGACTACTCGCGCGGGGCCTCCGGATTCTGGGTCGAGAACGGCGTCATCCAATACCCGGTCGAAGAGATCACGATCGCCGGCAACCTCAAGGACATGTTCAAGGGCCTCGTCGAGATCGGTAACGATCACGACTTCTGCGGCAGCACGACCACCGGGTCTTGGCTGATCGACAAGATGACCATCGCCGGTGAGTGACCCCGGCACACTCCGGCCCTTCGGGGTCGCTCTCATCCTAAGGAATTGTCCGCGATTTGCTTACCAAAGCCTCCGCAGCCTGTCGCCCCTAAATCGGGGGTCAGTTCTGGACAGTCGCTAAGCGCTGGACCACGCATATATCCAAAGCACGTCAATGCTCGGCACGGCAGAGCGGAGGGTCGGGTGACGGCGCGCGGGGGTGTCGACGGCATGGATGCCGTCGTCAAGCCTCCAGGGACGGATTCACGGCGTCCCCCGAGCGCCGTGACGCGACCCGGTGCGGTCGAGGAAAACCGAAAATCGGTTTGCGATGGTTATAACTTGAGCAGTTTATGCAAAGCCGACTCCGACGTTTTGGCTGCCAGTCAGCGAGACCGATCCAGGTCGTTTGCGGACGGCCGCTAACGACCGCGCTGCAACCTTGAGCCTGTCATGATCGATCTCACCACAGCCCTCGACCAGACCGTCGCCGCGATCGAGGCGGCGCCGGAGTCCGCTGCCGCCCTGACCCTCTACGCGCTGGTCAACACGCTCGAGTACGAGCGCGCGGGGCGGCTGTTCAAGCTCGCCAAGCTCAGGGATATTCCGGCGGAGCAGCGCCCGATCGCCTACGGCCTGATGGAGCGCTCGGTCGTCATCGGCATTGGAGACGATGCCTGGAACAAGGCCAAGGCGCGAATCGATCGAGCCATCCGTGGCGTCTGAGCGGCGCTGCCTACCCAACCCTTCCGGCGCCGAGCTTCTGGCGCCGAGTTGGGGCTGGCTCCGAGTCCCTAACGACCATGGCGACGACGCGCCAACCCGGAGCATGAAAGGCTCGCAGCCATTGTTTCACGGTGACTCCGAGCAATGGCCCAGGCTGGTCGCGACCCGCCTGACTGCCGAACAGCACAAGCGCCCATAGGCCCCCGGGACTCATCGCTCGGCACATCGCCTCTTTGACCAGCGATCAACCGGAGCGGACAGCAACGATGGCCGCTGGTCGTACTGAGCGATAGCCGTCTCCCGGCCTCACTCCATCATATCGATCTCGACGCCGCGCTCATGCAGCGCCTCGGTGCGCGCTTGCAGGAACCGCTGAAAGCTCGGCTGGTCCTGATAGGCGCCACTGGCGACGTAGTCCAGCGCACCCTGGATATGAAACGCCTTGAGATAGGCCTCGGTTCGAAAGACCTCGCTGCCGTCGGCATCGAAGAACACCAGGCTCGGCGTGTAGATGATCCCGAGCTCGGATGACCAGTCGCGCAGCGGGAGCTCGCGGCCATCGGGCGTCTGGATCGGCTCGGTCGAGAAGGCGTCGACGACGGCCCCATCAAAGGCGGCCAAGGATTCGGACACCGAGTCCCGCTCCAAGATGTCCAGGTGCAATTCATCGCAGGCCGCGCAGACGGGCTGCTCGAACATCACCACCAAGGGCCGCTCCGAGCCCGCTCGATTGTCCGCAAGCCGCAGGGGCGAGACCAGGAAGCCCGGCTCCTGATGCAATCTTCCCGTCGCTTCCTTGGGCTGCTGGCGGCGATAGAACTCGGGGAAGGTCTCGCCCGATTGCTCTCGCTCGAGCGCGACATAGCGCAGCCCCTGATGGAACTGATGCGGTGGAAAGTAGCCATCGATGCGCAGCACCGTCTGGCCTTGCTCATCGAGTAGCAGCATGGTCGGGGTGTACTGCACGCCGAGCGCGGCGGCAAATCGCTTCTCGGTCGTCGGCTCGCCTTCGAGATCGGTGACCTCGCGATCCCCCCAGATGTTGAGCGCGACCACATCGAAGCCGTCGCGCGCCGTCTTCGCGATCTCGCGATCACCAAAGTTCTCGCGCAGCAGCTTCTCGCAGTAGGGACAGCCATCCTGGTAGAAGTAGAGGATCAAGCGTTTATCGGCCTCGGCCGCCTCGGCGACGTCCTCAGCGATATCGAGGAACGAGTGCTTAAACCAGCTTGGCTGGGCGTGATAGCCCGGATTGCTCAGGTCGCTCAGGAGCGCCTCTTCGCCAGCGCCATAGGCCGTCAGACTCAGCGCCATGATCGACGCCGTCAAGCCCAGACGAAACGGCGTTCGTGCAAGGATCTGCCTCATGGTGGCCACCTCGGTCGTTAGGTTGTTGTCAATGCCGCCAGTCGGTCGCCGCCGTCAGCGGCTCCGCGGGGTGATCTGCACCGGATGTTGTTTGACGTAGGCCTGCTCGAAGTCGAGCTCGATCGCGAAGCCCTCCTCTTCCTCACGCAGCTTCACCTGCTGCAGGTCCGGCATCCGCACTGCCAGCCAGGTGGTCATCGCCGCTACCTGGGCCTCGTTATCGGTCACGATCGCGTGGGCAAGGTTGCCGGCAATGAACTGGGCCTTCTGACCCAGATCGGGCGCGGTCACGCAGTTGCCATCGAGATCGATCCCTTCCGCCTCCATCTTCCGGTCCATCTTGTCGAGATAGGCACCCTGGTAGTCCGGCAATGGTTTGCTGCGGTCGTATTCGACTTGTGCAATCCCGTTCAACAGCACGGCCATCGTGGTGCTCATCGGTCGCTTCCTCCTTCCATCAAATGGGGCCAAGCAGGAACGCTACCGCTCTCGGTGGCTGGTTGTCGCCCGAATGCGGCAACCGATCAACATGCAAAAGCGAATGCGTTCCATCATCTACAGCCCAGGATGGGCGCTGTTAGCCTTGTGCGTTAATTGTCGATGACCACATACGACAAAATCCGTTCAATTCACGAGGAAAGGCCGAAACCATGGCGAGCAAACCATCAACACGCGGCTTGGCCGTCCCGAGCCGGCGGCTGAACCGGCTCTGGCACTTGGGCCGCGCAACCACCGATTTCGCCGCTGGCATCGGCGTGCGCGGCATGATCGAGATGGCGCGCGCCCGTGAGGGCGACGACCAGCGCATCCGGCTCAGCCCGCAAGCCACCGAGCGCCTGACCAACCGGCTCGCGCGGATGCGCGGCGCGGTGATGAAGATGGGACAGTTGATGTCGATGGACGGCTCCGATGTCTTCACGCCCGAGGCCGCCGAGATCATGGCGACCCTGCGCGACCGCGCCGAGCCGATGCCGCTGAGCCAGCTCAACCGCGTGCTCACCGCCGAATGGGGCAAGGACTGGAACAAGCAGTTCAATCGCTTCGAGTTCGAGCCGATCGCCGCGGCCTCGATCGGCCAGGTGCACCGCGCCGAGACGCGCGACGGCCGCCGCCTCGCGCTCAAGGTGCAGTTTCCGGGCGTGCGCGAGAGCATCGACAGCGACATCGCCAATCTGGGCTTTCTGAGCCGCAACATGGGCATGCTGCCTGCGGGCTTCGATCCGACCCCGATGCTCGAGGAGGCCCGCAAGCAGTTGCACGAGGAGGCCGACTACGAGGCCGAAGCCGCCTCGCTGACCGCCTACCGGGAGCACCTCGGCGATGATCCGGATTTCCTCGTGCCGGCGGTCCATCCCGATCTCTCGACGCCGCGCATCCTGGCGATGGACTTCGCCGAAGGCGTCTCGATCGACCAGCTCACGGCGTCTGACTTCAGCCATGCCGAGCGCAACCGCGTTGCCGAGCTCATGTCTCGGCTCATGCTGCGCGAGCTGTTCGAGTTCGCACTGGTGCAGACCGACCCCAACTTCGGCAACTTCCTCTACGATGCCGCGAGCGGCCGCATCGTACTGCTGGACTTCGGCGCGACCCGCGCCGTGCCCGACAGCCTACTCGAGGGCTACAAGCAACTGGGGCGGGCAGCGTTAGCTGAGGATCGCGCTGCGTTGCAACAGGGCGCCACGGCCTTGGGTTACCTCGGTCCCGACGACCCCCCTGAGCACGTCGACCGCCTGCTCGACCTGGTCATGCGCTCGGGCGAGGTCATCACCACCGACGGCCCCTATGATTTCGGCGCCTCGCGCCTGTTCGAGCAAGTCTTCGCCCAGGGCCGCGACATGTTCAACGACAAGATGTTCAATCACATGCCGGACCCGGCGACGATGTTCCTGCAGCGCAAGTTCGCCGGCATCTTCATGCTCTGCCGGCGGCTGCGGGCGCAGGTCGATCTGCGCGGGATGCTCGAGCCTTATCTCTTCGAAGACGGCGCTGAGCAGGCCATGCCGGCGCGGCGACTGACCGCGCATGCCGGCCCCGGTGCAGCTGGCCAGCCGATCCCATCAATACGCGAAGCAACCTAATGGCCGCCTTACCCGCACCGGCTCCTACAGCCAAAGGTTCCCGGTGGCGCGTCTTATTAGCGTGAAACAGTCGCAGCGAGCGTTTCGTTCACCGGGGGGCGCCCCCTCATGATCGTTACGCCCTCTAAGGCAGCCCATGTATCTCCGGGGTCTTCAACCCCGGCTTCATCCGCTACCCCTCGGCCGAAGAGCCGTTGATAACAATCAATGAGTATATTATGAAACTCTAACATACTGCTCCCAATCGATCCTCAACTCGGAGCAGTATCATGACTGAGACAGGACAACCTCCTTATCACCCGCTCTACTTTCTCTCAGCGCTCGGCGCCGGCGGACTGACCGTCACCTTCTTCCTCTACTTCATGTTCCTGGTGCCGCATCCGGAGACCCCGGTCGTCACCGCAGACCATCTGCTGGGGCTCTGGGCGAGCGGCCCGGACTGGGTCCGCCCGCTGATCCTGCTCGGCGTCGGCGGCATGCTGACGATGGCCGGGATGCACATCCGGCTGTTGATCTGGAACCTCGTTCGCTACCGGCGTTGGCGGCGCAGCGCCGATCTTGCCCAGATCGAGGCTCGCAACAAGGACGTCGCCTTCATGGCCATCCCGCTGACCTTGACCATGACCATCAATGTGCTGTTCGCGGTGGGCGCAGCCACGATCCCGGGACTCTGGAGTATCGCCGAGTACCTGTTCCCGGCCGTGCTGCTGGTGCTGATCGCCCTCGGTGCCATGGCGCTCAACATGTATGGTCGTTATCTTGCCCGTGTGATGGTCACCGGCTCGTTCGACTTCATCGGCAACGCCAATCTCGGCCAGATGATGCCGATCTTTGCCTTCGCTATGATCGCAGTCGCCTTCGCCGCCCCGGGCGCGATGAGTGAGAACCAGGTCATCAACGCCATCGGCCTGTTCTTCGCGATCTTCTTCCTGAGCCTCTCTGCGCTGCTCGGCCTGATCAAGCTGGTGGTCGGCGTCAATGCCATGTTCCGCCATGGCCTCACTGCAAGCGCCTCGCCGAGCCTGTGGATCCTGATCCCAATCCTGACCCTGTCCGGCATCACCTTGGTACGGATGATCATGGGACTGAAGCACGGCTTCAATCTTGCCGTCTCCGAGCCGACCCTGTTCGTGCTGACCTCGATCATCCTCTCGCTCGAGATCCTGTTCGGCCTGCTCGGCTACTTCGTGATGCGCCGCCTCGGCTACTTCCGCGACTATCTGCACGGCGATCAATACAGCCCCGGCGCCTACAGCCTGATCTGCCCCGGCGTGGCCTTCTTCGTATTCGGCTGGTTCTGGATCATGTTCGGGCTGGTCGGCAATGACCTGGTCACACCGCTGACGCCGGTCTTCTTCGTGCTGATGCTGCCGCTGGTGATCGTCCAGTGGAAGAGTCTGGAGACGCTACTCCGGCTCAATCGCCGCCTGCTGCGCCCGCGCCAGCCGCAGGTCGTGACCTGATCGACATCGCCAACGCCTCCAGGACCGAGCGCGTCAAGCCGAACCCGGTCGCCATCGGTCGACCCGGGGGCGTGGTTCCTGCGTTCAAGGCGTCTCACGCAGGACCGCGGTCACCACACCGATCAGTTGCACGGCCTCGACCGGGAACCGGAGCGGCGCCATCTCGGCATTGGCAGGCTGCAGCCGCACCACGTCACCATCATGGTAGAGGCGCTTGAGGGTCGCGGCATCGCCGTCGATCAGCGCAACGACGATCTCGCCGTTGGCGGCATTGGCCTGGGGAGCGATCAGGATCAGGTCGCCGTCCTCGATCTGGTCCTCGGTCATCGAGTCACCGCGGACCCTGAGCGCGAAGCGTGCGCGCTCGGTCAGGCGCTCAGGCACCGAGACCCACTCCGGGTCTTCGATGGCCTCGAGCGGCTGTCCGGCACTGACGCGGCCCATCAGCGGCAGCGCGGCCATCGGCTCCGTGCGCGGGTCGACGAGCTCGGGCGCGGCGTCGAGCCGGGTCGCGCGACGGTGTTGGATCAGCAGGCTGTTATCGGCCATGGGTCACAAGCAGGCTGACTGCCGGAGAGCGCGTCCCATACTGCGCTCCTCGCTCGGCAGTCCGGAACCACCTGACGCCGTTGGCAAGGTCGGTTTACGAACCCAGAGCCGACATACGCAGTCCGCCCGCACGGGTGTCGCAATTCTGCTAGGTCCGCCGGGGTGGCCGCGGATGGCGGAACGGTTTCCTCGTCCGTCAGCGCATCCTATGCGCTAGGCGCAAGCCATCCTGCGATAACCCTGGCCGCCAGTCCCGAGTGCTGGATAAACTGGGCACAATGTCGTTGGCGTACCGTTTTCGCAACCGCGCGGTAACGCTGCTGCGGTCTTTCTTCGGCGACGACGATGCGCGCGCCCGCCGGGTCATCGTCAATCAAGCGTTTGGCGGCTGCGAGCGCGACCCGCGGTCCGCGATCGAGTACGCCGGATATGTCGAGATCTTTCCCGACCACGTCGTCGAGACCCTGCTCCGGCATGGCTGCGCTGGAAAGGGCCGCCACAGCTTGTCGGTGCTCATCGAGACCATGGCTGGCGCCCGTGGCCGTCAACCCGATCCAGACTTTGCGGAGTTGCCGCCGCTGCTCGACCGCGCGTGTGAACAGCCGACGCGCGACGAGGAGCTCGCCTACCTGGCGCGCCTGCTCGCCGACATCCGCGCGAAGGCGCGCAAGTACTCCGCACTGCGGGCGGTCGGCGCGCTCAACCCCGCGCTGACGGGTGAGCAAGCGTTGGACGCCGATCTCGATGAGGCGGACATCGCCCTGCTGTGCCTTCAGCGGACCGTCGAGCGCGAATCACACCCCTTCGAGGACATTCTTGATGCCTTCACGCAGGTGCAAACCGCCGCCCTGCTCGGTGCCCCGGGCGCGGGCAAGAGCACCACGCTGCGGCGCCTCGCTGCAGACCTGGCCAGAAAGGCCCAATCGGCGCCGGCCGCACCGCTGCCGCTTTTCGTTGCGCTCGGTGAATGGACCGGCGACGAGCCCCTGGACACTTTCATCGGAGCACATATCCCTGAGATCGGTTGGGCGCTCAACGGCCTGACGCGGACGGGGCGGCTCGTGCTGCTGCTCGACGGACTGAACGAGGTTCCCACCACAAAGCGCAAAGCGAAGGCCGAGGACGTCAAGGCGCTGATCAATCGACTGACCTCGGCGTTGTCTGGGCCCGGGGGACCTCCTGCCGACGACTCGCTGCGAAAGGCGCAGATCATCGTTTCCTGCCGCCGCGACGACTATCGGGACGAGCTGGATCTCGGTCTCGACACCCTGTCGCTGGAGCCTCTGACGCCACGGCGGGTCCGTTCCGCGCTGCACCAATGGGTCACCGATCGGGGTGAGCCGCCCGAAGACGCGGAGCGCCTGTTCTGGCAGCTCGCCGGCGCTGAGACCTTGGCCGCGGTGTTCGCGGCCTGGGAGCGCGCCGGGCGCAGTGAGGACGCGTTCTGGGTCGTCGCCGATCCGCCCAGCGACGACGATCTCCCCGCGGACATCGACTGGAACGGCCAGTGGGTCTGGCGCGAATGCGTGCAGGACCCCCGCAGCCTGCTGCGCCTCGCCGCCAATCCCTTCATGTTGAACATGCTCTACCAGGTCTGGCGCGCCGGGGGCGCGCTGCCGCGCAACCGCGGCGACCTGTTCGCACGGTTCATCGACCGTTTGCTCGCGCGCGAGCACTTGGTCGTCAAGCAGTCGAAGACTGGCAAATGGGAGCGTACGGCTGACGGTGAGCGGCTGCTGGTGGGTCTCGCCAAGGTCGCCCGGGGCATGCAGCGCGAGCGTCTGGAGCGTGATCCCGAGGAGGCCGAAGACTCCGGCGTGCTGACCGTACTCTCTCGCGATGCGGCAGCAGCGCTGCTCGGCGGCGAGGATGGTTTGAGGCGGGCCGAGGACGCAACCGTTCTGGAGGTGACGAGCGGTGTCCGATTCCGCCACCAGCTCCTGCAGGAGTACTTCACCGCTAGCGCGCTCGGGCAACATTCACCGTACGGGGCATGGCCTTCTGCGCCTGGCTCGGCCACCGTCTCGGTGTCAAAGAGCGCGGGGGCTGGAGCGGCGTCCGCCGACGGAATGGGAATGGGAACGGGCTGCACACGGCACGGGCAGCAGAGCTTATCCTTGGGGGGAGGATTATCGTTCGGGCTACGCCAACATCTTTCAAACACTTGACGATGCTGGTCCCCACGGCCTCCGGCAGACCAGCCCCGTCGGAATCTATCCGCAAGGGGCGTCACCGGAGGGCTGTTGGACCTGGCGGGCAACGTCTGGGAGTGGTGCCTGAACGAGTACGGCAACCCCGATCAGGTAGCACAAGGCGGCCCCGGGTCTCGCGTGTTGCGCGGCGGCTCCTGGCACCTCTATCAGGTCTTCGTGCGCGCGGACTACCGCAGCCTCAGCCTCTACCTCCGTCCGTACGGCCGGTACGTCAGCCGCGGCTGTCGGGTGTTGTGCGGTGCCCCCATCCGCTGAGCACTGCTCTGCTGGTCACTGGTCTCTGACATCTGTCCTCTGGACCGCGCGAAGCGCGGTCGCGCGTCATGCACGTCCAGCGACGGACGCGATCCGTCTGATTGCCCCTGACGCAGGGTAGCGCACTGGACCTGGCGAGATGCCCGATGTAGCCTCTTATCGCCGGGCCACCGGCGGAGCGGCCCGAGACCGAGTCTCGCGTGTTGCCGCGAGCTTGAAGCAAATTTCCACGTCCGGAGACGCATTGTTGCAGCTCCTGGCGTCGGCCAACGGTTATGTCGCAGACGACGACACCCTTGGTCATGAGCGTCTACTGTCCACCGGAGCTGACCTGCTCGGCAACCTGCGCGCTATGGTCTATCAGCCCCAAGGGCGAAGGGGAAGCATGATCGACAGCCTGTCGCTGATCAACTTCAAGAGCTTCAAGGAGGCGACGCTGCCGCTAGCACCGCTGTCGCTGCTGATCGGCGCCAACGCCTCTGGCAAGAGCAATGCCATCGAAGGCATCCGCTTCCTGTCCTGGCTGGCAGAGGGACGGCGGCTCGACGACCTAATGAGCGCCGTGCAGGCAGAGGACCAAAGGGTGCGCGGCACAATCGGCGACCTGGTCTATCGTCCGTCTTCGGATGACCGCACCGGCAGCGGCGGTGATGTCTTCGGCTTTCGATGCCGTACGCGCATCCCCAACGGAGGCGACTTCGAGATTCAGGTGCGGGTCGGCAACGATGGCATGCGCATCATCTACGAGCGCATCAGCAGTTCATCGGCGACCGTACCGCTGTACGTCCTGGACGAGCCCGCCGGTCGTTTTAGCCACGAGGTGACCGTTCGCTACAACAACTTTGCCCGGGGCGGCATCAAGCCGCAGATCCCTTGCAGCGATCAGCAGGCCATCTTCACGCAGCTGGAGACCCCAGCGCGCTTCAGCACGAGGACAGCACAGAAGGAGATCCCGCGCGTCGTCGGCCGTTATCGCGAGTTTCTGGAAGACATCCTGTTTCTGGACCCGAGCCCCCGCGCCATGCGTCGCTACAGCTTCATCGTCGACAGGAACCTGAAGGACGACGGCACCAACCTGTCCAGCGTGCTCTACGACTTGTGCAAGGAGCAGGGCCGGACGGACGAGGTGCTCAACTTCATCCAAGCCTTGCCGGAGCAAGATATCCGCGGCATCGAGTTCCTGGAGACTCCACGAAACGAGGTGATGGTCGTCCTCAACGAGTCATTCGCCGGCCAGGACCAGCCCTGCGATGCCGGCCTGCTGTCCGACGGCACGCTGCGCGTGCTCGCCATCGCTGCGGCGCTGCTGTCCGCACGCCAAGGGGCCCTAGTGATCGTCGAGGAGATCGACAACGGCGTGCATCCCAGCCGCGCGGGCATGCTGCTCGCCAACATCCAGCGGGTCGCAAAAGCGCGCAGCATCCGCGTGCTGCTCACGACCCATAATCCTGCTCTGCTGGATGCCCTGCCTATCTCTGCCGTGCCGGACGTTGTCTGCTGCTACCGCGACCCGGAGGAAGGCGACAGCCGTCTGATTCGCCTGGCGGAGGTCCGGGATTACCCGGAGCTCGTGGCCCAGGGCCCCCTCGGCCAGCTCATGACCCGGGGCATCATCGACCGCTACCTGAAAGATCGCCGCAGCGATGCCGATAAGCGCGCCCAGGCCCTCGACTGGTTGGAGCAGCTCGAACAGACCGGGGCGTCGTGACCATCTGCATCGTCGACACCAGCGCCTTCTGCAATGTCCTCGACGTCCCCGGTAAGAACCAGCGTCGGGATGATGCGCGTGCTGCCCTCCGCAACTTCATCGACGACAACGCGGACCTGCTGTTGCCCCTGGCCGCCGTCTACGAGACCGGCCGCCACATCGCCCAACTCGCCGACGGTCGGGTCCGGCGCGCCAGCGCGGAAAGCTTCGTCAAGCAGGTCGGTCTAGCCCTCCGCGGCGACGCCCCTTGGGCGCCGACGCCCTTGCCTTCCGCGCCCGACCTCGCCGATTGGCTCGTGGAGTTCCCCGAAGCCGCAACAGCGGGCAAGAGCCTCGCCGACCTGTCCATGATCAAGCTCTGGGAGGACCAGTGCAGGCGCTTCGAGCACCGCAGGGTACTGATCTGGACGTACGACCGTACCGACTTAGGTGCCTACGATCGCGCGGGTAGGATCCACGTCAGATCGCGACCGTTCCAGCGATGACGGATCGCCGCCTCAAGTCGCGCAAGGCGGTGGCGGCCACGCGTCGGCTCTCGCTGCGGTTCGATGCCTGGCGGCGCGGTGACATCAGCTTCGGCGAGTTCGACGCCAGCGTGCAGGGCTGGATCAACCACGTCCGCTATGCGGACAGTTGGGGTCTGCGTGAGCACGTGCTCAAGCGGTTCGTGTGGTGAGCGGAATGTTGGATTAGCCGCTCAAAATGTACACAACGCGGAAAACCGGCGCTACCGCGCTTCGCGCGGTACAGAGGGCAGATGTCAGAGATCAGTGACCAGCAGATCAGTGCTCAGCGGATGGGGGCACCGCACAACATCCGAAAGCCGACGTTGTCGACCCGGAGGTTCGGATGGTTGTAGTTGCGGTAGTCCGCGCGCGCGTTGACCCGATTGACGAGCCAGGAGCCGCCGCGCAACACGCGAGACCCTTCTTCGTCGGGCTCGATCTGGGTGGGAGCATCTTACTGGTTGCGGCACCACTCCTCAACATTGCCTGCGAGGTCATAGACCCCCTGTTTGCTGCGACCGCCAGGATATAGCCCCACCGCGGTCGTGCGACAAATGTCTGCGCCAGAAGTGTTAGCGACGCCATCCTCCCAATTGGGGCCCTAGGGGTAAGGGCAGGCGGCGCTGGACTACACGCGGTTGAGGCACCCGTTCTTGCTCTCCAACCGAAGCAATCGCCCCGCAAACAGGCTCTGGACCGGCTCAGCAGGCTTTCAACACCAGATAGGACTCGGCCACCGTGCGTGGCTCGCGGTCCATTTCCGGGTCCCGCGCGAGGCGCCTGCCGTTGCGTTCGGCGTGGTCGAAGAGATTGACCTCGTCGGTGATTCTCCACCGGTCACCCAAGGTTTCTCGGAACGTCTCCAGGTCCGTTTTCCATGACGGGGCGATGACGCGGAAGCGCGGCACCCGCTCCTGCACCGCGGGGTCATTCACGTACGCCTTCAGTGCAGCCGGGATACAGGTCACCAGTGCCTGTGAGCCAGGCGCCGCTGGAAGCTGATTGAACAGGTCGCGGTTCTCCGGTGTTGAGAGGTAGTACACGAGACCCTCTAGGATGTAGAGCACCGGGGCGTGCATATCGAACCCGCGCGCCATCAACATCGGGCGCAGTTGATCGAGCGACGCAGCCAGGTCCAGAGACACCTGCTCGAGGCGCCGAGTGCGCACGACGGTGTGCGGTCGAAGGTGAGCCGGGACCTGCGCAATCCGCTGCCGCTTGAGATGGGAGATGGCAGGCACGTCCACCTCGAACCAGGCGACGTGCGGGAGGTCAAGGCGGTAGGGGCGGGTATCCATGCCGGCACCAAGGAGCACAACCTGCGTGATGTCGGCACCCGCCTGACAGGCATCCAGTACCGCCTGGTCGATCGCGATGCACCGCGAGGTGACGTCGCTGATGAGACCCTTCCCGTACTGATCGGTCATCTCCTTGAGGTGACGGATGCGCGTGACCCAGTCGTCACCGGCCAGCCAGGCGGCGAGGGGCTCAGCGAAGTCCAGGGTTGCATCCTCGGCGTCCACGGCGCGAACGGCCGCGACCGCGCGGCTCGACTCGGTACTCACCTTGTCGGTCGCATCGCCGTGCCAGACCTCCTGCGATCCATTCGATCCCGACAGTGGCCCGTCGTGCTTCTCTGGATTCGTCATGTTAGCTGGGCTCTTAAGATTGTGCGGAGACATGCTTGAGGACGAACAGCCCGAGGGCGCTTAGTGGCCCGACCTCAACCGACCGGCCCGAATGCCTTGAGCGCCGCTTCCAGCTCCGGGTGCGTCGCCGCGTGCTCCGCTAGCGGCACCCCCGCCGCGACCGCCTCCCAGGCCTGCCGCAGGCTCGCCGCGCCACCGGTGGGTCCCATCGGATGGCCGAACACGCCGCGTCCCGGAACGAAGCCGAAATCCGCGCTGCCCACCCGCTCATGCACGCCGGGTAGCGTCACCGCCGAGTCACTCCCGCCGGGCACCGGCAGGGCCGGTTTGATCGGTCCCATCGGCTCCGTGCAGGCGGCGATGCACTCGAGCACCTCGTCCTCGGGCATCATCATCCGCGGGCCGAAGCCCGGCATGATGACCACATCGTAGCCAGCGAGACGCTGCAGTTTGGTCCAGACCCGGGTATGGACGCCGAAGTGCGGCAGCCGGCTCGTGGCCGCGATCAATGGAAAATGGGCCACCAGTGGCACCTGCGCCTGCTTGCGCAGCATCCGCACCGCGCTCAAGCCAACTGGCAGCGCGTTGACCATCACCGCGTTGGCGCCGTTGGCGACCACCAGATCGTGCAGCGGTAACAGCCGGTCGACCTCGTCGGTGATGTTGGCGAGATAGACCTTGGGCTCACCGGTCTGCTGCTCAGCCTCCTTGCGCGCGGCGCCGAGCAATGCCGAGCGGCGAGCGATCGGCGACCAGTCCGGATCGGCCAGCATCTCGTCGTCCTTGGCGATATCCAGGCCACCGAGCCAGCCCTGCTTACCGAGCTCGGCGAAGGGCTCCGGATCGAGCCCGATGTTCGGCTTGATGACACCGAAGAAGACCGGCCGTTCCCGGACCTGCCACAGCTCCCGCAGGCCTTGCAGGCCGAACTGCGGTCCGTCGAAATGTTCCAGGAAGGCGTCGGGGAACTGGATATCGAGCAGCTTGATCACCGGCACTTCGGGGGCGAAGAAGGCGCCCTCACCGAGCACGGCGCTCAGCAGATTCGGGATCCGCGGACCGAAGTTCGCATGGGGATGAGCGATGCGCACCCGGCAGACGCTGACCGGGCCGTCCACCGGCGGATCGAGCGGATAGCTCGTGCCGGAGAGCTCGGTCTCGACCTCCAGATCCAGCACCTTCGCTGCGAACCTGGGACGATAGTCCTCGTCGACCCCGACCCGGCGCCATTGCGCGGTCGATTGCTCGCTGCACAGATGGGCTGCCGCGACACGCGGGTCGGTGCTGCACTCGATCCGATAATCGAGGATCAGGTGCGCCTCGGCATCGAGGCGACCCGCATCCACAAAGAATTCATCGATCTCGCTCGCTTGCATCGTCGTTCACCCCGCCTCCGGCTGACCGAGGAATTGCAGCGTCACACTGCGCTCGGGGCGCGGCCCATCGAGCTCGACGAAGAACACCGACTGCCAGCCGCCGAGCAGCAGCTCACCGTCAGCGATCGGGATCGTCTCAGATGCATTGGTGAACAATGCCAGCAGATGCGCGTGCGCGTTATCGCGATCATCGACCGGTGCGAGATTGTGCAGGTAATCGCCATCGCGCGGCACCAAGCGTTTGAGGAAGGTCACCATATCGCGCTGCAACTGGGTCTCGCGCTCGTTGAGACAGATCGAGGCCGTGGTGTGGCGTGAGAGCAGTGTCACCAGCCCATCGCGCACGCCGCTCGCGGCGCAGCGCTGGCGCAACGCCTCGGTGATGTCGATCAGTTGGATCGGGGCGGTCGTCTCCAGGGTGATGGTGTCCAGGCGTGTCAGCATCATCGCTTGCTCGGGATTCTCTGGCAGTCGGCCTGAAAGCATACGAGAACACCGGCCGGACCAACAGCCCGGGGCGCCGCTGGCTGCTCCTGAAGGAGCGATCGCCACTAACGCATAATCGCGTTCGTTCAGTCTCGAAAGCGGATGCTGGCAACGGCACGGTTGGTCTTTGGGTGGTTCCCGATTCTGAGCGATCAGCGGCTTGCTGATCCCCCAACGGACCATGGTGTCGCATTGGCCGGGACCAAACACCTGCTTGCAGGCGGGCGCTCGGCATGATCATGAGGCCACGCGGAACGCATCGCTGGTCCCGGCTACAGATAAGGCATCAGCAAGCGCGCGAAGCCATCGCGCAGCCGCAGCGGCAGCGAGCGTGCCTGCATCTCGGCCGTCGTGATCTCGGTCGCGCTGGCGAGCTTCGCGTCGATCAGCCCATTGAGCCGGCGCGCGAGCGCCCGATCGTAGAATT
>JAAAOQ010000136.1 GCA_009908845.1 Gammaproteobacteria bacterium
ACGCCTGTGAGTGGTGGCCAGCCAGACGGGGCTGGTCGCGCCGTGCTCGGCCTGCCCGACAAGGTCGATGGCACCGGTCTCGGGATCGGCGGTGTCGTCTGCCAGAACAAGGCTGTCCGTCGGGCCCGCGAACATGTCGATGCCGATCGGTCCGAAAAGCTGCCGCTTGGCCTCGGCCACATAGGCATTGCCGGGCCCGACCAGGATATCGGCCGGCGGTGCGCCGAACAGGCCGAAGGCCATTGCGGCCACGCCCTGCACGCCGCCCATGCAAAGGATGCGCGTCGCGCCCGCCAGGTGCATCGCGTAGAGCATCGGCGCGGGTATGCCCTGCGCTCCGTTGGGCGGCGAGCACGCGGTGATGTCGGGTACACCCGCTTCGCGCGCCGTGGCGATGGACATCAGCGCAGAGGCGATGTGGGTGTATCGTCCGCCCGGCACGTAACAGCCCGCGGACGAAAGCGGGATCTGGCGCTGTCCCGCGACCAGGCCCGGGCGCAGTTCGACTTCCATGTCCTGCGCGGTGGCGCGCTGAGCCACGGCGAAGCGGCTGATGTTGTCGTGGGCCCATCGAATGTCGTCCCGGAGGTCCTGCGGCACTTGCGCTATCGACTCTGCGATCCGGTCGGACGCGATGGTGATCTCACCCTTCCAGCCATCCAGCGTTCGGGCGTATTCCAGTGCGACCTGCGCGCCACCGGATCTCAGCCGGGCCAGCATGATCTGTACCGTGTCGGTGATCTCGGTGGCGGTCTGCGGAAGCTGTCCGGGGGCGGATTTCAGGTATTCGATGGGCATGGCTGCGTCTCCTTGCCTTCATGAATGCGGGGAAATCCTGCATTCCGGCAAGAAGTTTGCGGCTCGCCGCGGCTACTTTTTCGGGTGCCGAAACTCGACTTCGGCAATTCCGAAAAGCCCGCATGTCCCATTTCATGTTCGCATGTGCCGGTGGCGTCGCAGCTTGCCGAGACGTGGCCGCGTCCGCGGTCAGAGCTTGGCCCGCAAGCCGCGCGCGGCCTGTTCGATCAGATCGAGGGCCTGGTCGAAATCTCCGGTGAAATAGGGGTCGGGCACATGGTCTATCCCCGCTTCGGGCGCATAGTCCATGAACAGGCGTACGGGCGTGTCATTGCCCGGCGGGCGCATCGATTCGATCGTGTTCAGATTGGCCTCGTCCATTGCGACGATCAGGTCGAAGGCATCGAAATCGCTCGGGTGAAACTGCCGCGCCCGCTGTCCGCTCAGGTCGTGGCCTCGGGCGCGCGCGGCCTGTTGCATGGCAGCATAGGGCGGTTCGCCGATATGCCAGCCCCCGGTTCCCGCGCTGTCGATCTCGAATCCAGGCGCAAGGTTGCGGAAGACGCCTTCGGCGGCCGGTGAGCGGCAGATGTTGCCCAGACAGACGAACAGGATACGGGTGGTCATACGGCTCTCCTTTGAGCATGAATGGGTAGAGCAAGGAGGACGCATGGAAAAGATCGTTGTTTTGACTGGCGCCGGAATCTCGGCCGAAAGCGGGCTCGGCACCTTCCGCGACGCCGGCGGGTTGTGGGCCCAGCACGCCATCGAGGACGTCGCGACCCCCGAGGGTTTCGCCCGCGATCCGGCGCTGGTGCACCGTTTCTACAACGCGCGTCGGGGCCAGGCGGCCGGCGCATCGCCGAACGCCGCGCATGACGCGCTGGCGCGGCTGGAGGCGCAGTTCTCCGGCGAGGTCTGGATCGAGAGCATGTTCTCGCCCGGGGCGGCGATGGCCCGCAGCGCTGGGGTTCCCTGTCTCTATGCCGCGCCGCGTGAGGGCTATCGCGCCTGGCACGGGGTGATGTGTCTATCGCGCGCCTGCACCGGCGAGCGGCAGGACCTGGCCTATGCCTATATGAACTGGTGGCTCTCGGGCTGGCCCGGTGCCTATATCGCCAAGCAGGGCTATTACATCTCGAACCCGGCGCGCTCGCGGCCGTTCCTCGAGCCCGACGAGTGGGGCTACTGGTACGAAGGGCAGCCGGCGGAGCGGCCGTTGCCCGGTCCGGACGGACAGGTCGTTGCGCAGCCGGGCGAGACGCGGCGCGGCGGGTCCTACCGCAACCGGTTCTCGCATGTCGCGGTCTGGAACACGGTGATGTCCACCTATGACCAGAGCGTGCGGCGCTGGAGCGAGCTTGTCCTCGCCTGAACGCGACAGCCGATCCTGGGCCGTGCGCTGGCTGCCATTGCGCCAGCGGGTCACCGCTACCGTCTACCTGACGGTGCTGCTCGCGGCGCTGGTCGGCGTCGGGGCGACCTGGATGGCGCAGATGGCGCGGATGCAAACGGATGCGCTGATCCAGCTGGCCGACGCCGCCAATGCCGTGCGCGGCTTCCGCACCAGCGTCGCTGGGATGCAATTCGCCGCACACCGCTTCGTCGCCTCGAACCATACCTCGGCGGCGAACCAGGTGACGCTGACCTACACCGAAACGCGCGACTCGCTGACCGATTGCCTCGTCCGACAATGCGCCGGCGCCGGCGCGCAAGAGCGGCTCGAGCAGCTGCTTGAGCATCTGGACCGGTTCTATCAGGTGTTCGCTGAGGCGGTTGCCCAGCGCAGCGCGCTGAAGACGGTGATCGAGAATCGCTTCAAGCCCAATCTGGAATTGGTGCGGTCCGAGCTTCCAGCGATTCAGGACCAGGTGATCGAAGACGCCGAGGTTGCCGAGACGCGGGCACTCGAGCGCCATCTGCACGGTGTCGAGGAGGCGACCAATGCCCTGCTCTATACCGCGGACCTGAAACCCTATGCGAGCCTGGCGGCGGAGTTCGAGTGCGAGCGTGAGCATCTCAAGCGCTTGTCCGCTTCGGTGTCGCCGCCGACGCTGAGCGCGATCGAGACAGCGCTGGGGGAGATGGAGAACACCTGGGCGACGCTGCTGCAGCGGGCCAGGAGCTACCTGTTCCTGGTCAATGTCGTGATGGCCGCCGACGCGCATGAGATGCGGGAAATGGCGGACGCGCTCGAAGAACAGCTCGACGCCTCGCTGGCTGAGGCGCATACCGAGATCGACCACGCGCTCGGGTGGTTCACGGTCGCGCTGATCCTGTTGCTCGTCCTCGGCAGCCTGGTCGTGCTCTTGGTCGGCCGGACGATGGCGCGCAGCGTCACGGCCCCAATCCAGGCGCTGACCCGGACCTTCAACGAGCTGACCGCCGGCTCCAGGGCGCCGGTGCGCTTGTACAGTCCGCATCATGACGAGATCGGCGAGCTGGGCCGGGCGGCAATGCGCTTTCGCGACGCGAATGCGGAGATCCATGACCTGTTGCGGCGCTATCAGGCGCTGAACGAGGACCTGGAGTCCAAGGTCGCCGAGCGCACCCATGCCTTGGAGGAAAGCAACCGGGAGCTGGAGCGGCTCGCCTATACCGACCGGTTGACCGGCGTGCTGAATCGCCGCGCCCTAGAACGGCTGATCGCCGATGAGGTCAAGCGCGGGCACCGTTATGCCCGGCCGCTCTCGTTGCTCTTCTTCGATCTCGATCATTTCAAGGTGATCAATGACCGCTACGGACATGAGGTTGGTGACAGGGTGCTGAGGCGGCTCGCGGCCGAGGTCGGGCCGATACTGCGGGAGAATGACCGGCTCGGTCGGTGGGGTGGAGAGGAGTTTCTGATCCTCTGCTCCGAGACCGGCTGCGAGGATGCGCTGTGCCTCGCCGAGCGTATCCGTAGGCACGTGGAGCAGCTCGATTTCGCAACGGCGGGCCGTCTCACCCTCAGCATCGGCATTGCCTGCTTGGGCAAGGGACAGACCGCGCACGAGCTGATCGCAGAGGCGGATCAGGCGATGTACCGGGCCAAACGGTCCGGGCGTAACTGCACCATCCTGGCGCCACCTCCTGACGCGTCGAGAGCCGCAGCGGATGACCCCGGTCCGCGCGGGCGGGCTTGATTTGTCGCGCAGATGCAAGATCTCTGCAGCAGCGAGGTTCCCTAATTTTCAGGCGGCCTGTCGTGTTGGAGGAAGAAACGCTCGCAGCCGTTGCCTCGCTTAGACCCTGAGGAGTGTTTATGCCCTTTATCGGCGTCCTGCCCGAGCGCAAGCACCTGTTCAAGCCTGAGCCGCGCACTGAGCTCCCCGTCAGTGATGCTGCCGCCTGGCGGCTGAATCCGGCGCATCGGCACATCTACGATAAGCTGCGTCTCGCACTCGATGCCGGCGTGACGGCTGCGCCTTGCGGCGTCGCGCCGATGGACCTCGGTCTCGCTGAGGATGCAGAGGTCTTTTTGAAGCCCATCACCAACCTGGCCGGCATGGGCCTGAGCGCGCGGACGGTGCGCGCCGACCAGGTGCCGATGGAGCCCGGAAGCTATTGGTCCGAGCGGCTGAGCGGGACGCACAGCAGCAGCGACTGCCTGGTGCAGGACGGCGAGCCACGCTGGTTCGCACATACGCGCGGCTCGGATCAGAAAGATGCCTCGCGTCCGCTCTACTGGGAGATCGGGGCCGATCTCCCGGGCGCTGAGGCCTGGATCAGCGATTGGGTGCGGCGCAACCTCTCCGGCTACACCGGCATCTGCAATATCGAGCTGATCGGCGGCAAGCCGATCGAGGCCCATCTGCGCGGGTCCAACGGCTTTTTCGATCTCTACGGACCGGACTTCATCCCGGCCTGGGTCGCGCTGGTCGATGGCGAGGCGTTCAGCCCCCCGCCGCCGATCCCGGGCGGCTATGTGATATCGATCTTCGGCGAGGCCGATCTCCGCGATGAGAACCTGCAGGCGGCCGAGGAGGTTGGGGTCAAGGTCCAACCGGACCCGAGCACGCCGGGGCGGGCCGCGATCCTGCGCTGCCGCGAGCGCGAGGCGGGGTTCGAGATCTATCGGATGCTGACCGGGCAGAGGCTGGATTGAAGCTATTTAGAAACGGCAAGCCAATCGCGCGGCACCAGGTAGCGCTCGTAGAGCCGTGCCTCGTCTGATCCCGGCTCCGGGCGCCAGTCGTAGCGCCAGCTGACCTGCGGCGGTAGCGACATCAGGATCGATTCGGTGCGGCCGCCGGACTGCAGGCCAAACAAGGTGCCGCGGTCGTAGACCAGGTTGAACTCGACGTAGCGGCCGCGGCGGTAGGTCTGGAAGGCGCGCTCGCGCTCGCCGTAGGGGGTGCCCTTGCGGCGTTGGACGATGGCCTGGTACGCGGGTAGATACTGCTCGGCGACACTGCGCATAAAGGCGAAGCTGCGCTCGAAGCCCCAGGCGTTGAGGTCGTCGAAGAACAGCCCGCCGATCCCGCGCGGCTCCTCGCGGTGCTTCAGGTAGAAATACTGGTCACAGGCGGCCTTGAGCCGGGCATGGAGCGCGGCCGCATCCTCATTGGCGTCACCAAAGCCCTCGCAGGCGGCGCGCGCGGCGCGATGCCAGTCGTGCACGTCGTCATCGAAGCCGTAGTAGGGCGTCAGGTCGAAACCGCCGCCGAACCACCAGACCGGCTCACTGTCGGGCTTCTCGGCGATGAAGAAGCGCACGTTCATGTGCGAGGTCGGCACATAGGGATTCCTCGGGTGCATCACCAACGAGACCCCCATCGCCTGGAAGCTGCGGCCGGCGAGCTCGGGCCGGGTGGCGCTAGCGGTCGGCGGCAGCGTTTCGCCATGGACATGGGAGAAGTTGATGCCGCCCTTCTCGAAGACGGCTCCGTCCTCGAGGATGCGGCTGCGCCCACCGCCGCCGCCCGGGCGCTCCCAGGCGTCCTCGCGAAAGGCGCCGCTACCGTCCTCTTCGGCGAGGGCATCGCTGATACGGTCTTGGAGGTCGAGCAGATAGCGCTCGACGGCGGCGCAGTCGGGCGGGGCGGAAGCAGTCATATTGCGGTCATTCGGGTACTCGCGGCGAAACCGGTGCTGCGGTGGGGCCGATGCAGACCAGGCGGTCAGTTTGACAGGCCCCTAAGCCTGCCAAGGCATGCGGAGGTGCAGCGCCGGGTGGGCTTGAATGGTACGGGCTCGTCAGGTCGCACGGGCTTCCTGGATCATCTCATAGGCGCGGCGGATCTCGTGGGTCTTCTGCGCCGCCATCTTCATCATCTCCTCGGGCAGCCCCTTGGAGACGAGCTTGTCCGGGTGATGCTCGCTCAGCAGGCGGCGGTAAGCGCGCTTGACGGTCGCGTCTGAGTCCTTCGGTGTCACGCCGAGCAGCGCGTAGGCCTCCTTGAGGCTCGGGCCGCGAGATGGGGCCTGCCGCCAGCCACCGCCCCGGGCCCCCTGAGCGCCGGCTCCGGCTCCGGCACTGGCGCCGAACTGGCGCTGCAGCCGCACCAGGGTCTCGAGTTGCCGGAACAGGATCTCGGGGATGCGCAGGCCGCTGCGGATCTGGTTCAGGACCCGCCGCTGGCCGGGGTTGGGCTCGCCGTCCACATAGGCGGCCTGGAGCTGGACCTCGAGGAACATCTGGATCAGCGCGCGCTGCCCGCGGCACTCGCGGCGGAAGGTCTCGACGACGGCGTTCAGGTCGAAGTCCGGCTCCTTGCCCTGCTGAAAGAGCTTGATCGCGGCGCTACGCATCTCCGGCGATAGCCGCAACTGCGTCATGATGTTCTCGGCGAGTGCGATCTCGGCCTCCGAGACCCGGCCGTCGGCCTTCGACAGATGGCCCATGGTCGCGAAGGTCGCTGTGAAGAATGCGCTCTGGATGCGTTGGCGGTCGCCTGGTGGCAGCTGGGCGTTGCGCTGCAGCCTTTCGATACCGCGGTCGACACCATGGCCGAGTGCGGTGCCCAACATCGCCCCGAATGGCCCGCCGGCAGCGAGCCCGAGGAAACCGCCGACGACCTTGCCAATCCACTTCATGGACATGGCTCCTACTACTTGCCGTTGATGTATTCCACGTCCGAGAACGAGTACACCCAATGGGGCCGGAAGGCAACCAGGATCACCATGATCCAACCGTTCAGCATCGCCTCCGGCAGGAACAGCAATGGGAACAGCGGCAGCACCGTCTGACTCAGCTCGGACATCGTGTAGGCACCGGAGCCGACCAGCAGCCAGGCGGCCATATAGCCCATTGCGACGCCGACCAGTCCGGCGGTGAGGAAGCCGTTGACCAGCACATAGACAAAGAATTGCTTGGGCAGATACCAGCGGATCAGGATCAGTAGGATCTGCGTCAGGGTGATCGGCAGCACGCCCGAGACCAGGGCGTTCAGCGCGAAGCCCTCCCAGGGGTTGCCGGCATTCAGGTAGACCCCGAACAGTGCCAGCGAGGCAGCGATGACTGCAAAGGACCAGCCGAAGATCAGCGTGGCCGCCGTGAGACCAAGCAGGTGATACGACAATCCAGGCTGGACCTGTGTCTCCATCTGCCACAGGAACAGCAAGACCACCGTGGCCCCAAAGAAGACATGGGTTAGCCTGGCCTGCAGTAAGCCCCGCCATGGCGCAAGCCGGAGCGCGAGCAGCAGGCAGGCGGCGTAGAGAATCGCAGCGATCCAGGTCGCGGCCGGCGTGAAAAGGGCGGGATCGAGTGTCATGATGGATGCGTTCGGGGCTGAATGGTCGCGGCAGGCTGTCCCGCGCAGCGGGGCGGCCAAGGTCCTTCACATCGTAGCGAAACAGTTTTAGTTAGAGTTGAGGTCCTGAGACCTCAATCAATCGGTCCCGCCACCAATCTTGCAGGAGCCATTATGAACCAGCGCCCCCTGGGAAAGACCGATCTTCGAGTCAGCGAGCTCTGCCTTGGCACCATGACCTTCGGCGAGCAAAACACCGAGTCCGACGCGTTCGCGCAGCTCGACCGGGCCGTAGACGCCGGGATCAATTTCATCGATACCGCCGAGCTGTATCCGGTGCCGCCACGGGCCGAGACCCAGGGCCTGACCGAACAATACGTGGGCAACTGGCTTGCCCGGCGCGGCGGCCGTGAGCGCCTCGTCATCGCCAGCAAGGTCGCCGGCCCCGGCGACTGGGTCGACTATCTGCGGATGCCGGGGCGGCGGCTGGATCGGCCCAACATCGAGGCCGCACTGGACGCCAGCCTCAAGCGCTTGCAGACCGATTATATCGACCTCTACCAGCTGCATTGGCCGGATCGCGAGACCAACTTCTTCGGCAAGCTCGGCTATAGCCCGTCGGAGCAGGATGACAGCGTGCCGCTGCTCGAGACCTTGCAGGTGCTCGATGAGCTGGTGAAGGCCGGCAAGATCCGTCATGTTGGCCTCTCGAACGAGACCCCTTGGGGGACAATGCGGATGCTGTCGCTCGCCGAGACCCATGGCCTGCCGCGGATGGTCAGTATCCAGAACCCGTACAATCTGCTCAACCGCAGCTTCGAGATCGGCCTGGCCGAGGTGGTGATCCGCGAGCAGTGCGGCCTACTCGCGTACTCGCCGCTCGCGTTCGGCATGCTCAGCGGCAAGTATCTCGAGGGTCAGCTGCCGGCCGGTGCCCGCCTGACCCTGTTCGCCCGCTTCGATCGTTATTCGAACGAGGAGGCGGTGCGGGCGACCGCTGATTACTGCCTGATTGCACGGCGCCATGGCCTGGACCCGGCGCAGATGGCGCTCGCGTTCGTGACCAGCCGCCCGTTTGTCACATCGAATATTATCGGTGCGACGACCCTGGAACAGCTCGACAGCAACATCGCCAGTACCGAGTTGACCCTGAGCGACGAGGTGCTCGAGGAGATCGAACTCGTTCACAGGCGCCAGCCGAACCCGAGCCCCTGATCGCGGCCCTCCTGACTCCGGTCCGCCGGCTTCGAGCCACTGACCTGCAGCGCGACCCGAGCTTGGACGACGCTATCGCGTTTCAACGAGGCAGCGAATGGCCCCTGAGCAACTCTCGATGGCTTGTGCTGCGTCTCGCAGGATGAGATCGTTACCCTGATCCGCCGTCTCGTCGTCCGGCCGGTCTTGCGGGGAGCGGACCCGATGCGCACCGGCCCTAGCCTTGACTCTTTGAGCGTCACTGACAGAGCACCGCCGAGGAGGCTGCCATGAACAGAACCCAGAAGCCGCTGTCAGAGGCTGACGCCGACCCTCTTGGGCTGAGTTCGGCCGAGAGCAGCCTATGGGGTGATGACGGGGTGACTGAGCAATCCAATGCCTCAGGCTACTTGCTGACACTCTATGTCGCGAGCTTGACGCCGCGCTCGATTGTCGCGATTCAGTCGATCAAGGAATTCTGTGAGAGGCATCTCCGTGGCCAGTATTCGTTGGAGGTCGTGGACATCTACGAGTATCCGTCGCTGGCCAAGAGCGATCAGATCATCGCGGCTCCGACACTGATCAAGCGGCTGCCGCTGCCCCTGAGACGGTTGATCGGTGATATGACCGATGAGCACCGGGTATTGGTTGGGCTCGACCTACGCGCGAGGGAAGAAGGCGGCTGGTCAATGCACCGTCCGGCCTAGCTGTCCGCGATGCGGCGCCTGTGGCATTGGAGGGCCTGACAGACTACGCGCCGGCGCTATCGAAATCGGCAGCTCTTGCAGGTAACCGCGGACCTCGCGGGATTCATCGCCCGGGTGGCAGCCTGCCCTGAGCGTGATGGCAGTCGTCCTGTTCGGGCTGCTTACAGCGAAACAGTGGCTGCGAGCGTCTCATTCGCGGGTGGGGCGCACCCATGAGCGTTAGACTGACCTCGAAAACCCTTGCCGCAAGTGTACGACGATCTGCTAAGCGAGAACCGGGAGCTACGTGCGCGCCTCAAAGAGGCCCAAGAGGCCCTGTGCGCGATTCGCGAGGGTGAGGTCGATGCTGTCATCGTCAGCGGCAGCAAGGGTGACCGCGTCTTCTCGCTGACAGAAACCGAAAACCTGCATCGGCTCATGGTCGAGACGATGAACGAGGCCGGTCTTGCGGTCTCCGCCGATGGTCTCCTGCTCTATGCAAACGACCGCGTTGCCAGGCTGCTCCAGCGCTGCCGCAGCGGCCTGCTTGGGCGCTCGATTGAAGAGTTCGTTGCGCCGGCAGATGTGGAGCGGCTGCAACGATTGCTCGATACCTCCCAGGCTGGCACCGCGGATGACCGCGTCGTGTTCGTTTCGTCCAGCGGGGCGGCCGTGCCGATGCATCTCTGGGCGAGCCGTCTGCCACGCACCGGCGAGGCGGTGGTTTGTCTGGTTGGAACGGACCTGACCCGGCTCGAGGCGGATCAAGCATTGGTCGCGGAGCTACGTGAGCATAAGGAAGCCCTCTCGGCCTCGCGGGCCGAGGCCCTCGAATTGATGTCGCAGGCGCTGGTCGCGCGCGAGCAGGCTGCGCAGTTGGCGCAGGAGCTACGCGAAAGCGATCGGCGCAAGGATGCCTTCCTTGCGACCTTGGCGCATGAATTGCGCAATCCGCTTGCCCCGATTCGTAATGCGCTCGAGATCCTGCGCTTGCTGGATAGCGGGACCGCCATCGGGGTCTCGGCGCGCGAGATGATGGATCGTCAGTTCGGCCACCTGGCGCGGCTGGTGGATGATCTGATGGAGGTCTCCCGAATTACCCACGGCAAGATCGAGCTGCGCCCCGAGCGCGTTGCACTGGCTGCCGTGATCGAGAACGCAGTGGAGCTTGTTCGCCCGCTCTTGCAGACAGGCGGGCAGCAGCTCAGGATAGAGCTTCCGGCCACGGGCCTCTGGATCGATGGCGATCCGACCCGGCTGGCTCAGATCTTCAGTAATCTCCTCAACAACGCGATCAAGTACACTAAGGCGGATCAGGAGATACGCATCGTTGCCCAAGTCCAGCCGGATGGGATGGTCAAAGTATCGGTTCAAGACAGCGGGAAAGGCATCCCAGCCGATATCCTGCCTAATGTCTTCGAGATGTTTGCCCAAGGTGATGCCTCGTCAGGCCATCAGCAGGGCGGGCTCGGGATTGGCTTGACGCTGGTGCAGAAGCTCGTTGAACTGCATGGCGGTCACGTCGACGCCTTCAGTGCCGGTCCGGATCAAGGCAGCGAGATTCGGGTCTTGCTGCCCCTGCCTCTGGAGCAGGGTGAGATGCATGATCCCTCTGAATGGCGGGGGCGGACCGGCGAGGACGCGCTTGCCGTCAAGCCGCGCCGCATCCTGGTCGTCGACGATAACCGGGATGCGGCGGACAGTCTGGCGAGCCTCTTACAGCTCAAGGGTGCCGATGCCTGCGTCGCCTACGACGGACAATCAGCCCTCGCAGCCCTCGAAGAGGACCCTGCTGAGCTGGTGATCCTAGACATCGGGATGCCAGAGATCGATGGCCATGAGGTGGCGCGTCGTATCCGGGCCCGACCGGAGTGGGACCGGGTTCGGCTGATCGCGATGACGGGGCTTGGCGAGGCGGC
Organism: Gammaproteobacteria bacterium; assembly: GCA_009908845.1. GTDB lineage: Bacteria > Pseudomonadota > Gammaproteobacteria > Chromatiales > Chromatiaceae > Lamprobacter. The sequence continues at coordinate 11,275 of JAAAOQ010000136.1, forward strand.
GGTGCGGCAGATCTCGACAGAGGCCGGCTTTGAGCAGCATCTGGTCAAGCCAGTGCCGTTGGAGGTCATCGACAAGGTCTTGGCCCCGCCATCCGGCCAGCGGTTTGGCCTGCTACCCAGTGCGCAGCGCGCTACACCGAGCAACCAGCCGCCCCTGGCTGCTGGCTCGGCCGGCACGCAGCCTGGTTCGTCTGCAACCGACGATCGAGTGAAGCCCTCGCTCATCGGGTCGCTGCTACACGATCTCGCCCAGCCTTTGAGCTCGGCAGGCTGTATCGCTGCCGCGACGAAGACCCTAGTCAAACAGTCAAACGCCGAGAGCGCGCCGGTCCAGGATGCGCTCGAGCGCATCGAGGTGCAGGTTCAGCGCGCGAGCAAGCTCGTCGAACACCTGCGCGGAGCGCTGACTCAGGCTGAGCCCGAGGCCGCGGCCGACGTCAGCGTGGAACGATTGGAGTCCGAGCGCGAATAAGCGACCGGTCTCGACCGAGGACGAGGCTCGGCTGCGACGTTCCGGTTGTGATGACCGACAAACTGCCCCCCCCTGATAGACCACTGATTGCGGATATTCTTTGAAGCCGTGACCTCGGGTCGTCGGCTATACAGTGATCGAGATGAACTCTGAACCTGTCGCCTATATCGTTGACGACGATCCCGCCTTGCGGGATGCGCTCTGCATGCTGCTTGAATCCGTCTCCATACGAGCCAAGGCGTTCAGTAATGCGACGGATTTCCTCAATTCGGGGGGGCTGCAACAGGGCGGCCCAGCCTGTCTGCTCGTCGATGTGCGCTTACCGGGCATCAGCGGCTTGATCCTGCTCGAGCGGTTGCAGGAGTCGGGCATCCGCATCCCGACCATCATGATCACCGCTTATGGTGACATCCCGATGGCGGTGCGGGCGATGAAGCTCGGCGCCATCGATTTCCTCAGCAAGCCATTGAACCCCCAAGCGGTGCTCGAGCTCGTACAACGCACACTCAGTGATGCCGACGCTAGGGCTAGCCTAGCTGGGCCGGATAGTGGGCGCGATCGCGAGCAGGAGGTGCTGCTGGAGCGTTACGCGAGATTGACACCCCGCGAACGGGAGGTCTTTGAGGGGATTACGGCTGGCAACACCAATCAGATGGTCGCCGAGCAGCTCGGCATCAGCGTCCGGACTGCTGAGTTTCATCGCGCCAGCGTCATGAAGAAGATGCGGGCGCGAAATCTTGCAGACCTGACGCTTACCCGTACGTCCATCGAGGATCGCATTCGCCAGGGATCGCATTAGTCGGGGGGAGCTGGATGCGCCTGAACACGCGCCCCTAGCGATACCCCGCATTGAGCGGGCGTCGGCTTGGGAGAATAACCAGTAGAGCCCGCGCACCTGATCCTCATGCGGAGGACCAGGTGCGCATGAAAGGCCCCTGTGCCGGCTTGTGCGGGTCGAAAAAAAGACCCCGAGGTGCCCGCATCGGTCGGCACCTCGGGTCACAGAGGGCAGCGCCTGCAGCGCTGAGGCCGAATGGACTCGATTCTTAGCCAGCGAGGAAGTTGTACGCCGGGCTGTTGAGAACGGTGTTATGGACGGCCAGTGCGATGAGCAGCACGACGAACAGGATCGGCATCAGCCAAATACCGGGATGGCAGACGGTCCAGATCTTCCAGTCGTCTTCGGGGTTGCGCGGACGATTGACTTGTTGTTCAGCCATTTTCATTACCTCGTATCAGGATTGTCTCGGATGACGGTCTCTGGGATGGGAAAGTGCCCTTAGAACCAGGGCTTCCAGGCCAAGACCAGCAGGTGCGCGAGGGCGGCGATGCCGACGAACGTGGTGTAGGTGATCTTGAACTGCTCGTGGAACTCTTTCGCTTGATCCGGGGGCAGACCTGTCATGGGAGGTGACCTCTTCGTTAACGCTAGGGATGAAGCCGCTCAAACCGGGGCGGCATGCTCATTGCCGACAGGATCGGCAACAAAGGTCTTATTCAGCGGCCGCTTCTGCAGGGGCAGCGGGGGCCTCGGCAGCTGCAGGGGCAGCAGCGGGGGCTGGGGCAGCAGCGGGAGCGGCAGCGGTCTCGACCGGAGCTGCTTCATCTACTAAGAAGTAGTACTTGCTTCCCTCTTGCAGGACGGTCCCATGCACCGCAAGCGCAATCAGCAGGGTCACGATCAGGATCGGGATCAGCCAAATGCTCGGGTGGACAATGGTCCACACCAGGTAGTCGCGCTCAGACGGCTTGTAGTTGAAGACTTTCTCGAACATAGCGATAACCTCGCCGATAGGGTGATCTCAGAACCAGGGCTTCCAGGCCAGGACCAGCAGGTGCGCAACGGCGGCGATGCCGACGAACGTGGTGTAGGTGATCTTGAACTGCTCGTGGAATTCTTTCGCTTGCTCAGGCGATAGGCCGGAAAGGCTCTTTGCATCAGCCATTACGTAATCTCCCGTAAGGGTGTTTTGTTGATGTCGCGTTTGTGCTTGCGACAACCTCTGACCCAGCACGGCTCAGCTGATCAGACTCAAGCGCCAGCTGTGCTAGTGGAGTTCCCTCTGCCGTTCAACATCCACGAGTGTCAGTCTAGTATGACATACGAGATTGTCAAGATCGCGTGACACGAAAAAATACGTAATTCTTTCGGTGGCGCGATTCGCAACCCTCGTGGACGCCCTCGAGTGCATCGCGTCAGAAGTGCCGAGGGCCTTTGCCTGCCAACCGGCTCTCATCGCTGTAGGAGCCCGCTTGCGGGCGACCAGGCCGCGCTCGCGGCGGCGAAGATCGCCCGCAAGCGGGCTCCTACCGCACGACCATTGGCGGCAGCGACAATCGGTCTCGGGATTTTCGCTGTCTTGAACGAGACGGTTTCGGCTGAATTCAGGCGACCTCTGGGGCGTTGGAAAGCAGTCCGTCGATACCGTGCTGACCGCAGCTGCGGCCGGCGAGGGCATTGGCCTGCTCGAGGACGGCGGCCGGACCGGCGTTGTGCAAGAGCGCGTCGAGGGCCGCCGCGTTAAACACATCGCCGGCAGCAATGGTGTCGAGGATGCGGTCGGGCGGCTGGGCTGGCGCAAAGAACAGCTCACCATCGGCAGAGCGCGCGTAAGCCCCGTCCGCGCCCCAGGGCAGGAGCAACAGCCTGGCGCGGCTCTGTGCCGCGAAACGTTCCAAGAACGACTCCGGCTCAACCCGCCCGTGCCGCTCCGCGAAGGCGCGCGAGATGATCAGCAGGGTCTGCCGATCATCGGGCAGCTGGAACAGCCGCTCGATCTCTGGACGCGGTTTCTCGATCTCGACCGAGATCGGCACATCGGGTCGCTCGGTCGTGACGCGGGCGATCATCTGCTCGACCTCGACCGGGTTGCGTCCCTCGAAATGCGCCCAGTCGACTCCGTTCAGATCCACGCGGGCGAAGTCGGCTGCGCTCAGCTCGGGCAGGTCGCGATAGTGGACGATGGTCCGGCTCCCGGTCGCTTGGCTTAGTGTGATGTACGAGGTGGGCGTTGCGCCGCCGCGGATGATGCTGGCATCGTCCAACCCGATACCGCGCCCGTTCAAGTCGTTGCGGATCAGGTCTGCGGCGCCGTCATCGGCGAGGGTGCCGACCCAGCGGCCGCGGTGACCGAGCTCGCTCAGCGTCGCCAGGGTATTGGCGCAGTTGCCGCCGCGGCGGATACGCTGCGCACTGGCGCGGACCTCATCGTCCTCGGCCGGGTAGCGGTCGACCTGATTGATGATGTCCAGGGCAGCGATACCGACGCCGAGCACGCAGCACGAGTGGCGGCCGGTTCGGATGGGAGACGCCTCGGGGCGGGGCCTCTCGGTCGCGTGCTGGGATGGGTTGTTGGGGTGAGAAGCTGACATGGTGATTCACTGGATGACGAACGATTGGGCGATGCCTGGGACGGGCTCGCCCTCCAAGCAATCATGGATGAAAGACATTGGCCTTGATTGCGCCCGCGGTCGTTGTCGCTGCAGACCGCTGGGTCATCGCCGGGCCGTCGCTGGACCGTCGCTGAGCTGGCCCTGAATGGGCGCGCAAGGCCTGTGGAAACTGCGTTGCGGGCACCTTGTCGATTGGCGATGGAGGACCCAAACTGCCAATTATCCCAACCGAGAAGGAGGTTTCGATCATGTCTCCATTCCAACACCTGCGTGATGAGTTCAGCCATGCTTGGGACGCGCTGATCGACGGCTGGCAGCGGCTCTACCGCCGCGCTGCCGGGGCGATGACCCGCTTTACCCACGGGACAGAGATGCAAGCCGATGCGGATGCCCACAACGAGCTGGCCGAGCGCAACACCGGCTGGGGGGTGCTCGCCGGCGAGGTGCTCGATGGCGAGGACAAGATCGTCGTGCGCCTCGAGACACCGGGTATGGATAAGGACGACTTCGACCTCGAGGTCGTCGGCGACTATCTGGTGGTCCGCGGCGAGAAGCGTGTGAGCCAGGAAGAGACCCGCGGCCGCTGGCAGATCACCGAGTGCGCCTATGGCAGCTTCGAGCGCGCCATACCGCTTCCAGCACCGGTCACGAGCGAGGAGGCGAGCGCGAGCTATGAGCAGGGCATCCTGCGGGTTGAGTTGCCGAAGCGGCAGCCGCGCGAGCGCGGCGTCAAGCTCTCGGTGAGCTGACGAGCCCCCCAAGCCATCCAGCCATCCAGCCAGCGGTGACCCCGTTCAGGGCGCGCATCCGGGCTATCCAGTCCAGCGCCTCAGCAAAGAGGCGATGCGCCGAGGGGCGCATCGCTTGCTCTTCGAGCCTTATCAAGCCGGCTCGGGCTCGCTCGCCCGAGCCCTTCTGCGCTCCGATAGAACGCATCCTATGACGGCTACCTCGAAGCCCGCACGAGTGGAGCGCCCGTTTTGATCTGGACCCTTAGAAGCGGCGTTTGACCGCTTCGCAGATCAGACAACGGTTCGCGCTGCCGCTCCGTTCTGCCTTGCTGGACAGCGCGCCCGGAACACTCCAGGGTTGATTCTGCGGTTCCTTCTGGGTTCGTTCGGTGGCCGCTTCTAGTGATAATGGAGGCTTTGCCGAAGCGAGGGGAGCGAGCGTGAAGACGGATACCACTCATGCCACCCAGCAGGGCCTGCCCGTCCAAGTCAGGCCCCTGCTGTTCATTCCGATGCGGGACGGGACGCGGCTGGCGGCGAAGCTCTGGCTGCCGCAGGGGGCCGAGACCGAGCCGGTCCCGACCATCCTCGAGTACATCCCTTACCGCCGCAACGACAACAAGGCCAACCGGGATCACCAGATCCACGCCTTCTTCGCCGCCCACGGCTATGCCGGGCTGCGGGTCGACATGCGCGGCTCGGGCGACAGCGAAGGTGTGCTCACCGACGAATATCTGCCGCTCGAGATGCAGGATGGCCTGGACATCCTGGCCTGGATCAGCGAGCAACCCTGGTCGGACGGCAAGGTTGGGCTGTTCGGGCTGTCCTGGGGCGGTTTCAATGGCCTTCAGCTCGCGGCATTGCGCCCGCCGCAGGTCGGCGCCGTGGTCACGGTCTGCTCGTCGGACGACCGCTACGCCGATGATGTGCATTACATGGGCGGCTGCCTGCTCACCGATAACCTCTCCTGGGCCGGCAACATGTTTGCCTTCAACAGCTGTCCGCCCGATCCGGCGCACGTCGGCGATGAGTGGCGCCGGATGTGGCGCGAGCGGCTCGAGGGCTCGGGGCTGTGGCTCGAGACCTGGCTCCAGCATCAGCATCGCGATGCCTATTGGAAGTCCGGCTCGGTGAACGAGCACTACGCCGCGATCGAGGTGCCGGTGATGGCGGCCTCGGGCTGGCGCGACGGCTACACCAATCCGGTGTTCCGGCTGATGCAGCATCTCGAGGTGCCGCGCCGCGCCATCGTTGGACCCTGGGGGCACAAGTATCCGCATACCGGCGGACCCGGTCCGGCGATCGATTTCCTCGGCGAATGTCTTGCCTGGTGGGATCGCTGGCTCAAAGGTGTCGAGAACGGGATCGAATCGGAGCCGCGGCTGCGCGCCTGGATGATGGACCCCTCGTCGCCGCTGACGATCTCGAGCCCTGGGCATTGGGTGGCCGAAGAGGAATGGCCATCGCCGCACATCGAGGAGCAGCCCTGGCGGTTTGGCGCTGGCGCATTGCTGAATCCCGGCCTGATCCCGCGCGCGCGGGATGCCGAGCCGCTGACGATTCAATCGCCGTTGTCGGTCGGGCTGTTCGCCGGCAAGTGGTGCTCATACGCCGAGGAGACCGATCTGCCATGGGACCAGCGTCAGGAGGATGGCGGTGCGCTGCTGTTCGACAGCTGGCCGCTCAAGGACGCGATGGAGATCATGGGGGCGCCGGTCGTCGAGCTCGACATCGCCGCCGACCAGCCGGTCGCGATGGTCGCGGTGCGGCTCTGCGATGTGGCACCGGATGGACGCTCGTCACGGGTGAGCTTCGGTATCCTCAACCTGACCCATGCCGAGAGCCATGAATTCCCGCGGCCGCTGGAGCCCGGTGCGCGGCAGCGGGTCACGGTCACGCTCAACAACATCGCCCAGCGCTTTCCAGAGGGGCATTCGATCCGGGTCGCGGTCTCGTCCTCCTATTGGCCGCTGGCCTGGCCGTCGCCGCGGCCGGCGCGGCTGACGATCTATCCCGAGCACTCGCGGCTGATCCTGCCGGTGAGGCCGCCGCGCGAAGAGGATGATGCGTTGCGGCCGTTCGGGCCGCCGCGCATGGCCGGCTCGTTGCCGATGACCCTGCTCGCCCCGGCCGACCGGCGCTGGAACGTCAATCTGGACCTGGGCTCGAACCGGGTCGAGCTGAACGTCGTGAACAACGACGCCCGCTACCGGCTCGACGAGACCCAGCTCGAGATCACGCGCGACGTGCGGGAGACCTATTCCTATGCCAATAACGACTATGCCACGCTGCGCGGCTTCGTCGAGCAGATCCGCCGATTCCACCGCGCGGATTGGTCGGTCAGCACCGAGACCCGCACGGTGCTCAGCTCCACCGAGACCGAGTTCGTGATCCGTGCGACGCTCGACGCCTATGAGGGCGAGGCGCGTATCTTTTCGGCGAGCTGGGACGAAAAGGTGCCGCGGAATCTCGTTTGATGGCGCCGGCGCTGCGATCCCAATCCATGAGGAGGTCCCAATGACCCAAAAACGCCAAGTCTTCTTCGTCGGCCTCGACGACTTCAATCAGCAGACGCTCGCGACCTTGCCGCAAGCCGCTGAGTTCGACTTTCGTCCGGCCCTGACGCTGGCCGAGATGCGCGATGACCCGGATGTGGACTTGACCGAATTGATCGAGCTCGCGGCCTCGCGCATGGCCGAGGCGCCGGGTGGGCCGGCCGGTGTGGCGAGCTTCTTCGACTTCCCCGGCACCATCATCGCTGCGGCGCTCGCCGAGCGCTTCGCGCTGCCCGGATCGGGGCTCGAGCCGATCTTCAAGTGTGAGCACAAGTACTGGTCGCGTCTGGAGCAGCAGAAGGTCGTGCAGGAGCATATCCCGCCGTTCGCCGCCTTCGATCCGCATGACGACGAGGCCTACACCAAGATCGGGATGCTGCCGCCGTTCTGGATCAAGCCGGTCAAGTCATTCCGCTCCTATCTCGCCTACGCGATCAACGGCCCGCGTCAGTTCGCCGACATCATGGCGGTCTGCCGCGAGCGCGGCGGCGCGATCACCGAGCCGTTCCGGGCGGTGATGCGCGCCTATGAGATGCCGCCCGAGCTGACCGAGATGCCCGAGAGCTTCATCGCCGAGTCGTCGATCGGCGGGGCGCAATGCACGCTCGAGGGTTATGCCTACGACGGCAAGGTCGTGGTCTATGGCGTCGTCGACAGCGTGCGCGAGGCGACCTCGTCCTCGTTCGCGCGCTACGAGTATCCCTCGATCCTGCCGCTCGAGATCCAGCACCGGATGATGGATGTCACCCGGCTGGTGATCCAGCAGTTCGGCTTCGCGCACGGACCGTTCAACGTCGAGTTCTTCTACGACCAGACCAACGACAAGGTCTGGCTGCTCGAGGTCAACCCGCGCGCCTCGCAGAGCCATGCCGACCTCTTCTTCAAGGTCCACGGCGTCTCGCACCTGTCGGTGGTGGTCGACCTCGCGCTCGGCCGCAAGCCGGCCCCGCTCGGTCGCCAGGGCAGGTGGAACGTCGCCGCACACTTCTTCACCCGCGCCTTCGAGCCCGGCCGCGTCACCTTCGTGCCCAAGCCCGAGGTCCTAGAGCGCGTGAGCCGGCGCCAGGGCGACACCCGCATCCAGGTGATGGTCAACAAGGGCGATGATCTGCTCCAGCTCGCCAATCAGGACAGCTACAGCTTCGAGCTGGCCAACAGCTACATCGGCGGGCGCGACCGCGCCGAGCTGCTCGATAAGTACGATCAGGTGCTCGACGCCCTGCAGTTCGACATCGAGTTCGATGTCGAGACCGACTACGCGGCGCCGGTTTGAGGATCGGCCTCGGCGGCACCCTTGGACGACTGATCCGGCAGAGGCTGATCCGGGGCAGGCTCAAACTCGAGCGGAAGCCGCCGGACGCAGTCGTCGAACTTCGCCTTGAGCTCGGCTTCGTCGTCGCCGCCGACGAAGATCACGGCGACCTCGTAGCTGTAGCTGTCCTGGTCGCGCAGCTCCGACAACCGCTTTCCCGCCTCGACCATGATCTCGATCCGGACGTGGGGGATCGCATCTTCGAGCTCGGCGATCTCGTCTGCACTCGGTACCCGGCTGACGATCTCGTCGGTGAATCGGCGCACCATGAACTTCGCTGCGATCTCGCAGCTCCCCTCCCCGGTGGTGAAGCCTGGCCGGCGCCCGAGCCCGATGTCGATCATCACCTGGTGGTGGTAGCAACCATCGACCAGCTGGAACAGAGGCGCATGGGACTTGGAGATGCGCGGATTGATCTCGAGCAGCCAGATCTGGTCGCGCTCCGGATGCCAGAAGTATTCGATATTGAACGGTCCGTTGTCGTAACCGATGTGGCGGATGACCCGGCTGCTGATTGCCGTCATCCGGGCCTGGGCGCTTTCCGGAAGCTGCGAGGGGTATTGATACCGCTCGAACGACGAGCCGGTCGGCCCGATCCGGCGCGAATCGATGGTGCCGTACACCTGCACCTCGCCCTCGCAGGCCCAGCCCTCTTGGGTGACCTGATATTCGGCCGCGATCATGCCCTCGGCGATGCAGCGATAGCCGTCGACGGCGGCGATCCCTTCGGGCAGGTCGGCCTGTTCCAGGATCAGGTTGAAGGGGGCTCCCCAGCGGCGAATGTTCCCGCGGATAAGGGTCAGGGCCTCGTCGAAATCGACCGCGTTCTCGATGCGGAAGCCCAGGTTGGAGAGCACTGCCTTGACCGGCTTGAGCCAGAACGGGTACTCGATCATGACCTGCGCCAGCGGATCATCCGCGAACGGATCGACCTCACAGAACGGCGGGACATGCTCGGGCGCTACCTCAGCCTGAAGACGCCGACTCCAATACTTGTGCTCACAGCCGAGGACGGCCTCGAGCGAGGGGCCGGGTAGGTCGATGGCGCGGCGCAGGATCGGCAGGATGGTGCTCACCGGGAAGTCCCAGTAGCCGATGACCGCGTCGATCTCGCCTTGCTGCTGCCTAAGCTGCTCCACGCCCTCCTTCAGAAGCCATGCGACCGGTTCTTGCGTCGGTTGTTTGACCTCGTCTTGGCTCAGCAGTGGCAGGAATCGATACTCGTGCGCCTCCGGAAGGGCTTGTAGCTGCTCGAGATGCCCATCATCGAGGCCGACGACGACGATCTGTTTCATCGGGTACCTCCACCAAACAAATAGGCGTCTGGCTGTGGCCGTCAACGGCGTCCAAGCTGCCGCTCACTCGTCGCTGAAACGACAGCCGTTCATGCTCCCTAATAGTGCAAGACAGCGGAAATCCGGAAACCGATGGTCGCTGCCCCCAATGGTCGTGGGGTAGGAGCCCGCTTGCGGGCGATTTTCGCGGCCGCGAGCGCGGCCTGGTCGCCCGCAAGCGGGCTCCTACAGCGCTGAGAGCCAGATGGCAGGAAAAGGGTCTCGGTATTGCTGACGCGATGCACTAGAGAGCTTAGGTCCTCCGTCTGGCTGTTGTGGCGGATCGGATGCGTGCGTCCAAACGGGTCCTGACGGGGCTCGGATCTTAGGGATTGGTCTCCTGGAGCGGCAAGGCGCTTGCGAATCAGCGAGGCAAGCGGATCGTCAGCTCGCCGCCGCGCTGGATGAGCTCGAAGCGTCTCAGAAAATCCATCCCGAGCAACACCTGATCGCCGGGAAAGTTCGGCAGTACCGTGGCGCGCAGGTTGCGGGCGGACAACCCGCCCAGGCTGACGCGGTCGAGCCGGGTGGTCCAGGTCCGCACCAGCCCATTTGCGGTCTTGCTCATGCCGCCCGGTTGCAGCCGCAATCCGAGCTGACGGGCGAGCTCGAGTGGCAATGACACCGTCGTCGCGCCGGTGTCCAGCATGAAGACCACCTCCTCACCGTTGATGGACCCGGTCGCGACATAGTGGCCGGAGCGGTTCTGTTGCAACACGACCTGCGGCGCGCCGCTGGGGCCGGCCTGGAGCGCAAGGTCCTGGTTCGGGTTGCGCTTGTGGGAGAGGTAATTCTGGAACAGGGTCGCGAGCAGCACGACCCCAACGATCCAGGCCGCGAACAGCATCGCCTTGCCCAGTCGGGAAGGACCATCGTCTTTGGTTGGGAGTCTCTGCATTGGCATCCTACTGAACGATATGGGGCAGAGCGCCGGTTTTGGCGAGGGTTGGCGTCAGGTTTGGCGCTAGGGTGAGTCGGGCTGCGGCTGGTTCATCAGCAATAAAACGGGTAGAACGGCCCGAGCGCTTGCCGCCTCCACCACTCATCGCTTTCGGCCCGCTCCTCGCCGGTCGTGAAGCGGTCGCGCCAAGCGCGCACCCGTGCCCGCTGGGGTAGTCCATCGGTGAACGGTGGGGGCTGCAACAGCGCTGTCACCGCCGGCGATCCAGTGAGCAGTTGATTCAGGAACCGCTCGAGCCAATCCAGGAATACTGGCCCGCTTGGAACGAACCAGAGCAGCCAGTCGACCCTCGTTTGAGGCGGGACGACGAATGCTGGCGCCTGATCGGGCTGATCCGGAGCGCAGCGAAAGTCCAGCGGCGCCCAATCGCTTCCTTCGCGCGAGACCTCGATCTGGGCCGCGATCCGCTTGTTGTCCATGGTCGGGAACACATGGTAGCGGTTTACGACCG
>JAAAOQ010000108.1 GCA_009908845.1 Gammaproteobacteria bacterium
GCCGCCGAACTCAGATCACGCAGGGTGCGGACCATCTCATTGTTCAGTGGCGCATCAGGCCCGACCAGCCCATTGATGTTCTCGACCGCCCGACGCGCCTGGGTCAAGGTCGCCGTCATCTCGGGCGCAATCCGGGTGTCAAGCTGCTCGGCCAGCGCGCTGAGATCGGTCAGGGTCTGTTCCAGATCCGCAATGGCGCGCTTCAGCTCGGGCCCAGTGGCGATCTCGCGGATACTACCAAGGATGGCGGTGAGCTCGCTTCCGATCTGCTCGAGCGGGAAGGCATCCACCTTGGCCAAGACGTCCCTGAGATCGGGGCCGGCACCGTCGGCAGCACGCGATAGCCGTTCCGTTCGCTCAGCTCGGCCGGCGGCGCATCGGGATGGAAGTCGAGGTCAACATAGAGCTGACCGGTCAGCAGGCTGCCTGTCTTCAATTGCCCGCGCATCCCGGCGGCGATGAGCTTCTTCAGCACATCCGAGTCCCCGGCGAGCACCTGATCGACATCCTGATCGACGCTGATCCGCTCGGGCTCGATCTCGATCAGGACCGGGATCGAGAACGCGAGCCGATCCGGATCGAACCGCAGCTGGATATCCAGCACCTCGCCAACCTGAATCCCGTGCAGCATCACCGGCGCGCCAATGCTTAGGCCCCGCACCGAACCGGAGAACAGCATCAGGTAGCGCTCCTTGTTCGGATAGGTGCGCTCGTGCGCGGCGGCCCGACTCGCATAGAGCGGAAAGAACTGATTCGCAGATGCCCGCGCCCCTTTGGTCTCGAGCGTGTCCGGGGTATCGAAGGCGACCCCGCCGATCAGGATCGACACCAGGGATTCGGTATTGAGCGTCACCCCGCCCGCCGAGAGGTCGAGATCGATGCCGCTCGCATTCCAGAAGCGGGTATTGGCATAGACCAGCCGATCATGCGGCTTGGTGACGAAGACATCGATCTTCACTGCGGCACCGTCGTCATCGAGCTGATAGTTGATCACCTGGCCGACCTGGATATGCCGGTAGTAGACCGGCGAGCCCAGGTTCAACGAGCCGAGCGTCGGCGCGCGCAGCCGAAAGCGGGTGCCGGGCTCGTCGGTCGTGATCACGGGCGGCTCCGACAGCCCCTTGAAGTGACGGGTCGACCGACCCTCCATCACTGGATCGATCGCGATATAGGCGCCCGAGAGCAGGGTCTCGAGCCCCGAGACCCGGCTCGCGGTCACCCGCGGTCGCGCGACCCAGAAACGGGTCTCTTCGGTCAGATAGCGCTCGGAGCCGCTGGTCAACTGAGCCGTGACCCGCACCCCTTCCAGATCATCGGTGACGTCGATGCGCGTGACCTGCCCGATCTCGACATCCTTGAACTTGACCTTGGTCTTGCCCGCCTGCAGGCCTGATGCGGTCTTGAAGCTGATGGTGATCGTCGGCCCCTGTTCCGACCAGGTCTTGTAGGCCAGCCAGCCGCCGACGATCAGCGCGACCAACGGTAGCAGCCAGACCAGCGAGAAGCGGTCGCGCTGAACGACCTCGGCCTCCGGCAGCGTCGGCTTACCGCCGCTCGGCGCCGGCGTCGGCTCAGGAGGCCCAGGCTCAGAGGGCATGCGCCCTGTCTCCGCTCGCAACGGAGCTTGAGGCTCGGACAGCGTTCGGCTCCCCGCCGCTTGGGGCGCCGGCCGCGCGCGCCGATTCGGCGCGGCTGACCGCATCCGACCCATGGGCATCCCAGATCAGCCGCGGATCGAACGCCATCGCCGCGAACATCGTGAGGATCACCACGGCGCAGAAGAACACCGCCCCAGCCTCGGCCTGGATGCTGGCCAGATTCCCGAGATGGACCAGGGCGACCAGGATCGTCACCACGTAGACGTCCACCATCGACCAGCGGCCGATCGCCTCGGTGATCCGATACAACCGCGTCCGATCGCGCGGTCGCCAGTCTGAGCCCAGCTGCACCGAGAGCAGCAGGAAGATCAGGATCAACAGCTTCAGCAAGGGCACGAAGATGCTGGCGATGAACAGGATCGCAGCCAACGGCAGCATCCCGTGCTCGAACAGGAACACCACGCCGCTGAAGATGGTATCCGATTGCGTCTGCCCGAGGCTGGTCACGGTCATCACCGGGTAGACGTTGGCCGGCACGTAGAAGATCAGCGCCGCCAGCACCAGCGCCCAGGTGCGCTGCAGGCTGCGCGGCTTGCGCCGGTGCAAGACACCCCGACAGCGCGGGCAGCGCAGGCGCGGTCGGCGGCCGCGACCGTCGCGATCGCGCCCGGCCTCCTGTTCCGGTACCACCAGCTCGCAGACGTCGCAGCCGAGGACCGGCTCACCGTGACGCGGGGCTCGACGCACCTGTGCCGGCAGCGGCACCCGCTCCCAGACGATATCCGGGTCGAGCGCCGAATGCGCCGCTGCCAGCACGAAGATCAGCACGACGAACGCGAACAGCGAGGTCCCAGGCACGATGGTCGCCATCTCCGAGAGCTTGACCACCGAGACCAGGATGCCGATCAGGAACACGTCCATCATGCCCCATGGCAGCATGGTCTTGAACCAGCGGAACAGCGTCGGATAACCGGGTGGCAGCCGACCCCCGAGCTTCAACGGGGTCAGTACAATCAAGAGCAACAGCAATTGCAGGCCCGGCGCCAGGATCGCGGTGAAGAAGACCACCGCGGCGACCACCGGTTTGTCTTGCTCAGCGAGATCGGCCACGCCAGTGAACAAGGTGGTCTCGGTGCGCTGCCCCTGCATCTCGAACGACAGGAACGGGAAGCTGTTGGCAACGACGAACAGGATCATGCCGGTCAGCGCCAAGGCCAGGGTACGGTCGAGACTCGCCGGCCGGTGACGATGCAGCCGGTATCCGCAGCGCACGCAGCGCGAGGCCCCGCGCGGCGGCAGCGGCGGATTGCGCTGCAGCAGATCGCACTCCTCGCACAGGGACAGGCGATCACAGCCTGCCCCGACACAGTCTCGGTTCGACGGGGTCAAGGATTCCAAAACTTGATCAGACCGACGACGATGCCGCCGACGCCGAGAACGATCCCGAAGGACCAGATCATGAAATGGTCGATACGGCGGGTCAGGGCCTCGAAGCGCTTATCGGCTTGATCGAACCGCATCATCATGTCCTGACGCAGGTCTTCGAATCGCTTATCGACCTGCTCGAAGCGAGCCAACATGTCCTGCCGCGATTCCTCGAAGCGTTTATCGACCTGCTCGAAGCGACCGAGCATATCCTGCCGCGATTCCTCGAAGCGCTTGTCAACCTGCTCGAAGCGCTTGTCGATCTGCTCGAAGCGCTTGTCGATCTGCTCGAAGCGCTTGTCGACCTGCTCGAAGCGCCGCTCCATCTGGGCGAAACCTTCGCGCATCAGCTCACGCTGATGCTTGAGCTCCTCCTCCACCCGCGCCATGCGCTCGCGCAGCTCGATCTCGTAAACCGCTGGTGGCTTGCCCAGGCTCTGCTCGGCCAGCCAACCGGCCATGTTGGTCTTGATGAAATCGATGTCTTCTTGGGTGAGCGTCATCGTCTCCTCCCTTGAGCTGGTCCCTAAGGATATCGGCTGTTCCAGGCAACGGGAAGGCCAGGTCGCGGTCGCCCTATTCTCATTCTCCTAGCACCTGATTCTCATTCTCCTGCCACCTGACTTTCAGCGCGGTAGGAGCCCACTTGCGGGCGACCAGGCCGCGCTCGCGGCGGCGAAGATCGCCCGCAAGCGGGCTCCTACCTCACGACGATGGCGGGCAGCAACAATCGGTCTTGGGATTCTCGCTATCCTGCACGAGCCAGCGTCCCGAGCCAGCAACCGGATCAGCCGCGCACGAGCAGGACCAGCGCCAGCAAGACGGCGGCCTCGGTCAGCTCAACCAGGGCGCCCGCCGTATCGCCCGTGAAGCCGCCGAGTCGCTCCAACATGCTCCGGCGCCAGCGCCACAGCAGCAAACCGGCGACCATCAGGGAAACGAGCCCGGCGAGCCCAAGCCCAGCCAAGGCCAGCCCCAGCAACAGCGCAGCAACGCTGAATCCGACCACGACCTGGGCCGCACGGCGCGGCAGGGTTTGGCGCAGCGCGGCGCCGAGGCCCTCGGGCCGGGCCGAGACCGTGGCCAACGCAAGGACCAACAGCTGCAGACGCGCCACCGCCGGGGCCAACAGCAGAATGAGCCCCGCTGCCGGTCCGGCAGGCAGCGACGCGAGCGCGGCGAGCTTGACCAGCAGCACCAGTACGATGGCAACCACGCCCATCGAGCCGGTCAATGGGTCCTTGAGCAGCTCGAGCGTACGCTCCCGGCTGCCGAGCCCGCCGACCCAGGCATCGGCACAATCGCCGAGCCCATCGAGGTGCAATCCGCCCGTTCCCCAGGTCCAGGCCACGAGCAGCAGCGCCGCGTTTGCTAGCGATGGCGCGCCGCCCGGCAGCGCAGTCGTCGCGAGCCAGAGGGCGGCCAATCCGCCACCGAGCAGCAACCCGACCAGCGGGTAGCAGAGGGCCGAGCGGCCGAGGGTCGCCGCATCGGCCGCGCCCGGATCAGGCAAGGGCGCCCGGGTCAGGAAGCGCGCAGCGAGCAGACAGGGACGGATCATCGCTCAATGAATGCCGCGTGATTCACGGTAACGCTCATGGCGGAGCGCCCCCCCAGAGCATGAAACGGGGCGGTCGATTGGGGCGACGCCAGGAGGCGCAGCACATTGCGGCCTGCTGGACCTCTTACTACAAGGGTACTGTTTCACGGTAACCCTTTAGGCCGCCAGCGGATTCACACCGTGCGCCAGCGCTGAAAGCGGGTCACGGCAGCGACAGCGAGCGCCCCGGCGAGCACCCCGACCAATCCATTCACGAGCAACGGCATCAGCGCCTCGAAGGCGCCGCCGAAGCCGTGCGCCAGATGCTCCAGGCCATGATGCAGCGCCGGCACGCCATGCACCAGGATACCGCCGCCGACCAGGAACATCGCGATCATCCCGAGCACCGACAACGCCTTCATCATGTAGGGCGCGACGAACAGGATCAGCCGGCCGAGCGCGCGCTTGGCCCGATCCGCTCCGGCCTCGCCCTCGGTCTCGGACAGCGCCAGCCCGGCGTCATCGAGCTTGACGATCCCGGCCACCAGGCCGTAGACGCCGATGGTCATCAGCAGCGCGATCCCGGACAGCACCAGCACCCGGGTCAGGAAGGGCGCGCCGGCGACGGTGCCGAGCGTGATCGCGACGATCTCGGCCGAGAGGATGAAATCGGTCCGGACCGCGCCGCGGATCTTGTCTTTCTCAAGCGTCTTGAGATCGATGGTCGGATCGTTCAGCGCTTGGGTGATCTCCTCGTGATGCGCCTCGTCGGCCTCGGCGTCGTGCAGATACTTGTGCGCCAGCTTCTCGAAGCCTTCGTAGCAGAGGAACAGGCCGCCAGCCATCAGCAGCGGCGTGATCAGCCAGGGCGCGATCGCGCTGATCAGCAGCGCCGCCGGCACCAGGATCAGCTTATTGACCAGCGAGCCCTTGAACACCGCCCAGACCACCGGCAGCTCGCGCTCGGCGCGCACCCCGGTCACCTGCTGGGCGTTCAGCGCCAGATCATCGCCGAGCACGCCGGCGGTCTTGCGCGCCGCGACCTTGGCCAGGACCGAGACGTCATCGAGCACGGTCGCCACATCATCGATGAGCGCCAGCAGGCTGGTGGCCATGGGGAGACTCCTTCGCTATCGCGGGATGTTTCAGGGTCGGAAGGGAAGCAGGGCGGCAACTTAGCAGCCTGCCCGAGCCCGAACAAGCCGATCGCTCCCGGAGGTGTCCTCAATGCTTCCTCAGACTGGACTCGAGGGCCTCGAGGCTCGTCACCGGCGGCTCGCACTGGGAGCCGCGGCAGCGATAGGCCCGGATGTCGGGGCCGGGCGCCATCGCGGCCAGCGCGGACGGCAACTCGCTTGCTGCAGCCGGGATCGCGAAGACCAGGCGCCGAGGCGCATAGGCGCGCTGCGCTGCGGCGCGCCAGGCGTCGAGCGCATCCGTCGCCCCGAGGCCCACAAGGGCGCCCGCAACGGTACCCTTATCAGAGCCTCTCTCGGACGCAGCCGACGCAGCTGTCTGAGCACCGCGGATCACGACGAGCTCGGGTGGGCGCAGATGCTCATCGAGCGCCATCAGCAAGGTGCCGTGCGCATAGGGGATGCGCCGGATCGCCTCCGAGGCCGCGCGCAGCGTGCGCGCAGCGGCATCAAGGTAGCGCGGCTCGCCGAGCAGATGGCCGAGCCGCTGCAGGCTGAGCGCGGCGATGCCGTTGCCGGATGGCATCGATTCGTCGGCCATCGGCTTCGGGCGCTGCAGCAGGGTCTCGTGGTCGGCGCTGGTGAAGAAGAAGCCGCCGTGCTCGGCGTCCTCGAATTGGCTCAGCAGCACCTCGGCGAGCGCGACCGCCCAATCCAGATCCGCAGCATCGAAGCGGGTCTGCAAGCGCTCCAGCAAGGCATCGAGCAGGAAGGCGTAATCATCGAGATAGGCGTTCAGGTGCGCCTTACCGTCCTTGTAGGTCGCCAGCAGCCGGCCGTCGCGCCAGAGGGCCTCGCGAATGAACCCGAGCGCCCGATCGGCCGAGTCGAGGTCCTCGGCCCGCTCGAGGAGTCGACCGCTGCGCAGCATCCCCTTGATCATCAGCGCGTTCCAGGAGGTCAACACCTTGTCGTCGCGGCCCGGTCGGACCCGCTCGGCGCGCGCCGCGAGCAGCTTCGCCTTGGCGGTGGCAAGTCGCACCTGGGCTTGATCCTCGGACAGCCCCTGCTCGGCAGCGACCTCGGCGAGCGTGCGATGGCCGTGCAGGTGCCAGCGCCCCTCGAAGTTCGGCGCCTGATCCAGGCCGAACAGCGGCCTGATCAGTGCCAGCTCATCGGCACTCAGCACGGCCGCGACCTGCTCGCGATCCCAGACATAGAAACGCCCTTCCTCGCCCTCGCTGTCGGCGTCCAACGATGAGCAGTAGCCACCCTCCGCGACCTGCATCTCCCGCCGCACCCAGTCGGCGGTGCCGAGCGCGGCATCGCGGAACAGCGGATCACCGGTCAGCTGCCAGGCGTCGACGCAGAGCGCGAGCAGCGGCCCGTTGTCGTAGAGCATCTTCTCGAAGTGCGGGATCATCCACTGATCGTCGACCGAATAGCGACAGAAGCCACCGCCGAGCTGATCGTTCAGCCCGCCGCGGACCATCCGCTCAAGCGTGAATCGGGCCATCTCGCGTGCCTGCTGATCCGGAGTACCAGCGGCAGCGCTGGCCGCATAGTGGCGCAGCAATAGCTCGAGATTGGTCGGATGCGGGAACTTGGGCGCACGCCCGAAGCCGCCATGGGTCTTGTCGAAGCTGCCGGCGAGCTGCCGCCGGGCCTGATCGAGCGCGGAGAGGTCGGCGAGTGCATCGCCGCCGGGGGTCTCGAGCTGCGCCAGGGCCTCGCGCAGCGAAGCGTTCTGCTCGCGGATCGCCTGAGGCTGCTCGCGGTAGGCCCGCTCGACGCCGACCAACAGCTCCTGGAACGACGGCAGGCCGTGGCGACGCGCCTTCGGGAAATAGGTGCCGGCGAAGAAAGGGGCCCGATCATCCGGGGTCAGGAACACGGTCAGCGGCCAACCGCCGGTACGCTGGGCCAAGAGTTGGTGAGCGGTCTGGTAGATCTTGTCCAGATCCGGCCGCTCCTCGCGGTCGACCTTGATGTTGACGAAGAGCCGATTCATCAGCGCCGCCGTCTCGGCATCCTCGAACGACTCGTGCGCCATCACATGGCACCAATGACAGGCCGAATAGCCGATCGAGAGTAGGATCGGCTTGTCCTCGGCGCGCGCCAGCGCCAGCGCCTCATCGCACCAGGGCCACCAGTGCACCGGATTCTCGGCATGCTGCTGGAGATAAGGGCTCGTGGTCTCGGCCAGCCGATTGCGCGCGTCGGCGCCGGTCCCGCCGATGCTTCGCCCTGCTTTGCTCTGGGCAGCTTTGCTCTGATTCGCCTCGCTCTGATCAGCTGCGCTCTGATTCGATTGGTTCATCGGGGCCTCGCTCGGTTGCGGCGTTCTCTGCCGTCGGAGTTGGCCCCGATCTGCGCGCAAATCCAGCGCTCGATCGCAATCACATCAATTCAGGATCGGCCAGCGGCGGCCCCTTGAGCACCAGCGGCAGACCGGCGACGGTCAGCACCACCCGCTGCGCCTGGGCCGCGATGCGCTGATGCAGGCTGCCGGCGAGATCGCCATAGCGGCGCGCCAGCTCATTGACCGGAATCACGCCCATATTGACCTCGTTGCCGACGAAGAGCACCTGGCCCGGCAGCGCCGGCAGCAGTCGATCCAATGCCGCCAGCTCGCGATCCAGGCGCCCGACCTCCTCGGACCAGAGCAGATTCGCAAGCCAGAGCGTCAGGCACTCGACCAGCACGCACTGGCCCGGCCGGCAGCGGGACTCGAGCACCGCCGGTAGCGCCAGCGGCTCCTCGACCAATATCCAGTCCGCCGGCCGCCGCTGCCGATGCGCCGCGATCCGCGCCTCCATCTCCTCATCGCTCGCCGTCGCGGTGGCGACATAGGTCACCGGTAAGCCGGACTCCCGCGCCAACCGCTCGGCTAGCCGACTCTTGCCGGAACGCACCCCGCCGAGGATCAGGGTGCAAGCGCTTGCCGCATCTTGATGCCGACTCGAGTCAATCGTTAGAGGCGACTGTTCGCTGCGGTGCCTGGACGTCATCGTAGAAACCGACGCTCCGCCTGGATTAGGTCGGCCATAGCCGAAAAACAGGCCGCTCAGGGCTGATAGCGCAAGGTCACGAACAGCGTGCGGCCGGGCTGATTGTAATAGGCCACGGTCTCATAGTCCTCGTCGAGCAGGTTCTCGATCCGCGCCTGCAGGCGCAGCGCATCGCTGAAGGCATAATCGGCCCGCAGATCGAGCAGCGTGAAGCCATCGAGTCGCACCCGATTGGCAGACTCATCGAAACGTCGTCCGGAGACGAACAGCGTTCCGCCAACACCGATCCGCCCGAACCGCCGGTCGGCATCCAGCCGGAAGGTCTGCTCCGGACGGCGTGCCAGCAGATTGCCGTCGTTCGGGCCATCCGACTCGTTGCGCGGGTCGAGCAGGGTCAGGTTGGCGTCCAGCAGCCAGCCGGAGAGCTCGGCGGTCGTCCAGAGCTCCAGTCCGCGGATACGCGACTCATCGATATTCTCGGGCAGGTACTGGGTCCCGACCAGGGTGGTCGCGATCAATTCATCGATCTCGGTCTGGTAGAGATTGGCCGCCCAGCGCCCCCAGGGATGACCGCCGGAGAGTCCGACCTCGGCCGTGCGCGACTGCTCTGGCTTCAGGTCCGGGTTGCCGAAGCTAGGGTAGTAGAGCTCGTTGAAGGTCGGCGCCTTAAAGGCGGTGCCATAGCTTGCCGACAGCCGCAGACCGTTGCCGAAACGATAGCCGAGCGCGGCGCTGCCGGTGCCATGATCGCCGAACTGGGAGTTATCGTCCTGCCGCAGGCTGAGCTGGGCATCCAGTGCCCCGAAACGCCCGAGATACTGCGCGAAATAGCCGGTGTTGTCGCGCGCGTCGTCGTCATAGGCACGCTCGGTCGCGATCTGATCGCGTTGATAGTCGACCCCGAGCGTAAGCTGATGACCAGGCGCCACCTCGATATCGTTCTGCCAACCCAGCAGATCGCGCTGGGTGTCGAATCGATCGATGAAGTCCCCATCGAAATCGATCCTGGAATCATCCCAGCTGCGCCCGATCTCGATGCGGCTCGACCACAGCTTCAAGGGCTGCAGATCGACGCTGAGCCGGGCGGTCTGCAGCACGGTCTTGTCGCGGTTCCCGGCGAAGGCGCCCCCGTCGTATTCGGTCTCCCCTTCCGAGCGCATGAAGCTGGCCTCGACCGCGAGCCAATCGGCGAGATCCCAACCGCCGCTAAGACGGCCGTTCTTGTTGCTATAGCCGTCATCGTCCGGTTGATCGACGAAACAACCGCCGACGAAGGGCTCGCCATCGCAGGCGTTGAACCCTTGGGTCTGCTCGAAGCCGAGGCCCGCATCGAACCAACCGCGCTCGGTGCTGGCCGAGAGGCCGCCGCTGGCGCGGATCGTATTATAGGTGCCAGCCCCCAGGCTGAGGCGCGGCGTCAACGGACCCTGCTGACCGCGGCGCGTAAAGATCTGGACGACGCCTCCGATCGCCTCCGAGCCATAGAGACTCGAGCGCGGCCCGCGCACGACCTCAACGCGCTCGATCTGCTCGACCGGGATATGCTGCCAAGGGGGGGCGCCCGTGGTCGCCGAACCCACCTTGATGCCATCGATCAGCACCAGCGTATGATCGGACTCGGTGCCGCGCAGATACAGGGAGGTGCTGGCGCCCGCGCCGCCCGAGCTAGAGAGCGCGACACCCGGCAGCCCGCGCAGCACATCACGCATCGTCTTGGATTGGCGCTGCTCGATCTCGGCGCGATCGATCACCGTCACCGAGGCGAGCGTCTCATCGGCGGTCTCGGCGGTCCTTGCCGCAGTCACCACCACGGGGCTCAGTTCGGTCACATCCTCCACCTGCGCCCGGGCCGATGGATTGACGCCGAGACCAGCGGCAACGATGATTGAGAGCGGAAACGCCAGTGGAGCGCGCGGGAAGCGCGCGCTCGAAAGACAGGCGCTTGACGATGGGGGGTGATGCATAGCAGATGTCCTGGCAGGCCTCCGCACACCCGCGGAAGCATTGGGCGATTCAAGGCCCGCCTGAGGACACCGACGGCAACGGACTGCAGGGTGGGAGCAATGCGCACTGCCACCGGACACCGCCCTCCGCGGTCCCAGCGTGTGGCAGAAGGCCGGTCTCCGGGCTTGCGAGCCGATCACCGAGCCGCTCCGGTTCACGGAGCCTCTCAGGGATCGCGGCAGCGACGCCTTCCCACAGTCCGGTTAAACCGGTCCGCAGTGGCTTTCGATCGCGCCGATCACTCGCCTACCGTTGCGGGGGCAGCGCCGGACTGACGGACGCATCGCGTGTCCGCTGGACCGGCTTCCCGTTTCACCTCGCTATCACGGCGAGGCACCTCACTGCATAACACGCTCAAGGTAGGGTTTTGCGCCAACGGGCGTCAACTGGCAAACGGCGTATTATTGAGCCTGATCAGTGCCGTCATCCCCCCGAGCATTCGACAATTAACGGTTCGGCACGCGCCGGTGCAGAATGGTGGCGCGACGGCAGTGTCTGTCACCCCAACTCGAGCCCCTCGATGCCTGATCAGTCCGCAATAGACTCCACGGCCGCCCCGACCGGCGAAGAGAGCCCAAGCATGGAACCTTATGTGATCGCCGTCGGCGCGTCGGCGGGCGGATTGGATGCGCTCGAGCGCTTCTTCCAGGCACTGCCCGTGCAGACCGGTGCCGCCTTCGTCGTCATCCAGCACCTCTCGCCCGATCACAAGAGCATGATGGGCAATCTGCTCGGGCGCTATACGTCGACCCCGGTTGCGACGGTCGAGGACGGGATGACGATCGAGCCGGATCACATCTACCTGATCCCACCGGCGAGCATGATGAGCGTCTCGGGCAGCGAGCTGCACCTGCGCCCGAAGAGCCCACGCGGTCTCGCGCTGCCGATCGATCTGTTCTTCGGCACGCTCGCACGCGCCTATAAGCAGCGCGCGATCGGCGTCATCCTCTCCGGAACCGGCTCCGACGGCACCCGCGGCGCGGTCGCGATCAACGACGCCGGCGGACTCTTGCTCGCGCAAGACCCGGAAACGGCCAAGTTCGACGGCATGCCGCGCAGCGTCATCGCCACCGGCCTGGTGGACGCCATCCTGCCGCCCGAGGAGCTCGGCCCGCGCATCCTCGACCATATCAGCCATGCCCCGAGCCGGCAGACGCCGCCCCGTGCCAGCGCCGCTGTCAGCTATGACCATGAAGGCGCGCTCGAGGAAGCACTGCATCTGCTGCACCACCAAGGCGGGATCAACTTCCGCGACTACAAGCCGGCCACGGTGATGCGTCGGGTCGAGCGGCGCATGCAGGTCCGCCATGTGCCGGATCTCGGCAACTATGTCCGCTTGCTCGACGGCGACATCAGCGAGCTCCATGCACTGCGGCGTGAGCTGCTGATCCCGGTCACGAATTTCTTCCGCGATACCGAGGCCTTCGAGGCGCTCGCGGAGAAGGTGATCATGCCGATCGTCAAGGAGCACACGGAGAATCAACCGATCCGCGCCTGGGTACCGGGCGTCTCGACCGGCGAAGAGGCCTATTCGATCGCGATCCTGTTCGCCGAGGCCTTCGATAAACTGCGTCGCTGGCCCGACTTCAAGCTCTTCGCAACCGATGTCGAGCAGCACAACGTCGACACCGGCAGCGCCGGGATGTTCTCGGAGTCGATCGCGGCCGAGGTCTCGCCGGAGCGGCTCGAGCGCTTCTTCTTCAAGCGCGGGAACCATTACGTCGTCAAGAACGATATCCGTCATAACATCGTCTTCGCCAAGCACAACCTGCTCGAAGACCCGCCGTTCACGCGGATGGACCTGATCTCCTGCCGCAATCTGCTGATCTATTTCCGCAACGATGCGCAGGAACGAGCGCTGCGCCGGCTGCAGTACGCCCTCGCGCCGGGCGGCTATCTCTTCCTCGGCTCGAGCGAGACCATCTCCAGCGTCCAGCGCGATTTCAGCGCGGTCAGCTCCAAGCACAAGCTCTACCGCGTCCTGCGCCACGGGGCCCCTCCGCTGGAGTCGAACCTCCCGAGCGGACGTCTGAGCGCACCAAGCTCGCGTCCGGCCACCCAGCGCGCCCGTGCCAACAGCGATGCCGTGGCCATCGATGCGAGCCAGTCGGTGCTGTTGCGCGGCTACGCACCGATCAGCCTCCTGCTCAACAGCAATCAGGAGCTGATGCATGTGTTCGGTGACGTCTCGCGCTATCTCAGCATCGGTGAAGGTACGGTCTCGCTCGACATCGGCAAGCTCCTGCCCGGCTCATTGGCCCCGGTCGCCCAAGCGCTGCTGCACAAGGTCCTGGTGAGCAGGGAGCCGCTGCGCTCCGATATCGTCCGCGTTGAGCTCGCCAACGGTGAGCATGAGCGGCTGCGCTTGGTGGTGCGCCATGTCCCGCAGGACGGCGGCGACGGTTGGCTGCTGCTCTCGTTCGAGCCCGAGCCGGAGCCAGCGTCTGAGCCGCCGACCGACGAAGCGGTTCAGACCATGGATATGGACGCCGAGTCATCCGACCGCCTGCAGACACTCGAGCGCGAGCTCGCGGTCACACGCGAGAGCCTGCAGGCGACGATCGAGGAGCTCGAGACGGCCAACGAGGAGCTGCAGGCCACCAACGAGGAATTGATGGCCTCGAACGAGGAATTGCAGAGCTCGAACGAGGAATTGCAGTCGGTCAACGAGGAGCTCTACACCGTCAACTCCGAGAACCAGGAGAAGATCGAGATCCTCAATCGCCTCAATGCCGATCTCGACAGCATGGCCAAGGCCGCTGCGATCGCGACGGTCTTCGTCGATAACGAGCTCAAGCTGACGCGCTTCACGCCGGAGGCCACCAAGCTCTTCAAGATTCGGGATGCCGACCTCGGCCGCTCGATCGACGACTTCACCAATCTGCTCGATTATCCGGACTTCTACGCCGAGCTGAAGAAGACCATCGAGGACGGCGAGATGCTCCAGCGCGAGGTCACGGCCGGCAATGACCGGGTCTACCTCGCGCGGGTGCTGCCCTATGCCGTGCGCCAGGGCGCACCGCGCGGGGCGGTCGCGACCTTCGTCGACGTGACCACACTGCGCGATATCGAGCGCATGCAGGCGGTGCTCGATTCGCTGCCCGAGCATATCGCCGTGCTCGACGCCCAGGGCCGCATCACGATGATCAACCACGCCTGGCGCGAGTTCGCCTGTGGGAACGGCGATCCCAATCTGCAGGCGAGCGGCCCGGGGAGCAGCTACCTCGAGGCCTGTCAATCCGGCACCAACGCATCCGACGCCGAGTATGCCCAGGCCGCCGCCGAGGGCCTGCAGGCCCTGTTAAACGACGAGCGCGAGCAGTTTTCGATGGAGTACCCTTGTCATTCCCCGGATCTCGAGCGTTGGTTCGTGATGCACGCCGCACCGATCAAACATCCTGCCCGCGGTGTCGTCGTCAGTCACATCGACATCAGCGCGTGGAACCGAGGCAGAACATCGGCAGACTAGACGGTTCCGACCGCTCGCTTCCGGTCGTCCCAATGCGAGTCGGCACCCCTGCCCAAGACAGCATCTGCTCGACCTATGAACAAGGACCACGAGCCCAAGCGAGAAACGGCCCGAGACGAGGCGCATGAGCTCGAGCGGTTTCGAGAACGTGCACTCGCGGCGCTCCGTGAGGGCCGCTTCGACCTGGCCCAAGAGCTGATCGCCAACGGCGATGTCAGCCTTGAGACGCTGATCGAGAATGTCCGGATCTATCAGGCCGAGCTCGAGATCCAGAACGAGGAGCTGACCCGCAGCCAACAGCTTAGCGCACAAGCGCTCGAGCGCTTCTCCGCGTTCTTCCATAACACGCCGATCGCCGAGATGGTCGTCGACCGGCACGGGCTCATCATCGAGGCCAATCCGGCCGCGAGCGAGCTGTTCGCGCTGCGCGATCTGAGCGCTCACCACCATTTCTTGCTTCGGCTGGTTGCAGAACGCGACCGCGGCAGCTTCCTGGACCTGCAGAGGACGCTGACGCAGGGCGAAGCGCCGAGCGCCGAGCGCACCGATCTCAGGCTCTGCACCACCAACGGCAACGAGTTCATCGGGGACCTCCACGGCGCACGCCTGCCGGACACCACCAGCGGCGAGCCGCGCATCCTCTGCGCGGTGGTCGACCGCACCGCGATCGCCCGGCAGCAGCGCGAGCTCAAGCACGCCTACGACCGCCTGGCCCGCAGCCAGGAGGCCTATCATGTGCTGGCCGAGTACAGCCCGGACTGGGATTACTGGCTCAGCCCCGAGGGACGGTTCATCCATGTCTCGCCGGGCTGCCGCGCCGTGACCGGCTATAGCGCCGGCGCCTTCCTCGACGACTCCGGGCTGATCAGTCGCCTGATCCACCCCGAAGACCGCCTGCGTTGGGAGGCCCATGTCGAGAAGGCGCTCAGGGCTGTCCATCGCGACGAAGCACCGATGTTGTTCCGGCTTCGGCACCGCAACGGCGGCTGGCGCTGGATCGAGCACGAGTGCTGTCCGGTCATCGCCGACGATGGCCGTTATCTCGGGCGGCGGGGCGTCAACCGGGATGTGACGACCCGGCAAGAGGCCGAGGCCGGCGTGCGGGAACTGCGCAACATGCTGGTCGACGCCGAGCGCATCGCCAAGGCCGGTGCCTGCTCCTGGCAGCAGGGTGACGAGCTGATCCAGGTCTCACCGGGCTGGCAGCATATCCATGCCGCTGACCGCTCTGCCTACAGTCTCGACGAGCTCAGTCGCGGCTTTGCACACCCAGATGACGCCGAGCGCGTCGCGGCTGCGCTGCGCCAGGCATTCGGCGACCAAGGCGAAGGCCACGAGCTCGAGTACCGCATCCGGCGCGCCGATGACGGCAGCACCCGTTGGGTGCGTACTCGCACCGAAGTGGTCCGCGATGACGACGGACGGACGCTCCAGGTTCGCGGGACCGTGGTCGATATCACCAGCGAGGTCGAGGCCAAATCCCGTCTCGAGGAGAGCGAGCGCCATCACCGGGCGCTGTTCGAGTCCGCAGCTGAAGGGATGCTGGTGCTGCAGGAGTCACGGATCACCGCAATCAATACCGCCGCCCTGAAGATGCTCGGCTATGAGCAGCCCGAGGCCCTGCTCGGCAAGCGCCCGGACGAGATCTCACCGCCGATGCAGCCCGGCGGGCGCAGCTCGAGCCGCGAGGTGGAGCGCCTGATCGGTGGTGCGACGAACGACACCACAGCGGGCGGCACACAGCGGTTCGACTGGGTGCATCTGCATGCAGACGGGTCAGCCGTGCCGGTCGAGGTCACCTTGGTGCCGGTCGCGATCGAGGGGAATCCAGGGTATTTCGTCCATTGGCACGACCGCACGCTGGAGGCGAAGGCACGCCAACGCGAGATTCAGGCCTCGACCGTGTTCGAGAATACGGCCGAGGCGATCATGGTCACCGACGCCGAGCAGCGCATCCTGGCGGTCAACAGCGCATTCACCCAGATCACCGGCTTCGAGGAACCGGAGGTCAGCGGGCGGTCCCCGCGCATGCTCGCCTCCGGTCATCATGATGCGGCGTTCTTCAAGCGCATGAACCTTACGATGGAGCGCACCGGCTCGTGGAGCGGCGAGATCTGGAATCGCCGCAAGAACGGCGAGGTCTATCCGGCGCGCATGACCATCAGCCGGGTCACCGATGACGCCGACGAGCTCAGCAACTACGTCGGGCTGTTCAGCGACATCAGCGAGGCCAAGCGTTCCGAGGAAGAGCTGTACCGGCTCGCCCACAGCGATTCGCTGACCGGACTGGCGAACCGCGCCTTGCTGCGGGCACGCCTGGAGCAATCCCTGCTGCGCGCGAAACGTGATCACCATGCGCTCGCCCTGCTGTTCATGGACCTCGATCTATTCAAGAACGTCAACGACAGCCTAGGCCATTCGGTCGGCGATGAGCTGCTGATCGAGATCGCCCAGGTGATCACGAGCCAGGTCCGTGCCGGAGACACGGTCGCCCGGATCGGCGGCGACGAGTTCGTGATCCTGATGGATGACCTCAGCGACGGGGCTGAGGCCGTCGCCCATCTCGCCCAGCGCCTCTGTCAGCGCGTATCGCAGCCGTTACAGGTCGCTGAGCGCGAGCTGCAACTGACCGTCAGTATCGGTATCAGCCTGTTTCCCGACGATGGCGACAACATGGATACGCTTCTCAGCAACGCCGATCTCGCGATGTATCGGGCCAAGGATCAAGGCCGCAATACCTACCACTTCTTCGAGACCGAGATGACCGAGCGCGCGGTGCAGCGGCTGCATCTCGAGACGGCGTTGCGCGGGGCCATCGCCCGCAATGAGCTCGAGCTGGTTTACCAGCCGCAATTTCGGCTCGCGAACGGCGGCATCTGCGGCGTCGAGAGCCTGCTGCGCTGGACGCACCCCGAGCTCGGCACCATCTCGCCGGCCAAGTTCATCCCGGTCGCCGAGGAGATCGGGATGATCAGCGAGCTTGGGCGCTGGGTATTGACCGAGGCCTGCAACCAGCTTACAGGCTGGGACGCCGAGGGGTTCCGGGTCCCGCGCCTGTCCATCAACGTCTCGGTCCATCAGGTCGAGCGGATCGATCTGATCGACGAGATCAAGGGCATCATCGCGGCGACGGACGTGGACCCGGATCGGCTCGAGCTCGAGGTCACCGAATCGGTGTTCATGCGCAACGTCGAGCGGGTGGTCGAGAACCTGAATGCATTGCGCGATCTCGGCATCAGGCTCGCCGTCGACGACTTCGGCTCGGGGTTCTCATCCTTGGGCTATCTGAAGCAGCTCCCGATCAGCCGGCTGAAGATCGACAAGACCTTCGTCGACGGGGTCGATACCGAGGCGAACGACAGCGCCATTGCGCGCGCGGTCATCGTCCTGGGCCGGGCGTTGGGCCTCGAGGTCATCGCCGAAGGCGTCGAGACACAGGCACAAGCAAGCTTCCTCGAGAACGAAGGCTGCGATGCGGTCCAAGGCTACCTGTTCGCAAGACCGATGGCAGCCGATGCATTGCGCGACCAGCACTATGCAGTAACCGATTGACGAGACGAGTCGCCGCGGAGAGACATGGACATCGACCAGCCGACCAAAGCGCCAGCCTTTCCGCTGACCCCCGACCAGGTCGAGGAGATGCTGGACGCGGCCGAGCGGATGGCGCAGCTCGGTCACTGGTTCTTGGATGTCGCGACCCAGCGCCCGATCTGGTCCAAGCAGGTCTTCGCGATCTTCCGCCGTGATCCAGAGCTCGGCGAGCCGTTGATCAGCGACCTCCGGCGCTATCTCCACGCCGAGGATTGGCCGCAGCTGAAGCAGGCCATCGACGCCTGCGGCGCGCACGGCACCCCCTACGATCTGACCTTCCGCATCCGCCGCGACGACGCCAGCGAGGGCCATGCACGCGTCTATGGCACGGCGATGCGGGAGACCGACGGCTCGATCCGAAAGCTCGCCGGCTTCATTCAGGACGTCACTGCACAACAGGCGGTGAACACCGCATTGCGCGAGCGCGAGGCCAACTACCGCCTGCTGGTCGAGCAACAGACCGACCTGATCGTCAAGGTCGATGCCGCAGGGCGTTTCCTGTTCGTCAGTCCCGCCTACTGCCGCACCTTCGCCAAGGGCGAGCACGAGCTCCTGGGCCGGAAGTTCATGCCGTTGGTGCACCCGGAGGATCGCGCCCAGACCGAGCGTGCGATGGCCGATCTCTATCGCCCCCCGCACCAGTGCTACCTCGAGCAGCGGGCGATGACGAGCCAGGGCTGGCGTTGGCTTGGCTGGTCCGACTCGGCCATCCTCGACGAGCAGGGGCAGGTGACCGCGATCGTTGGTGTCGGGCGCGACATCCATGAGCGCAAGCTTGCCGAGCTGGCCCTGTCGCGTGCTCAGCGCATGCTCGACCTCGCCCTCGAATCCGGTGGCATCGGCACCTTTACGGCCGACTTCAAGACCGGTGAGGTCAGCGTCGACGAGCGTTATCTCGAGCAGCTCGGCTACAAGCCCGGCGAGCTCGAGGTCGACTACGACTGGTGGTTGGAGAACGTCCACCCGGACGACATCGCCAGCTTCGCCGACCAGACCGACCAGGTCCTCTACGGCGGACTGGACGACTTCACGGCCGAGTATCGCATTCGGCACCGCGACGGACACTGGGTCTGGGTTCAGGATCATGCGCGCGTCTATGAGCGCGACGCGGACGGGGCTGCGCTCGCGGCCACCGGTCTGCACATCGACATCACCCGGCGCAAGGAGGCGGAGCTGAAGCTTGCCTATAACGCCGATCATGATCCCTTGACCGACCTCCTCAACCGCCGCGGGATGTGGCGGGCGATCCGCCGTATCCACGCACAATGCACCCGCGGACACCATCTCTACTGCATCGCGATCCTGGACCTAGATCACTTCAAACAGGTCAATGACACCTATGGCCACGTCGCAGGCGATGCGCTGTTGCGCGAGATCGCACGGCTGCTGAGCAGCCAGAGCCGCGAGGCCGATTGGATCGCCCGCTGGGGTGGCGAAGAGTTCCTGATCTTGATGCCCGATACCGACATCCAACAAGGCCGCGTCCTGATCGAACGCCTGCACGAGCAGATCGCCCAAGCACAATTTCAGGTCGAGGGACACGCACTGACGATCACCAGCAGCGCCGGCCTCGCCGCCTGCGCCCTCGGAAGCGACAGCCAGGACGCTGTGGTCAATCGCGCCGACCGGGCGCTCTACGCGGCCAAGCAGGCAGGGCGCAACCGCGTCTGCGACCTCACCTCCAGCGCGCGCGCCTGAGTGGCCGGTTCAGCACCACCGCCTCCAATGCTGCACCGAGCACACCCCTAGAGAGCAGTCCTTCCATGACCCGAATCCGCGAAGAAGACCTGATCACCAGCGTCGCCGATGCGCTGCAATACATCTCCTACTACCATCCGCCCGACTACATCCGCGCACTGACCGCGGCCTACGAGGCCGAGGAATCGCCGGCGGCCAAGGACGCGATGGCCCAGATCCTGATCAACTCGCGCCTCTGCGCCGAGGGCCACCGGCCGATCTGCCAAGACACCGGCATCGTCATCGCCTTCGTCAAGGTCGGGATGGGATTACAATGGGACACCGACCGCAGCCTGCAAGAACTGATCGACGAGGGCGTGCGCCGCGCCTACACCGACCCCGACAACATCCTGCGCGCCTCGATCGTCGACCCGCCGCTCGGCGCCCGCCGCAACACCGGCGACAACACCCCGGCGATCGTCCATGCCGAGCTGGTGCCCGGCGACACCCTCGAGGTCGACCTCGCCGCCAAGGGCGGCGGCTCCGAGAACAAATCACGCTTCGCGATCCTCAACCCGAGCGCCAGCGTCGTCGACTGGGTGCTCGAGCAACTGCCGAGCATGGGCGCCGGCTGGTGCCCGCCCGGCATCCTCGGCATCGGCATCGGCGGCTCCGCCGAGAAGGCGATGCTGATGGCCAAGGCCGCGCTCAGCGAACCGATCGACATCCACGCGCTCAAGGCCCGCGGCCCCGCCGACGCCATCGAGGCGCTGCGCCTGGAACTGCACGAGAAGGTCAACGCCCTCGGCATCGGCGCGCAGGGGCTCGGCGGGCTGACCACCGTCCTCGACGTGCGCATCCGCAGCTTCCCAACCCATGCCGCCTCGTTGCCGGTCGCCTTGATCCCGAACTGCGCCGCCACCCGCCATTGCCATTTCACGCTGGACGGCTCCGGCCCGGCGCAGCTCGACCCGCCCGCGCTCGACACCTGGCCGCAGATCACCTGGGACGCCGCCGCCGGTGCGCGCCGGGTCGACCTGAACAGCGTCACCCGCGATGAGATCGCCACCTGGCAGCCGGGTGAGCGGCTGCTGCTCTCCGGCAAACTGCTCACCGGCCGCGACGCCGCCCATAAGCGCCTGGTCGAGCTGATCGAGCGCGGCGAGCCGCTGCCCGAGGGCGTCGACCTGACCGATCGCTTCCTCTACTACGTCGGCCCGGTCGACCCGATCGGCGACGAGGTCGTCGGCCCCGCCGGCCCCACCACCGCCACCCGGATGGACAAGTTCACCGAGCGCCTGCTCGCCGCGACCGGCCTCATCGGCATGATCGGCAAGGCCGAGCGCGGCCCGGAGGCGATCGCCGCCATCCGCCGCCACCGCGCGGTCTACCTGATCGCCGTCGGCGGCGCCGCCTATCTGGTCTCCAAGGCGATCCGCTCCGCCCGCGTGGTCGCCTTCGAAGACCTCGGCATGGAGGCAATCCGCGAGTTCGAGGTCGAGGACATGCCGGTCACCGTCGCCGTCGACACCCAGGGCACCTCGGTGCACGAGACCGGCCCGCGCCAATGGCGCTCGCGTATCGCCGAGATTCCAGTCACGGTGGAATGAGCGGCATCAGCTAATCATCGCGGCCGCCTGAGCGGCCACTGAACCTAACACCCAGGAGTCAGCGCAGTGAGTGAGCAAACCGCCTTCCGCATCCATCAGGACGAGCAGGGCCATCGCGCCGGCGTCGAACGCATCGCCACCCCGGTGCCGCGCGAGGGCGAGGTCCTGCTGCGCGTCAGCCACTCCAGCGTCAACTACAAGGACGCCCTCGCCGGCACCGGCCGCGGCAAGGTGATCAAGCGCTTCCCGCTCACCGGCGGCATCGATGCCGCCGGCCTCGTCGAGCAATCGAGTCATCCCTGCTGGCAACCGGGCGACGCCGTCATCGCCACCGGCTTCGGCATGGCCTTCGACCACGACGGCGGCTATGCCGAGACCCTCTGCATCCCCGGCGACTGGCTCGCCAAGATGCCCCAAGGGCTCGACCCGCGCCAGGCCATGATCCTCGGCACCGCCGGCTTCACCGCCGCGCTGGCCGTGCACCGACTGCTGGTCAACGGCCAGCACCCCGGACTCGGCCCGATCCTGGTCACCGGCGCCAGCGGCGGCGTCGGCTGCATCGCGATCAGCATCCTCGCCCAGCTCGGCTTCGAGGTCGTCGCCGTCTCCGGCAAGGCCGAGCTCCACGACTGGCTCAGCAAGCTCGGCGCCAGCCGCCTGATCGGCCGCGACGAGCTGCCCGGCGGCGACCGCCCGCTCGAGAAGGCCGTCTGGGGTGGCGCCGTCGACAATGTCGGCGGCAAGATGCTCGCCCGCATCACCCGCACCACCGTCAACTATGGCAACATCGCCAGCATCGGCCTCGCCGGCGGCAGCGAGCTCGAGACCACGGTGATGCCCTTTATCCTGCGCGGTGTCGGCCTGCTCGGCTGCCATTCGGTCGAGATCCCGTTCCCGCTGCGCGCCGACCTCTGGCGCCATCTCGCAACCGACTGGCGCCCAGCCGACCTCGAGTCCCTAGTCAGCGACGAGATCGACCTGAACGCCCTCCCCGCGACCTTCGACCGGATGCTCGCCGGCGAGACCCACGGCCGCATCCTGGTCAGGCCCGGCTAAATGCGTGCCAGCAGCCACGCAAACCCAGCGCCCTCCCAAACCTGAGCGCAGCCAACACCAATGTCTAATCCCGATCGCCTAGTGCATCGCGTCAGAAATGCCGAGACCCTTTTCCTGCCATCTGGCTCTCAGCGCTGTAGGAGCCCGCTTGCGGGCGACCAGGCCGCGCTCACGGCTGCGAAAATCGCCCGCAAGCGGGCTCCTACCCCACGACCATTGGCGGCAGCGACCATCGGTCTCGGGATTTCCGCTGTCTTGCACTAGCGCTCGAGTCAGCCGCCACAGCGCTCGCAGCC
>JAAAOQ010000137.1 GCA_009908845.1 Gammaproteobacteria bacterium
ATCGGCTTGCTCTCAACACTGCCCTGCCGCTGAGCAGCATTGCGGGTGAGCTCGACTGTGGCCGGCTTCAGAGCTGCGCGTTGCGGCAGTGCAAGCGGTGTTCGGCGTCAGGAGCGGCGGCGTTGGCGCCATCTCGGCGGCCTCGTGTGCAGCGAACGGATTGTCGCTGCGCTGTCCGCCATGCTTGCCCGCATCGCGGCCGATCCAATACGCGCCTGCCGGCTTTCGTCGAACGGGACCAAGGCACCTCACGGGGATGACCCAGCCCTGAGCTGATGTCGGGAGCTTGCGGAGGGCATGGGCGGAAGGTGACTGAGGAGCGGCTTTGCTGCCGATCAGCCACCACTGCCGCTAGCGAAGTGCCAGGGCCGGACCGGCGTGCGGGGTTGGAACGACCCCGCGCGACGGGCCGAGCACTAGCGCGAGCGGCGAGGTTTGCGCCTGGAGCGAGCGATACAGATGAGCGATCGGAAACCGCCATCTAACTCTCCCCGTGCCGCTGCGACAGCGACCAACAACGGCAAGGCGGGAGCCGAGCTCGGAGCTGCTTGCCGAGAGCAAGCAGAGACTCTCTGCCGCTAGGCTGGCAAGCAGCTTAAGTGGTTAAGCGCCTTCATCCCAAGTTCATTTTTGAACAAAGACGTGGTTTGGAAAGTGTCACTTAACTTCGTGCCGACTCTAGTTCTAGAAACTTTTCATAATGTCTGCTCATGTATGAAAAAAACCTTTCTCTATCATCGCTCTTCATGCAATTAGGCACGAGGGGTAAATTTTTAACTAATCCTAGCTGTGACATAGCAGATTGCGGTATGGTTTTTGAGTAACAAATAACGCACTCTTTTTTATCGACTCGAGCAAAAGAAAGGTAATACTGATCAAATAAACGATCTATATGCGAGCATAACAATAAGCCGTTGGCACCATCCCACCGCATGCTTGAATCTTCCCCAACGCATTCGCGCCATGGGACAATATGAGAGGCAATTATTATTTGTGGAATCTCAATCAATGTGACGGCGCAGGCTAGCTTGTTAACTCCCCAAACTTTTGCAACAGCCCTTTTAAACTTTCCTTGGCCGACGCGAGCAAGGATCTCTTGTGATCGCTCAGTATCAGATTCAGTTATCCCCATCAAGTCAAATGGCAGACGGTCTTCTTCTTCGCTGTACCCTCGAGCTTGATCCGCATATTTGTAGATCAATGCCTCGAACTCTTGTATTTCATTACCAGTCAACTCTGGCTTTGCGGAGCCCATAAATCTATCTGCAAACTTCTTTCTGCCCTTTTGATCCCTGAGGGTAGATAGCCCTACCGGCTTCGAAGGCCTGATGATTTCACTCAGATCTGCTTCGTATTTAAATGTACGATTTCCTTTTTGGTATGCGCCATTACGGACTGTGTCGACCTTAAATTTTCCTTCGAGGTAGGGCATATACTCGCCGGCTAATTTCTTTGACGATATAACAAATATAATATCCGACTCTTTCAAATGCTTATGCTTGGTATAGAACTTTTCGCCACTGAAAGGACCCATATCTTCTTGCATGTGATAAACGCTCTTTATGGTCATGTTAATTATCCGGAGTCAAGCTATTATTAGGTGAAAGTGAAAAAATCACGCCACTCACACACTGTCGCAAAAAACGGACATAGGCATTACAGCAAATGAACCTTACGACGTGCATGTGAGCTAAGCGCTAGGAGCGATGAACCGTTGCTCAGGAAATGAAATGAACGTCTCCAGGCGCCAAGTCAGAAGATGCAAGTTCCAAGGCCGGAATCGCCGCCAGCCCACTACCCACAATCCCCTGCAGCGACCCATACATCCCGGCGGTGCTGGTCAGCACCCGCTGCAGCTGCTTCTCGCGCTCGGTCCACTGCTTCTCCATCGCCCGGCGCTCGCGCTGAATCTGGAGCTGCAATGCCTCGAAGCCTTCGACGATCGCCTCCACCCGTTGGCGGAAGTCGTTGCCAGCCAGGTACTCGTAGAGCAGTTCCATCTTCTCCCCCTTGCCGGCCAGGGCGGCTTGTGCCTGACTCACCTGGATCAGTTGCTCGCGTAGGGCCACGGCAAGCGCTGGCCAGAGCTGCAGACTGCAGACCCAGACCCCATCGATCCGTCCGAAACCCTGAATCTCACGGGGCAGCGCGGCCGAGACGATGACTGCAGCCGAAGCACCAACGCTGCGCTGATCCTGCTTGAGCTTATCGATCCAGGCGTCTTGCCAGCCCTTGGTGTTCTTGCTCTCCCAGACGATGGTGCCGCAGACCTGGAACCGATCATTGCTGACCTGGTGGATGAGATCGGCCCCGCGCATCCCCTTCGGCACGGGGGCGATCTGATCGGCGGGGAACTGCCGCTCGAGCGCGGCCTGGATGTCTAGCTCCAGGACCTCACCCTGCAGTTCCTGCGAGCCGAGCTCGCTGCGCCGCTTCGCATCGTCTAAGGCCTCGCGCAGGTCGCTGATCTGCTTTTCCTTCTCCTTGAGCTTGAGATCCTGGCCCTTGGCGAAGGTCTCGCGCAGATGAAGCTCGAGCTTCTGCTTCTCGGTATCGACCTTGCGCGCGATCTCCAGATCGAGCTGTTGGGCGCGCTCCTCGAGCTTCGACTTCTCTTGGCGCAGTGATAGCTCGGCAGCCTGCGCGACACGCGCCCGCTCACGCTGCGCTTTAAGATCGGCCTGCAGCTGCGCAAGCTCGAGCGCGCTTTGCTCGCGCAACCTCGCCTCGAGGTCCGTCTTCGCCTTGGCGAGCACCGCGGTCTGCTCGTGGCGCAATGCCGCTTCAAGCTCGGTGCGGATCTGCTCGGCCTGACGCTTGCCTGCCTCCTCGAGCGCGCGCTTCTCCTCCCGCAATTTCAGCTCCCTGGCTTGGGCGTCCTC
Source organism: Gammaproteobacteria bacterium (assembly GCA_009908845.1). Classification (GTDB taxonomy): domain Bacteria; phylum Pseudomonadota; class Gammaproteobacteria; order Chromatiales; family Chromatiaceae; genus Lamprobacter. The sequence continues at coordinate 2,883 of JAAAOQ010000137.1, forward strand.
GACCCTGCGTGCGTTCTCGCTGAGCTGATTCTTCAGGTCTGCCACTTCTAAGCCCAACTCGGCATGGGCGCGTTGCTCGGTCTCGGCAACCGCCCGCTGCAGGCGTTGCTCATGCTCGGTCTTCAGGCGTCGTTCAAGGTCATCGCGGATCTGGCGCTGCAGCACCTCGGAGAGCGCAAATTCGTGGTCACAGTTCGGGCAATGGATGGTGGTTCCGTTCATGTCGAGGCGGTGCTCCAAGGTCATACAGTCTTCAAATACACAACACGATCATCGTCGTCCGCCTGCTCCCAGCGGGGATGATCGATCAGGGTCAAGGTGTCCTGATACTCAGCCATCTGCGCGTCGCGACAGACATCCGCATCCGGGTCGACGGCCGTCCCGGTGAGCAGCTGCGGCCCCTCGTCCTCGAGGATCGTTAGCACATCGACGAAGCGATACGCAGCCGCCCAGTGCCGCGGATGCGCTTCCTGTCGCTTCAGCTCCTCCAGGGTGCAGGGCTCAGCCGCCGTGTCCCAATGCAAGGTCGGGATGGCGTCCGGACCGCCCGGCAAGTCCGGTGTCAGCCACTGATAGAGATAGGCTTTCGCGTAGGGCTGCATGTAGCCCTCGGGCGTGAAGAACGAGCCCGAGCCGTGCTCGCGGCGCAGCCGCAACAGTTCGGCAATGTGCCGCTCGAAGCCACGCCGTTTCAGCGCCTGTCGTGCGTCCATGGAATCCAAGGGTAATAGCCGCTCCTCCCCGGCCGGTGTGGCCGGGGTCAGTGACACGTTACTTAAGGACGAGAGGGCTGAGCGAGATCAGCCAAAGAGCTCAGGCAGGAAGGCCTTGAGGCTCTCGGCGGAGTCGAAGCCGAACGGGATGCCATAGGGGCTGGGCTTCGCACCGCGATTGACCGCCTCTGGGAACTTGCGCAGGTTCGATCCGAAGCGCGTCTCGCTGCTGCTGCCGATACCCCGTCCAGAGCCGATCAGCTGAGTGCGCTTATCGAGGTGCCGTGGATGCACGATCAGCTGCGAGTAGGTCTTCGGGTCGGCCTTGTTCAGGTAGACGCTCTCACCGCTCGCGGTGTGGACAAGCTCCTTGTACTTCGCGGTCTCGTGCGCGAAGGCGAAGCCGTTGTCGAGAAGGGTCGTTTCGATGGTGTCGATGTTGATCGCCACGGTGGGGGGGTTACCTCTTCGATTGCAGTGAATGAGACCGATGCGAGCGACGGCGCGCCTGACGCCGGCCCGGCTGATAGTCCCGTTTGATGCGGCGGTAGCGATGCCCCGCCGTCACGATGACTCCCGTTTCTGTTTCGATGGCATACAAGCCCGACAGGCGCTCGGGCTCCTTGAGACTCGTACCGACCGCTTGCATCAGCTGCCGCCAGCTGCGCCGGTCGAAGTAGCGGATGCGGCTGCCGTTGGAATACTCGATGCACGCATAGCGGCGCAGCAGCTCCAGTGCTGCCTCTGGAATCGCCCGTTGTTGCAGGCGTTGGCTGGCATGTTCAGTGAGCCACATCGTGGGTTTCCTCCGTCGTTTCGTCGGGCAGAAAGCGCACAAAGGCGCAGCGTCTCGCTTTTATCCGGCGCAAAAAAAACGGACACGAAGTCCGTCACAAACAAGCAACACGGATCAGTCAAGGGTCTACGCTGTCATATAGGGTTCTCCTTAATACTACTTTGTTAACTTAATTCCTAGCGGTCTCAACCAGTATCATTTGTG
>JAAAOQ010000104.1 GCA_009908845.1 Gammaproteobacteria bacterium
CGACGCCCCTCTGATCGATGGCGCGATAACCTGTCATGCTCTGGACGTTAACATTCTGAAGGATAAGGCTTATCCTTCCACGGGAAATCCTGAAGAGCCCCGTATGTCAGGAGTTCTGCATCGGATCAAGGCGCGGTGCCGGCGGCGCATCTCGCTGCGAGCCAAAAAGAATAAACCCCGCGACTGCGGGGCTTAGATTATCGAGATTACGACGCCGACGGATCAAACGACACGCCTAGACCGAGAATGTAGACCAAGACCAAGGAGACCCAGACCGAGCAATGCTAGCGTGCCTGGCAGCGGAACCTCCGACGGCGGAGTGATACCGCCACCCTCGCTGAACGTTGCCTGCAGATTCGAGATGAATGCGCCACTGTCGAAGATTGAGTCCGCGGTGTCGCCAATCGCGATCTTAACTGAATGGGTTGTCAGATCCATGTCGAGCAGTCCGAACGCGGTCAAGCTGTTCGAAATGCCGTCGTATTCGAGGTTATAGTTACCAGTATCGACATCGTTATCGTTGAAGTTCCCGGCATTGAGACCGGTCACGAATGATACCAAGCTGCCGTCCGGAAAGAACGCGTAATTGACGCCGTCGACGAAGAAACCGAACACATCGGTGACGCCTTGGTCTGGGAATTCGTCGCTACCGAACACGAAGTCGATACTGATTGCGTTGTTGTTGTCGGGGTCATCGAGCGTGAAGTCGAACTCGATGTAGTTGACATCATTGACTGTTGACGACGGCGCACCGGCGTCAGTCAGGGTCTGCGACAGATCAGCGTCGCCACCCGTGCCGGGGAATGACGTGCCGACGCTATTATTGTCAAATGAGGAGTCGGTGTTTGTCTGCGGGATGTTTGCAACGCCGCTGGTCAGGAAGATGCCATCATCCTGCGAGATTGTCGGTAGCCCGAGACTGTTCGGCACCAGGTTGAGGCCGGAATAGGTAGCCGACTGGGCGGTATTCGGATCCACGCCATCCCCTATGAGGCCGACGTAGCTCTCCGAGCCACTGACGACCGTGATGCCGCTGTTGCCGAGAGCCGGAATCAGCGTTGAGATTGGGTCCTCGGCACCCTCGAGGACATCAATCGTCAGAGCCTGGGCGTTGAAGGCGGCCGCCGCGGACAGCGCGCCAAAAACGGCCAAGCGTAGTTGCGAAGAATGTTGTTGCTTTTTCACGTCAAATTGACCCCAAACTGATGCTAGATTGACAGCAACTGGCTTAAAGCATTTTTTGTGCCATTATAAAAAATTAATTTTTATATCAGGAGGTTAAATTCATCACGCCAGACGCAGTGAACGGCGGATCCTGGCCAGTGTAAAACGATCCGACACTCGGCAGGGGTGCAGGCTATCGAAGCTGATTGATCATTGCGTCCAATTCCCGCGCAGCGTAGCCACTGCGGCACAATTTTCGAGCTTCCCGAAGGTTTCATGGAATTCGGCTCTCCCATCAAACCAGTCACTTGCGGCTCATCAGCGTCGGGGCGCAACCAGTGCCTGCATCGATCGTTCAACCTTCTGACAGCGTCGCCTGCCGCGACCACCAGGCCGCGAGCAATGAGCCGGACAGGTTATGCCAGACCGAGAACAAGGCCCCTGGCAAGGCCGCCACGGGCGCGAAGTATTTGACCGCGAGCGCCACCGCGAGCCCGGAGTTCTGCATCCCGACCTCGACCGCGAGCGTGCGGGCGGTGCGCTCGTCCCGCGTCAGCAACCGCCCCAGCCCGTAGCCGGCGCTGAGCCCGATCGCGTTGTGCAATGCCACGGCCAGCGCGACCGTCCAACCCATGCTCGCGAGATTGTCGCGGTTCAATGCGACCACGATCGCGATGATCACGACGATCGCCAGCACCGAGATTGCCGGAAATAACGGCTGCACCCGCATCAGCCAGCGGTGGGTGAGCGAGTTGACCAGCACCCCGAGTCCGACCGGCAAAAGCACCACCTGAAAGATCGACTGCAGCATCGACCAGACCGGCACCGGCACGCGCTCGCCGACATAGAGCCAGGTCAACAGCGGTGTCGCCCCGATCGCCAGCAGGGTCGAGACCGTCGTCAGCGTGATCGACAACGCCACATCGCCGCGAGCCAGGAAGCAGACTACGTTCGACGCGGTCCCGCCCGGACTCGCACCGACCAGCACCAGCCCGGCGAGCAGCGCCGGCGGCAGCCCGAGCGTCAGCCCCACCATCCAGGCGGCCAGCGGCATCACCCCGTACTGCAGCGCGAGCCCGAGCCCGACCCGGGCCGGTCGCCGCAGTACCTGAGCGAAGCTGCGCCAGGTCAGGGTCATCCCCATTCCGAACATCACCAGCCCGAGCAGCGGCACGATCGCCGGCTTGGCGACGACGAAGGGCTCTGGCTGCCAGTAGGCGAGCAAGGAGCCGAGCAGTGCCCAAAGGGGAAACAGCGTTGTGATGGTTTGCATGAGGCAGATGGAGATCGGAGTCGAGACCCGCGCGAGGCCCGGCGCGACCACTGAGACACAGGCCGGCACGATCACCCGACGAGCTTGGGCCGGTTCCTGCGGCGCAACGCAGCAGGAACCAACCCGCTACAATGCGCCGCTATTCGTCCTAGATTACCGCGGGTCAGCCGCAAGAGGAGCCGCCATGCATCAGACCAAGCGCCAGCGCATCGTCCCAAGCGACGACCCAAGCCCCCGAGTGGCAGGTCGTCCAGGGCGCAGCCTCATCGGGCTCGTATTCCTCGCGATTCTGGCTGCGTCCAGCCTCGCCGGCTGCGGTTCCGAGCCGCGTATGAGCGATCCGCTCACCCAGCTGGGCAATCCCTTCAGCCGTCCGAGCGAATCCGGGTTTCGGGCGATGGCCAAGGCAAGCTGCGGCACCAAGAGCGTGGGCGAGACCACTGTGACCGAGCTCCTGAAAGGCGACACCGCGTTCAATGAGCTGACCAGCGCGCTCTACCGCGGCGACATCTCGAACGACGAGTTCATGAATCAGGTCCTGCTGGCGCATCCGGCTGCAGACGCGAACGTACCGGCCACCGGCTGCATCATCGATCAGCTCGCCCAGTGTTTTGCCGAGGAGTGCAAGGTCCAGCCCGACGCCGAGCAGACCGCAAACGAACGGCCGGATCAGGACGAGACCGAGGAGCTCGCTGCCGGTGTCGATGTCGACCCCGTCGATCTACCCTCGACAACGCCCCTGACGGACCCTGTGATGGAGTCGGATAGGGACAGCGTTACAAACCAGTCCGAGGCCGATCAGGTGGAGACGACCCCAGCGGAAGAGGAGCCCACCCCGTTGCCTTAAGCGACTGCTCAGAAATCACCTCCCGATTCCGGAGCGACCGGTCGCGGCAGCTTCGGGGGGTCAATGATGGACAATCCCGAACGGCAAGTGCAGGCGTCAGCCCAGGCCAACGCGCCTGGCATGGAGCTACCCCGGATGATGAATCCCGCGCGAGTTAGGGTAACCTGATGAGGCCGTTGGGTCAGACGCCACTCAACGACCTACCGCGCCGACGCCGATTCAGGACCGCGTCGGTCTCAAGCTGACCTCACCGGCGGCGAAGGTCCGCACGCCCTCGGGCCGTTGGAGCCGAAGCGCGCCCTGTTCGTCTATCCCGAGATAGACGCCGCGGATGCATTGGGCCCCTGTTAGGATCTCGACCGGTGCGCCGGGATAGGCGTCGAGCGCCCGCCACTCGGCCAGGAACGGCGTCAGCCCTTGGTGACGATAGCGATCGAGTACCTCGAGCAGCGCGCTGATCAGCCAAGCCGCAGCTCGGTTGCGCGATGGCAGCCTTGTACCGGGCGTCTCCGTTGTCAGCACCTGTGACAGGTCCGCCCAAGGCTGCTCGATGGCTGCGGCATCGACTTCGGCCAGACGCAGATTGACCCCGACTCCGACCACCGCATAGCTTGGCCCCTGGGACTCGCCGCCGACCTCGAGCAGCAGTCCGGCGAGCTTGCGCCGACGCCAGTGGACATCGTTCGGCCACTTGAGTCCGACCCCTCTGGCGCCGAGCCGCCGCAGGGCCGACGCCACGGCGACGCCGCAGGCCAGGCTCAGGCCACCGAGCTCGGCCGGCGCCAGGGAGAAACGCCAGAGCACCGATAGATAGAGGTTGCGACCGTACGGCGAGACCCAGGTGCGCCCAAGCCGACCACGCCCGGCGGTCTGCCGCTCGGCCAGGCAGACGTCGCCGCGATCGAATCCTGGGGCATCACCAACCGGTTGCTCCGCACCAAGGCCGGAACGGGCGCGCTCCAGCAGGACGCTGTTGGTCGAGCCTACACTGTCAAGGATCTCGAGCCGGTTCAGACGCCCCAGCGCCCCAGGGTCCAAGGCCGCGCTGAGCCGCGCTGGCTCCAACAGCTCGAGCGGTTCACTCAGCCGATAGCCGGTGCCGCGCACGGCCTCGATCTCGAGACCGAGCTCGTTGCGGGCTTGGCCGATGAGCTTCCAGACCGCTGTCCTGCTGATACCAAGCTGCATCGCAATCGCATCGCCGGAATGCGGCTCACCATCGGCGAGCAACCGCAGAACCTGTGCCAGCCGCTCCGATAGAGTCTGTGACATCGACCGCAGCGCCGGTTAAGCGATCACCGAGGCCGAG
>JAAAOQ010000029.1 GCA_009908845.1 Gammaproteobacteria bacterium
GGCATCTTGCCCTTGCGCGTCGCGGCATGGAAAAACTCGGCGAGTGCCTGCAGGGTGAGCACGCAATCCGCGTCTGGCAGTCTGTCCATCACTGCCTGCGCCTGGTCGTGGCGCGCGCCCGCGTCCGTGTCGATGCTGTAGATCAGGATGTTGGTGTCGACGCTGAAACGCTGCGCCTTCATCGATCAGGCTCTTGGCACGGATCGCGCTCATGGATGGCCTCTCGATCGACACGCGTCCCGCCGAGCGCATAGCCACGACGCATCCGTTCCCGCATACGCTCCCGAGCAGCGCGCTGGGCATCGGACAGCTGCGGCTGGGCCTCAATCGGCAGCACGCGGGCGATAGCCTTGCCGCGACGCGTGATTATGATTTCGGCGCCCTGCTCGACGCGCTCTAGGTAACGCGAAAGATGCTGATTGGCTTCCCGGATGGAGACGACTTCGCGCATAGATTGACTTTGTGGGATATCCTACATTGTTCCAACTATAGGACTTGCCACCGGTTTCTGCAATGCCCCAGTGTTCTTGGACTACTCGAGGCGAGCATGCCCGGCTGAACGTCTGGGGATGGATGGTAACCAGTCATTGAACGCGAGAGGCCGATCGGCCGTTCTGGGTCGAAAGCAGACAGGCGATAGATTCAAATGGCGGCTGGTGTCACGCGTGTTGGGTCTACCCCCAGACCCAATGTCTAGCTTCATGCTGTCTTGGCGGACACAAAAAACTCGCGCGCGCCGCGGCCGGCCTTGGCGACGTTCAAGCGTGCGGCGAAGAAGATTGGTATCTCAGGCCAAGGCTTTCTCGGCATCGGCGACCAAGCTTATTTGGAACACTCGACCATCCGGATAAGCAGGAGCATGAGAGGCTGCACAGGGTGCATGGACCCTGTGCAGCCTCTAGACATTTCCTTACGAGCGTCACGCCGCTATTGCGCACCGCAGCATTTCACGCCGATGTTTCCAAGCTGGGGCGTCGAGAGAGTCACGAAACAGCCCTAAGTGTAACGGCTCGCAAACATCGGCCGTCAGACCTGCAAACATCCATCGACAAGCAGACCATGCGCGAGTTCGACGACACCTGCCTGACGCCGGTCGAATCCCTTTCTCCCGAAGCCATCCGCGCTCTGCGCGAGCGCGAGCATCTTTCTCAGCCGGTCTTCGCCCGGTATCTCAACGTGAGCAAGAATCTGGTCTCGGACTGGGAGCGAGGGGTGAAGCGTCCCGGCGGGCCAGCACTTCGACTCCTGACCGTCATCGAGAAGAAGGGAATTCAAGCGATCGCCTGAGTGCCCAGGCCCAGTGGAGAAGCGCTGGCTCGCTTGTCAGTTCGAAAAAACGAACGGCTACAGCGCCCGCACATCGGACGTCAGCGAACGAACGGTGTTCCGCTACCTCAATGAAACCAAGTAACGCCGCCCCGGCTCGTTATCGGTGCGAGGTGACGTCGAGAAACTGCACCTCATGACATGAACGTTGGTTTAGGGCCAACTTACGAACGCCAAGCCACACAGATTGAAAAACCCCGCCAGCAGCACCAAGGCCGACAGGATTACTCGGATTTGATCACCTGGTGGCTCCTACGGCCATATCGACGGGCCGGCCGCGGGCGCGCGTTCCATGCTGCAAGCCTTCGAGTGCTGGAAGGCGGGTGCCGATCCGCTCGAGTGGGCCAAGGACCATCACGAGTTCGGCCGTGCGTTCGAATCCTTCCCGCATGACGCCGACGCGATCTTCCCCGGCTGGCGTGAGCGGTTGGGCGCTAACGCCTCAGAGGCGAGCGCCTGAGCCGTCACACGCGAAGCCGCGCTTCCGCCACTCCTCGCACGCTGGCGGAAGCGCTCATCCGCCTATGCCGACACCCCAAATCCCATTGCGCGCCAGCCGTTAGCGCGGGCAGACAAGGACCACCGTGACATTGTCATGACCGCCTCGTTCGAGTGCCGCTGCCACCAGATCATGAGCAGCGCTCTCTGGGTCCGACTGGACGCGAAGCAGCTCCGAAATCTCGGTTTCGGTCAGCTCGTCGGTCAATCCGTCGCTGCAGAGCAGGAAGCATTGTCCAGTCTGCAATGCAGCCTCGACGCAATCGACCTCCACGGTGCCCGGCTCCGCACCACCGAGCACCCGGGTAAGGATATGCCGGGCGGGGTGGCCTTCAGCTTCAGCCGGGTCGATCACATGCTGATCGACTAGACCTTGAACATACGAATGGTCATGGGAAAGCCGCCGGAGCGCCTGGCCGTCGAAGGCGTAAGCACGACTATCGCCCACCCAAGCGACCTCGTAGCGCCCTCCCTCAATGCGCAACGCGACGGCGGTGGCACCCATTCCAGCACCGCCCCGCCCCTCCGCCATCCCGGCGAGGATTGCCTGATGCGCCTGAGCAATAGCGTCGACCAATGCCTCGCCTCGCCGCACCGCCTGCGGGATGCTCTCAGCGACGATTGCACTCGCCACCTCACCACTGCTCGCGCCCCCCATCCCATCGGCGATCAGCCACAGGCCGATTTCCGGATGCACGGCGTAGGCATCCTCATTGTGCTCCCGCACACGACCCCTGTCAGTAACACAAGCGGTGATGAGCGGCGCCTCGGTGGTGGAATCAGCACACATGGATTACCCCTCCAGAACCGGCATGCCGGCAATGACTCGGTGCTACCCCCTCCCCTGGGCGATCGATTGCTCGCATCATTCGCATGATGGGCACCAGCCGCAATCCTGTCGAGGGAATTTTGCTTCTTCGTCGGAGGCAAGGCGCGCGTCGGAGACAAGACCCCCGCATGAGAAAGCCAAACGCCGACATGGGTTAAGGCTCGAGCCAGTCCATTATCCGCCGCCAAGCGCTGAGCTTCTGTTCGAAGCGCAGGCTGGCATTGGCTGGACTGGTCGAAGGAAATCGATATCGGGGAATCGCTTGATGTCGCGGCGGCAGCGCGGCGAGCACTCGCCGCTCGTACTCACGCTCGGCGGTGCCCCCGTTGAATACGATTCGCCGGATCGCTGGGCAAGCCGAGAAGAAGGCCGCGAAGTCATTGACGCGAACGGTCTGCGCCCGGATCGATTGATCGAGACTGCCAGGTCGCTCACAGGCGGCGATCACATCCCAGAGCGCAATGCCGTGCTCCATCAGCGCGGCGCTGCGCTCAGCATAGCTCGAGGACGGCGCGATGCCGAGCAGCTCGCACAGGATCGGCCAGAACGCGTTGCGCGGATGGCCATAGTATTGCTGCTGGCGCAGCGATGCCTCGCCCGGCATCGAGCCCAGGATCAATATACGCGCGTCATCACCGACAATGGGTGGGAACGCTGTTCGCACCCCGAGCCCCGTCTCCATCATCCTCGGCCCCTTTGCTTCATCAACCGCTGAGCCTAGAAACCGCAGTTGGACGGCCGCCAGGGTGCGTCCCGCGTGGTGTCCAGCGAGGCACAACGAGGCGGAATAGTCATTCTATTCCAACGAGTTGTAACAACGCTGGGCGCCGCGCGGGGCGTGCACTGGTGGTCGTAGCGCCTGTCAGCCATAGGTGGGCTTCATGAAGCGCCAGAAGTGGAGCCACTGCAAAGGGTTGCATGCTGGGTTAAGCGGTCAACTGCGGTTTCTAGGCTGAGACCTCCATCGCCGAGCGACCCGCCCCGAACCAGGCCAGGATAAGGCCTGCCGGGCAGCCGCAATCATCAGCAGGGCCTGGACTCCGGCGAGGAAGCCAGCCCTTGAGCCGATCCCGACTCCGCCAACAGCAGAACCGCGACGCCCGTCAACATCAGCAGCCCTGCCGGTGCCCGGCTCGCCAATCGACGTTCTCGGAAGAGCAGCGCCCCGTAGAGGATGCCGAACAACAGGCTGGTGCGCTTGACCGCAATCATGTAAGCGACCTCGGTCAGGCGCAGCGCCATGAAATGGGTGATAACCATGAGGCCGTTGAGCGCCGCGACGGCGAGCACCGCCCAAGGTCTCGACGCCAGCCGGCGCAATGACGGCCCAAGCGCGAGCGGCGTTCCACCGACCGGCACGAGCACCAGCAAAGGCACTGCGAAGAGTCCGATCAGCGCGAAATAGAGCGCGCCGAACGGGACCGACGGCAGATAGAGGAGCGCCGCCTTGCCGAGCGTCGAGGTCAGCCCGTAGATCAGCGCGACGCCGAGCATCATCCTTGAGCCCGCTTCCCAGCGGATCGCGCTGAGCGGCCGCAGCCAGGTGCGCCAGTCGTCGCGCTGCGCGTGCTCCACGTTCAGCAGCCAGGCGCCGGCGACGATCAGCAACACCCCGAACAATCCGATCAGGCTGACCCGCTCATCCAGCACCAGTGCCGCGATCACCATCGAGAACACCGGCGTGAACGCCAGATAGGGCAGCGTCAACGACAGCGGATGGTCGCGAATCGCCGCCATGTAGAGCAGCATCGCGGCGATCTCGAGCGGCACCAGCAGCGCCACCCAGCCCCAGAACGGCGCCGGCAATGCGGACGGGTCCGGCAGCCAGACCAGCAGCGGCGCTAGCAGGACCCCGGTCAGCGTGAACCGGATCAAGGTCAGCTCGCGCGCCGAGAAGCCCTGCAGCC
>JAAAOQ010000271.1 GCA_009908845.1 Gammaproteobacteria bacterium
CTGGCAGTTCGGGCAATGGATCGTGGTTCCGTTCATGGCGGGGCGCCTCTCCTCGGTCATCCGGCGTTCAAATAGACGACGCAGTCGTCATCGGCGGCCCGTTCCCAGCGGGGGTCGTCGATGACCCGCAAGGTGTCCCGATACTCGTCCATCTGGGCGGCACGACAGGTATCGGTGTCGGGCTCATCGCACGGTGCCGAGAACAACTGGATGTCCTCGGCCTCGAGGATCGCGAGCACGGTCACGAATCGATAGGCCGCCGCCCAGTGCTGCGGCTTATCCTGCTGTTTGCGCAGGTCCTCGAGCGTGCACAGCTCGCTGACGGCTTCCCGGTGAAGGCTCGGGATCAACTCTGGCCCACCGGGCAGCTCCGGGGTCAGCCACCGATACAGGTAGGCTTGGGCGTACGGCTGCATGTGGCCCGCGGCGGTGAAGAACGAGCCCGAAGGATGTTCGCGACGCCGCCTTAGCAGCTCGGCGATATGCCGCTCGAATCCGCGGCGCTTGAGGGCTTGCAGGGCTTGGCTGGTTTTCAATGGCGCAAGAACTCCTCCCCGGCCGCCTTGGCCGGGGGTTGTGAAAGGGCTTAGCGTTCAGAAGCGCCGGGCGCGATCAGCCGAAGAGTTCGGTGACGAAGCCCTTGAGGCTGGTGGTCGAGTCGAAGCCGAACGGCACGCCGTACGGGCTTGGTTTCGCCCCGCGGTTCAGGGCCTCGGGAAACTTGCGCAGGTTCGAGCCGAAGCGCGTCTCGCTGCTGCTCCCCACGCCGCGGTCGGCGCTGATCAGCTGGGCGCGCTTGTCCAGATGCTTTGGATGCACGATCAGCTGCGAGTAGGTCTTCGGATTGAACTTGTTCAAGTAGACGCTTTCGCCAGTGGCGGTGTGGATGAGCTCCTTGTGCTTCTTGGTCTCGTGCGCGACCGTAAAGCCGTTGTCGAGCAGGACGGTTTCGATGGTGTCGATGGTGATCGCCAAGACGGTTTGACTCCGGTGGTTGGGGTGGATTGGATCAGTGCTAGAGCTGCGATTCACGGCCTTCTTGCTGAGTAACGGCAACCCCGTAGTACTGTCATGACGTATATAGCACCATACGTGCCAACAGCCTCACGCGAGATACTTTCCCTTTATTGACAGTCGGTTAAGTGCAATAGGCAAACACCAAAGCAGACTGGACAGAGCAAAAGCGCAAAGATTATTTTATGCTCAAGATAAAGAATCTTCCCCACACCTGCTTGATCAAGTCGCACAGGAACTGTATAGGAGCACAGTGAATGAGGAAGAGAAGCGGTAGCCCAAGGCGGGCCGGCGTCCAGGCTCGTGTCTGGTGCAGCACAGCACAACCCAGGCGTCTTGACTGATCAAGGATGCTGCATTGGCTCGAATCCTGATCAGCTGGATCGGTCACGCTGACCTCAAGGCACGATCTAGCGTCACCTCAGTACCGGAATCCACAGCCCCGCAATCCGACGGGCCAGTGCTCGCAACGCTCCGCGCCAAGCACTTCGATCACGCCTATCTGCTCTATAACTACCCGGAGAACGAGGTGGCGCCGTACCTGGAGTCGGTGCGGCCTACCGTGCGCACCGAAATCCATGCATCGCAGGTTACCCTGCGCTCGCCAGTCGACTTTGGCGATATCTATCAGGCGTCCAACGCTTTACTCAAAGACGTCTTTGGTCGCCACTCCACCGACACGCCCTGCATTCTGCTCAGCCCGGGCACTCCGGCGATGCAGGCCATCTGGATCTTGCTCGGCAAGACCCGGTATCCGGCGGTGTTCTTCCAATCCTCGGTGCAGCAGGGTGTCGAACAGGTCGCGATCCCCTTCGACATCTCGGCGGAGTTCCTGCCGGAACTCTCGGCACGCAGTGCCCGTCAAGCCGGCAACCTGATCGCCGCCAACGTCCCGATCGATGCCGCATTCGACGACATCCTGACCGACGACCCCATGATGCAGGGCCTCATCGCGCAAGCGAACGTGATGGCCGCGCGCGAGGTTCCGGTGCTGATCCACGGCGAGACCGGGACCGGGAAGGAGCTGTTCGCAACCGCGATCCACAACGCTAGCCCAAGGCGCAGCCAGCCGCTCGTGCCGGTGAACTGCGGCGCCATTCCGCGCGATCTGATCGACGCGACACTGTTCGGGCATGTCAAAGGCGCTTTCACCGGCGCGACCACGGCTAAGCTGGGCTACTTTGAGGCGGCAGATGGCGGCACCCTGTTCTTAGACGAGCTTGGCGAGCTGCCGCTCGATGCCCAGGTGCGCCTGCTCCGGGTACTGCAAACCGGAGACTTTTATGCGGTTGGGGGCAACGTCGCCAAGCAGGTCGATGTGCGCGTGATCGCGGCGACCAACCGCGACCTGCTTGCAGCAATCTCGGCCGGACGGTTTCGCGAAGACCTGTTCTACCGTATCGCCGTCGGCGTTCTGAACCTGCCCCCGCTGCGTGAACGACCTCGGGACATTCCCTTGCTGGCCGACGCCCTGATCGCGAAGATCAACCAAGACGCGGCCGGTCAGCCAGGATTCATACAGAAAAAACTCTCTATCAAGGCAAGAAATCTTATCAAGCAGCATCCTTGGCCGGGCAACGTCCGAGAGCTGTATGCGACCCTGTTACGAGCGTCGTTGTGGTCTGCGAGCGAGCACATCGATGCGCCGGAGCTGGAGGCATCGCTCTTCCTCGGTGCCCGAAAAAATCAGGACATCCTCAATCGAACGGTCAATGAATCTTTTTCAATTCAATCGGTTATCGACGAAGTCATACAACACTATACGATCCGCGCCCTCGACCAGACTGACGGGAACCGCTCCAAGGCCGCCGCATTGCTTGGGCTCGGCAGCTACCAGACACTAAACAACTGGATCAAGAAACACGGAGTGGAGACATAGTTTGCGAGCTCTTTGCTGTACAGGGGGCCAGAGCTGGCGAACGCCGCGCTACAAGCCACCGAGGTGAATCAATCAACAGCTTCGACAACAAGGCCCCAGCCATGCGCGTGAAATCGATCGGTTGCCGAAGAGAGTGCAGACCTTGGGAAAAGACACAGGCTGCAATGGACCGGCAGAATCAGTGCTAAACAGAGACCTCGTCGACCGCCATCTATCGAACTGTGCAACCCAGCAAGAAAACGATGCAAGCGATCGAGCTAGAGACCGAGATCGACGACAACCCCGAGATCCACCTGAAGCTGCCGGACGGCATCAAAGCCGGCAAGGCCAGGGTCGTCGTACTGTACGAACAGGCTGACGACCAAATCGAGACCAACCAACACGAAGAACGCAAGCCGATCAAGCTCGGCCTGTTCGAGGGCAAGATTTCGAAGACCCGCTGCCAGACGAATTCTGGCTGGGCGGCAACCCGTGAAGCTTCTGCTCGATACGCACGCCTTCATCTGGCTCAACAGCGCCCCGGAAAAGCTCTCGAGCCGGCGTGGTCCGCGCCAATCTCGATGAGAACGACATCAATCTGCTGACGATCGCCCTCGAACACATCGAGCAGTTAGCACAACTCCCGTATGCTGGACATCAACGAAACCCGCGACGAAAGGCGCAAGGAGGGCACTGGCTAGCCCTTCCGGCCGCGCTGAAGCCCCGGCGCAGCAGCACCTGCACCGGAGCCACTTGATCCACTAGAGCGATCCGCAGCCAGCTGTTGGCGCTCGTGCGCGACAAGCCCCAAAACGCAACGGGGCCGCTCGAAGCGGCCCCGTTGCGATCCACGTCTTATAGCGGCTCAGACGCCGCAGCGCTTGGAACAGCCGGTTACTGCAAGCGCTCCTGCGGCAGCCAGCGACTGATGCGACTACGCTCGGCCGGCGTGTCGACGCTGAAGAAACGGTTCAGTACCAGCAGTGCCTCGTCCAGGTCAGCGCAGCCGTAGTCGTCGACCACGACATGGTTGCTGCAATCCTCGACGTGGTAGTTATGCGCCACATCATCGGCATCGAAGCGCAGCCGATAGCCCGAGCCGGTCCAGGAGTCCCACTTGTAGCGAATGACTTGTTCTTGTTCGTCAAACATTTCTCTAACCTGTTGAATCTGCTAATTCAATAAAACGTATCCGGGGAGTCGCTTCCGTCAAGCCATGCCGGCGCCGGATTCGGGATTTCCCGAACGTCAAAACCGCCCATGTCGCAAAAGTGCGTCTGTCGGTCTCTTAACCCTTAGTCTAGGAGCACGATCGATACTTGACAAGAGCATTCCTGGCTCCTTTTGCAGCTAAAAACGCGACCGAGTCAACAGTTTAGGGTGCTTGGCCACCAGGACGAAATAAGTTGTATAAATTGCAACAAAATTGCATCAACACAACAGCTACAGACAAGACACAACCATCCCCGGGGATCGGGCTCGCGCACGACCGCTAATTACTTGAAACCGCTAGCGGAATCATGAGCGTCGCGCATTGGCGCGGATGCCAGGAGCCGGCAGACTCGAGATTCAGCGCGGTCAAACGACGTCCTGTCGCTTACGGCCAAGCACAGAGGCGAACGAAGCGCAGCGGTAAGGCGACAGTGAAGAGGCTGAGCGGATACAGCCCCGCTGCTGCCCGCCCCAAGGCAATCAAGCCTTGATCAGCTGTTCAGCCTTAGCCGCCGCTGACATGACGCAACGGGTCTTCGGGATCGACCCACTCCATAAACGGGATGCGGCGGTCGTTGTGGGTCACCCGGTAGATCAACCCGAGCCAGTTGCCGACCACGCCTTCGGCGGTATCGCGCCAGGTGTTATCGAGACCGGCGGCGATGCGCTCCTCCGGAAACAGCGGCGGCTCGCGACCGCGGTCGAGCGCGCGCTCGAGCATGTGCCGATACTCCTCCAGTACGGCCGAAGCCTTGCGGGAGAAGACGTTCTCCGGGAACGGCGGATACCCGTCGCGCATCCCGTTCGCGAAGAGCTGGACCTCGCGCTTGTACTCCTTCAGCAATGAGATGGTGTCGTACTCGGGATGCCCTTGGAACATCACGATGCGCAGGCCATCCGGACTGGTCGCCAGATGGACCCCGGCCTCCTCGCTCTCGACCAGCACCCGGGCGTCCACGGCCTCGAACTGCTCGCGCGAAACGTCGTTGAAGCGGGAGTGCGGGACGTCGAACATAGTATTGGTGCTGCTGTTGAGCGGGTGCGATTGGTCAACCACCCGATGCGTATAGACCCCCCAGCGCTTGGACGGAAGCGGCTGGCGGCGTTGCCCATATCGGAACTGCATCACCGCGTGGGTCGCCAGACAGGAGCAGAGCGTCGAGGTCACGGACTCGAAGGCCCAATCGACCACCTCGATCAACGGCGCCCAAAACGGCTGATCCGCCAGGCCCGGTCCCGAGACATTGGCTCCTGTGATGATCAGCGCATCCAGCCCTTGATCCCGCACGGTCTCGAAGGGCTCGTAATAGCGATCGATGTGCGCCTGCGCCTTCTCGCCGCGGGGTAGGCCCGGCAACGAGAACGGATGCACATAGAACTGGGCGATCTGGTTGCTCTGTCCGACGAGCCGGAAGAACTGGCGCTCGGTCGCGGCCAGCGCTGCATCCGGCATCATGTTCAGCAGCCCGATGTGGAGTTCGCGGATATCCTGGTGGATCGCCCGATCCGACTCGAGGATGTTCTGACCCTCGGCGCGGAGTCGGTCGAAGGTCGGCAGGTCGTTGTGCGCGACGATTGGCATCGGATCACCCTCGCTGGCCGTCTCGCCCCTGCGCGGCATCGGCCTCATCGTTGGATGACGGCGACGGCGTGCGGGCGATCGCCGTCTCGATCAGTGCCAGGAAGTCCTGCTCGTCGCGCACCGCAGCGACCTCGGTCGACTCCACCGTGTAGCCGAGCGGGCGGGCGATCGCCTCGTAGCGCGGCACCCGAGAATGGAACAGGCGCGGGAAGACCCAGCGGGTGAAGTCGTTCGGGTCGATGTCGGCGACGTACTCGAGTTGTTGTTCGGCGAGATAATCCTTGACCGCGGCCTTGATGAAGGCTGGCCGAAAATACAGCGGCTTCGGGTCGGCCTGGGCGCGGCGGATCAGCTTGATCTCGTCCGGTTGCGGCACCCGAATGTAGAGGATCAGAGTGTGCTGCGCCAGCAGGTCAATGACCGAGGGTTCCTCGAGCTCGCACAGGCTGCCGCCGACATCGTTGACGAAGTGACTGTAGCCGTAGATCTCGCGTGCCTTGCGGATGAACTCAGGGACGTCCTGCATGGCCCGGATCTCGGCGTCGCGATAGAGCGCCTGGCGCCGATTGAACTCGGGCAGCGACAGGCCGCCCTTATCGGGGTCGCCGAGCTGGCCGACGAAGCTCAGCACTGGGCCGAGATCATCGACCTGGATCTTGTTCTGGAACGCGACCCAGTCCCGCCGCAGCAGATCGCGCAGGAAGGGCACCTGCATCGCCTGGGACTTGATCAGGTCCAAGATCGGCTCGTCTAGATAGCGTGTGCCGATGCGGTAGTCACCCGAATAATGGAACCAATCGCTGCGCCGCAGCAGTCTGGACAGGTAAGTCTTTCCGACCCCAGACATCCCAAGCAGGGTCACGCGCCGGTGTGGCCACTGGCGGAATTCCTCGATTGTCAGCCTCAATGGTTTCCCCTCGACACGGCCGTGCGCGAATTGTACAAATGATACGCGACGCGCGGCTCAACTCACCAGTTCGCAGCAGACCAGCCTGCGCCCCTGAGCGTTTCTGCTCCGTGCCACCGACCAACCTGCTTGCGTGAACCAGCAACCTGAGCGCCAATCGCAGCGCCGATACGCTCGATGGACAAGCCCATCGGATTGGTTTCAGATGCCTGATCAAAACCGCTGCTCAACTCGCGCGCATCTGATTGACGTGTCTGCATGGGCCATTCCGTCAGGGCCTCTTGGCGCCGTGGCGCGATCAACACGCCATCAGCTCGCGGTCGGCGCGATCCCCTTCGTCACCCACCGAGTCCGGACCCCTTGACCGAACGATCCACCGCTGCTGACGCCCCGCCCCGACTCGCCCTTGGCCGCGTCTCACCCGGCGTTATCCGGCTAGGTCTGATCGGAAACTGGCGGTTGGACCAGCGCATACCGACCCTGACTGAAGCAGCGGCCTTGATCGAGCGGGCCCGCGCCGGCGCGAGTATTGCACCAAAGGAGGTCGGCTTCGACACCAGCGACTTGGCCGACTGGGACTCGGCGTTGGTCACCTTTATCGCCGGCATCGAACGCCTATGCCGAGAGCGCGATCTCGGCTGCAACGGCGACGCACTCCCGGCAGGTCTGCACCGGCTGCTCGAGATGGCACGAACGGCCCCGTCCGTTGACCAGGACGGCCCACCCGACCGCGGACCGAGCTTCCTGACCCACCTCGGCCTCGATCTGGCTGATCTGGTCCAGGGTACCGGTGAGATCATGACCTTCTTCGGCGAGGGGGCCATTGCCGTCCGCCATCTGTTGGTCGGCAAGGCGCGCTACCGGCACTCGGAGCTATGGCTGCTGATCCAAGAGGCCGGTGCGGATGCGCTGCCCATCGTCAGCCTGGTGAGTTTCCTCGTCGGTATGATCCTGGGCTACATTGGCGATCAGCAGCTCGCCCAGTTCGGCGCCAGCATCTATGTCGCCGACCTGGTCGGACTGGCCACGGTGATCCAGATGGGCGCCCTGATCACCGGCATCGTACTCGCCGGCCGGACCGGCGCCGCCTTCGCCGCGCATATCGGCACCATGCAGGTGAACGAGGAGGTCGATGCGCTGCGCACCTTCGGCATCCCGCCGATGGAGTTCCTGGTGCTGCCGCGGATGCTCGCGCTCATCCTCATGACACCGCTGCTGACCCTCTATGCGGACCTGCTCGGCATCCTCGGCGGCGCCTTCGTCGGCACCACGGTGGGCGGCGTGACCCTGACCGCCTATCTGGTCCAGACACAAGCAGCGATCGGTTGGAACCACATCATCCAGGGCCTGATCAGCGCTACGGTCTATGGAGCCATCGTCGCCGCCTCGGGCTGTCTGCGCGGGATGCAATGCGGCCGCAGCGCGGCCGCCGTCGGTCAGGCGACGACCTCGGCGGTGGTGACCGCAATCGTCTTCATCGTGATCGCCGCGGCGGTCCTCACCGTGATCTTCGACGCGATCGGACTCTCTGGATGACGGCAGCCGAGCGCGATCAGCCGGACCTTGCGATCCGCCTCGAGCAGGTGGCGCTCGGATACGGAGACACCCTAGTGCAGCAGGACCTGAGCTTCGGCATCCGGCGCGGCGAGATCTTCATCATCATGGGCGGCAGCGGGTGCGGCAAGAGCACCGTGATGCGGGCGCTGACCGGCCTGCTCGCGCCGCGTCAAGGCCGCGTCCTGCTGCGCGATGCGAGTCTGTGGGAGCTGCCCGAGGCGCGCCGCGCCCCGCTGTTGCGCCAGGTTGGCGTGATGTATCAAAGCGGTGCACTCTGGAGCTCGATGACGCTAAACGAGAACGTGGCATTGCCATTGGAACAGTACACCAGGCTCACCGCGGCGCAGATCCGCGCGGTCGTCGACTACAAGCTGGCACTGGTCGGACTCGAGGGCGTTGGCGGACTGTACCCCGGCCAGATCAGCGGCGGGATGCGCAAACGCGCCGGGGTGGCGCGCGCGATGGCGCTGGACCCGGATATCCTGTTCTTCGATGAGCCCTCCGCCGGACTCGATCCCCTGTCGGCGCGGCGGCTCGATGATCTGATACTCGAGCTCCGCGCGAGCCTCGGGACCACGATGGTCGTGATCACGCATGATCTCGACAGCATCTTCCTGATCGGCGACGACGCCGTCTTTCTCGACGCCGAGACCCATACGATGCTCACCACCGGCAATCCCCGCCAGCTCCGTGATCACAGCAAGATCCCGGGGGTCCGCGCCTTCCTGAGACGAGGTGAGTCATGAGCCGCGAGGCCAACCCGACGATCATCGGTGGTTTCGTGCTCGGGGCCGTCGTACTGGTCGTGATCGGCATCCTCGTCTTCAGCAGCGGTGCCTGGTTTCGCGACCGCATCGAGGTCGTGACCTACTTCCCCGGGTCGGTACAGGGGCTCAGCGTCGGCGCCGAGGTGCAGTTCCAGGGCGTACCGATCGGCCAAGTGGTCGAGATCGGCGTGGACTACGTCGCCGATCGGGACAGCTTCCGCATCCCGGTGCGCTACGAGGTCTGGCCAAAGACCATCCATGTGCTCGGCGATCTCGAGGGCAAAGACCCGCGTGACCTGTTAGAGCGGCTGGTCGCCGAGCGCGGCCTGCGCGCCCAGTTGGAGTCGGTCAGCTTCGTCACTGGCCAATACCTGGTCAGCTTGAGTCTGAATCCGAGCCTACCGGCACACAGCGAGCCGCCGAAGGCCGGTGATGCAATACGCATCCCGGCCGTCGCCGCTACCCGCGACCGGGTCCAGCAGATGCTGGAGAATCTCCAGCTCGATGAGCTGGTCGACACCGCCACCGAAACACTCAAGGCGCTGCGCGCGCTCGTGGCCTCACAGGAGACGCGCTCGGCCCTAACCAATCTGAACCAGTCGCTGGCCAGCATCGCCGCCTTCATCAAGCGCGTCGATGACCAGCTCGACCCGTTCAGCGAGCGCGCCGACGCCGCCCTGTCCGAATATCAGCAGCTCGCCGAGACGCTCAGCGCCGAGGTCAAGCCGACGCTGGCAGCATTGAGAGCGGCCGCGCGTGAGGTCGACTCGACCGCGGCCTCGCTCAAGCAAGAGGTGTCGCCACTCGCGACCTCCGCCCGCAATGCCCTCGAGGAGGCGGCAAGAACGATGCAAGCGATTGGTCAACTGACCGGCGAAGGCTCATCGACCCGCTACGAGCTCGATCAACTGCTCGCAGCAGCGACCGCTGCTGCACGCTCGGTGCGATCGCTGGCCGATTATCTCGAACGCCATCCGGAGGCGCTGTTGCAAGGCAAGCGCTGAGCCCGAGCGTCGATCAGTAATAGACCCTATCGGCAACCCCGTTGACGACCGAGACGGTCGCGAGCCCGTCCCGCCCCATCGGACAGAGATAGTTGACGACGATGATGGTCTGAACCGCTGGATCGGCTTCGGCGCGCACGAGTGCCCCCGACCTCAGCGCGCCGCTATCGAGCAGCCGGCAGCCGCAATCAACGAGGTCTTCGGTCGTCATCCCGACCTCGGGCACGCAGCGCGACGGGGTCTTTGGGGCAGCGCAGGCGCTCAGCACCAGGATGGCGGCGAGCAGTGCCGGCCATCCCCTCCGCAGGCTCATGAACAGGACGCCGCGACGACATCGCCGTCAGCGGCCTGCGGTCGACCCACAACCTGGTGGCGCAACGTTAGAGCTCCCGCTCGACGTCGGCCAACGCATCCTTCAGCGCATTGAAGATCAATCGCTTGGCCTCAGCCTCATCGAGTTCGGGCACTTCCCAGCCCATGATCCGTCCATACTTCTGCACGAGATGTCGGACATCATGTACCAGCTCGTTGTGGTAACGGCTGATCTCTACCTGCTCCAGGCTTGCCATGGCATGCTCCCCCATTCGGTTCGACGAGTTCGCTAGGCGCGTCGATTCGGCGAATCGACAGGCATCGTCTCGGTGGTCGATTGTGATTCTTTGCGGTACCGCCCGCGCCGAACGCACCTCGGCGTTCGGCGCCTGGCATTGTCTCACTGCAAGCAAACGACTGCGACTCGTCGATGAGGCCGTGAACCACTCTGGCGCCGGCTGCTCCAGCCAAGAACGCAGCGCGATCAGCCGACCTCGCCTCCACGGGTGCGGGTTAACAATCATTAACCTCTCGGCAACCGGGTGTTTAAGGGCCAGGCCCAACACTGTCGTAAAGGGTGGCGAGTCCAGGATCGCCACGCATCATTCAATCGATTCCTTCAATCTATTCAGGAGCTTGACAATGCCCCTAATCCATCGAGACCCAGGGCATGCACAATCCAGCGCTGCGAAGACGCTGGCTTTGGGCATCAATCGCCTCGATGCCAGGCGTATCCTCTGGGTCGCGACCTTCGGTATCGCGCTGACGCTGTCCGCGGCGCTGGCGATCAACGATGGAGTCGCGGCCGAGCCGATACCCGACCCGTTGAACGAACCGGTCGGCCCTCCAGGCTTCGCCGATGTGGTCGAGCGGGTCACCCCCGCCGTGGTCAATGTGACCGTCGCTCAGGAGGCCCGTCAAACGTTATCGATCCCGGGCGGCTCGATTCCGGATGAAGGCTCCCCGCTCTACGAGTTCTTCAAGCGCTTCGGCGGCCTCGACGAGATGCCGGTGCCAGGTCCGCGTCAACGCCGCGGCGAAGGCTCGGGCTTTCTCATCGACGCGGCAGGCCACATCGTGACCAATCATCATGTTGTCGAGGGCGCGACCCTGATCGAGGTCACGCTGAACGACGGCGATCAGTACGAGGCCAAGGTGGTCGGACGCGATCCGAAGACCGATCTGGCGCTGCTCAAGATCGACGCCAACGAGCCACTCCCGCACGTGACCTTCGGCGACAGCAGCGGTGCCCGCGTCGGCGATTGGGTGCTCGCTGTCGGCAACCCGTTCGGCCTCGGCGGCTCGGTCAACGCCGGCATCATCTCGGCGCGGGGCCGCGACATCAATTCGGGTCCTTACGATGACTATATCCAGATCGATGCGCCGATCAACCGCGGCAATTCGGGCGGGCCGCTATTCGACGCACGCGGTGTGGTCATCGGCGTCAACACCGCGATCTTCTCGCCGAGCGGCGGCAACATCGGCATCGGCTTCGCGATCCCGGCCGAGACGGCGGCCGACATCGTCACCGAGCTCAAGGCCAAAGGGCGCGTCGATCGCGGCTGGCTCGGGGTTCAGATCCAGCCGGTTACCGAGGAGATTGCGGCCAGTCTGGGCCTCTCGGAGGTTCGCGGGGTATTGGTCGCCGATGTGATCGGCGGAACACCCGCCGAGGCGGCCGGTATCAAGAGCGGCGACGTCATCCTCGAGGCCGCCGGTGAACGCATGGAGGATTACCGCGACCTCACGACGCTGATCGCCGGGATCGACGCCGGAACCCGGATCAAGCTAGAGGTCTTCCGGGGCGGCCAAACCCGGATGATCCCAGTGACGATCGGCGAGATGCCGCGTGAAGACCTGGCGCAGACCGCCACCGACGACGAGCCTGCCGGTGACGAGCCACGCATCGGGCTCTATCTCGCGCCGCTGACGCCGGAGCTGCGCGCTGAGCGCGGCCTCGATGCCGACGCGCAGGGCGTTGTTGTCGCCCAGGTCGCATCAGGCAGCCCGGCACAGGCCGCTGGCATCAAGGCCGGTAGTCTGATCTCGATGGTCGGCCAGGAAGCGGTGACGAAACCCAGCCAGGTTGTCGAGGCGGTTCAGCAGGCCGCAGCCGAAGACCGGCCTTCGGTGTTGCTGCGGGTCGAGCAGGACGGTGAGCAGCGCTTCATCGCGGTGCCGATCGGCTGACGGGACGCGCTGAACGGTCCGCAGAACCGATCGCGAGCGGGGGGATGGGCATACCCATGCGCGTACTGGTGATCGAAGACGACCCGCAGCTCTCGGCCTATTTGGTTAAGGCGTTCGGCGAGATGGGAGCAACCGTCGACCAGGCCGAGAACGGCCGCGACGGGCTCTTTCTCGCCGCCGGCAATAGCTACGACGTCATGGTCGTCGATCGCATGCTGCCGGAGCTCGACGGCCTCGCGATCATCCGCACGCTGCGCGCATCGGGCGACCAGACCCCGGTCTTGATCTTGAGCGCACTCGGCGAGGTGGACCACCGGGTCGAAGGGCTGCGGGCAGGCGGCGACGATTATCTGGTCAAGCCGTTCGCGTTCTCGGAGCTGCACGCGCGTATCGATGCCCTGATGCGCCGTGCCTCGCCTGGCGAGGCCACTCCAACCCGCCTCAGCGTCGCCGACCTCGAGCTCGATCTATTGAAGCGCGAGGTGCATCGAGCCGGCCGGCCGATCGCGCTTCAGCCCAGGGAATTCAAGTTGCTCGAATACCTGATGCGACATGCCGGCCAGGTCGTCACCCGAACGATGCTGCTCGAGAACGTTTGGGACTATCATTTCGACCCGCAGACCAACGTCATCGATGTTCACATCAGCCGTCTGCGGGCCAAGATCGATAAGGACTTCGAGCAACCTCTGCTGCAGACGGTGCGGGGAGCCGGCTACATGCTGCGCGCGGACTAGCCTATGCCACCAAGCCCGCGGCGCACCCCGTTCGACGCCTTCCTCAGGTGGCAAGCGGCGCATGGACGCTGAGGCCAAGGTCCAGCGGCTGCAGCGCCGCGCCCAGCTTGCCGCATGCTCAGCGCTCAACCGGCTGAGGCATTCATCCCGGTTCGTGCTGACCAGCTCCACCTTTCGGCTGGCCCTGCTCTATATGCTGCTGGTCGGGGTCTCGGTGGCGATCCTGCTCGGCTTCATCTACTGGTCGACAGCGGGCTACATGGCGCGTCAAACCGACGCCACCATTGGCGCCGAGATCCAGGGTTTGGCCGAGCAATACCGACGTCGGGGACTCGCCGGTCTCTCGACCCTGATCGCCGAGCGCATCGCGCGCGACCCGCAGGGCGCTTCGGTCTATCTGCTGACGGACCCGGAGGGCGAACCCATCATCGGCAACCTCGCCAGCTGGCCCGCCGTCGAGCCCGATGCCGAGGGCTGGGTCCAGTTCCTTGCCCGGCAACCGACCACTGATGCCCCGATGAGTGGCTACGCGACCCGTGCCAAGGTCTTCCGGCTGCGGGGTGGCCTGCGGCTGTTGGTCGGACGCGATGTCCGCGAGCTCGTTGCAATCCGCGAGCTGATCCTCGACGCACTCGCCTGGGGTCTGGCGATCACGGTCGGTTTGGCATTGCTCGGCGGGTGGCTGATGAGCGCCAGCATCGTGCGCAGGCTGGATGGCATCAATCAGGTCAGCCGCGAGATCATGCAGGGTGATCTGACCCGGCGTGTGCCCCGCCGTGGTACCGGTGACGACTTCGATCAGCTGGCCGAGAACCTGAACCGAATGCTCGAGCGCATCGAGACACTGATGGTCAGCATCCGCCAGGTCTCCGACAACATCGCCCATGACCTGCGCACACCGCTGTCCCGGCTGCGCCACCGGCTCGAGCTACTGCGTGGCGAATCCATGACGGAGGAGGCGCGCGCCGAGGTCGATGTCGCCATCGCCGACGCCGACGAGCTCCTGAGCGCCTTCAATGCGCTCTTGCGGATCGCCCGAATCGAGGCCGGCAGCCGGCGCGCCGCGTTCGCTGATCTCGACCCGCTGACGCTGTTGGAGGATGTCGCGGAGCTCTACGAACCGCTAGCGACCGAGTCAACCCAGCAGATTCAGGTCGAGACAGAGGTCACCAGCGCGCCGCGCGGCAGCGACGGCAGCCCATGCCACCTGTATGCCGATCGCGATCTGCTGTTCCAAGCTCTGGCCAATCTGGTCGACAACGCCATCAAGCACACGCCGAGCGGCGGTCAGATCCGGCTCCAGGCCGCGTGCACCGGACAGGGTGTCGAGCTCAGTGTCACCGACGACGGCCCCGGCATCCCCGAAGCGTTGCGCGCCAAGGTCCTGCAGCGCTTCTTTCGGATCGAGGAGAGCCGCGCCGCACCGGGGCACGGGCTTGGCCTCAGCCTGGTACAGGCGGTGGCCCAGCTCCATGGCGCCGAGCTCAAGCTCGAGGATGCCGAGCCCGGACTGCGCGTGCGGCTGCGCCTGCCGAAGCGCCCGATGCCAAGCTGAGCCAGGTATCGGAACCCGCCGCGATGGGCGATCTCTAGCCAGCGGGGCTGCCAGCCCTTTTTGGCGCCAATATTGGGAGCGATGTTGGGATCAGCGTCATCCGCTCGCATACAAGGGGATAGTCTCAACCCGTCGACGCCACGCCGACGAACTCAGCACCACCACCCCACCACGGAGTCATCTGATGAATCGACTGATCCCGACACTCTTGTGCACCACGCTGGCCGGCGCGCTCAGCGTGCCGAGTGCAATGGCCGGCTGGACCCTCGACCCCGAGCACTCGCAGGTCGCGTTCGTCTCGATTAAGAGCCACGACATCGGCGAAGCGCATCATTTCGAAGAGATCAGTGGTCAAGTCGACGACGAAGGCCAAGCGCAGATCAGGATCCCGCTCGCGAGTGTCGAGACCCTGATCCCGATTCGCAACGAGCGCATGCGCGAGATGTTGTTCAAGACCGCCCAATACGATACCGCGACCCTGAGTGCCAAGATCGACCCCAACCTGCTCGCCGAGATGCAGCCGGGCGAGGTTATCTCCGTCGTCGCCGAGAGCACGCTCAGCCTGCACGGGCAAAGCCAGCCGTTGACCCTGGATATGCAAGCGGCGCAGATCGACGCCGATACGCTGATGGTCGCAAGCACCAAGCCGGTGATCCTCGATGCGGCCAATTTCGGCCTTGGTAAGGGCGTCGAGAAGCTGCGCGAGATCGCCGGCCTCGAGCGCATCAGCAAGGCCGTGCCGGTCACCTTCGTGCTGACCTTCGACGCCGATCAGCCGGCCACTGGCGCGACCGCGGCAGGTGACACAGCGGCCCCGAGGGCCACGCCCGAGACGATGGCCCAGTATCAGGCATATCGCGCGACCATCGAGGCGATGACGGACGAGCAGAAAGAGGCGATTGCAGCCCTCTTCGGCGGAGCCCGCTAACCGCAGTGCACAGCGGTGCGGTTCAGGGCGCCGCGGCGCCCTGCTCGGACCAGGTCGTCAGGTCAGGCCGCCCGGCCAGTTGACCGTAACAGATCACCGGGCCAGATCACCGGCCTAGATCACCGGGCGGGGTCGCCACGTCAGGCCATCAGGCCCAGCCATCACACCAGATCGAAACGTTCGAACTGCATGCTGTACTGACCGCGGCCCTGCGTCAGGCTGCGCAGCTCGGTGGTATAGCCAAGCAGCGCCTCGAGCGCGACCTCGCAGCGGATGCTGCTGGACCCATCGCCAGCCTGTCGATCGGTCTCGGTGGCCTGTATCACAGCACGCCGCTGTTGCAGGTCACCGAGCACCGTCCCGAGATTCGCCTCTGGCACGACCACATCAACCCGCATCACCGGATGCAGCGCCGCCGGCGAGGCCTCGGCGAGCGCCTTGGCGAGGGCGCGGGCGGCAGCCGCCTGCAGCGCCTCGACCGTGCTCTGGGCACCGAACAGCTCGACCTCGACGAGGACGATCTCGACATCATCCACCGGCGCGCCCTGCAGCGGCCCAGCAGCCACCCCTGATGCCAGCCCCTCCTCGAGCGCCTGGCGCTGCTCGGCATTGAGCTCGGCCCCATCCGGCCGCAGACGCGGCTCGCAGACGAACCGATTGCCTTCACCACGCGGCCGCGGCGCGACCTCCACCGCGGCCCAAGCGCTGAGCTCGGGCTGTTTGCCGTCGGGACTTGCAGGGCGACTGTGCAGGACCTCCGCACGCGCGGCGCACGCGATCGTCTCACGCACCGCGACCGCCGGCCGCCCGCTGCGGACACTCAAGCCGAACTCGCGCTCGAGGCGCTCGAGGACGATCTGCAGATGCAGCTCACCCATCCCGCGCAGCAGCCGCTGCCCGGTCTCCGGGTCCTCCTCGACCTTCAGTGTCGGGTCCTCCTGCTCAACCTTGTCCAACGCCTCAAGCAGCTTGTCCTCATCAGTGCCGGCACCCGGCTCGATCGCGAGGCTCAGCACCGGGCGACGCGCCTCGATCCGCTCGAGCATGAGCAGGTGTTCGGGATCACAGAGGGTGTCGCCGGTCACCGCATGGCGTAACCCGGCCAGCAGCACAATCTGCCCCGGCCCAGCCGCGTCCAGACGTGTCTTGCGCCCGGCATCGACATCGAAGATCCGCGCCACATGCTCCTTGAGGACGCGCCCATCAGCGGTCTGGAACGCGATGCTGTCACCGGCCTTTAGCCGATTCCGGTACACCCTGGTGAAACAGTGTCGCCGGCCATCCCACAGCTGCACCTTGAAGACCAGTGCCGCGAGCGGGCCATCGTTGCCGATCGCGACCTCCTCGGTGCTGCCGTCGGGCCGCTGCGCCGAGGCCGCCGGCCGATCGAGCGGTGCCGGGAGCAGATCGACCGCCGCATCGATCACCGGCTGCACACCGAGGTTGCGCAGCGCGCTACCGCCAAAGCAAGGGAAGAGGCGTCCGGACAATGTGCCGCGGCGCAGCGCCGACAAGATGACATCGGGCGGGGGTTCACCGCCCTCGAGCACCAGATCCGCAAGCGTCTCGTCGGCATCGGCTGCCGCCAGCAGCAGCGCCTCATGCAGGTCGGCCACCGGCTCCCAAAGACGGTCCGGACAGGGCTCGCTGCGCACCTGCTCGCCTTGGACGCCATCGAAATGGAGCAGACGGCGGTGCAGCAGATCGATGCAGGCGTGCTCATCGGGCAGCGGCACGGTCATCGCAACCGGCTCGACATCGAGCCGCTCGCGGATATGCTCTAGCACGCGTCTGAAGTCGGCGCCCGGTCGATCCACCTTGTTGACGAAGAACAGGACCGGCAGCCCGAAGCGGCTGCGTTGGCGCCAAACGGTTTCGGTCTGCGGCTCAACGCCACGCACGCCGTCCAGCACGAGAATGACCCCATCGAGCACGCGCATGGAACGCTCGACCTCGATGGTAAAATCGACGTGGCCAGGGGTGTCGACGACCTGCAGCAGGTGATCGCGCCAGGGCGCCTTGGTGACTGCGGCAGTGATGGTGATGCCGTGATCCTGCTCCTCGGCCATCCAGTCCATATGGGCGGCGCCATCATGCACCTCGCCGATCTTATGCGAGGCGCCGGTGTAGAACAGGATACGCTCGGTCAGCGTCGTCTTGCCCGCGTCCACATGGGCCGCAATGCCGATGTTGCGCACATGCGCCAGTGCGGTCGGCGCCTGGGCCTTTCGCTGATTGCGAGATTGCTGACTGGATTGACTCATGTCCTACCGTCGGTCTGAATGAATGTTGGCCCGGCTCGTGTCTTGAACCCTGAAACGCGTTGACCTTGAGGAGCCCATAGCGATGACCAAGCCTGCCTTGGCACCATTGATCGCCGCCGGCCGCCGGCTGTCGCAGCCTCTGCACGCTGCAGTTCGGACGACTGTCCTGATCGGCCTCGCCGCACTGCCGCTCGATCCAACCCTCGCCAAGGTCTACCGGTTGGTCGACCCGAGTGATAGTGTCATCGGCACCCCGTTCTATGTAAAGGCGCGCGGTGAGCATACGCTGCTCGATATCGGCCGGCATCACGGGCTTGGCGTCGACGAGATGAAGCAAGCCAATCCTGGCGTCGACATGTGGATACCCGGGGCCGGAACCCCGGTGCTAGCGCCAGACCGCCATGTGCTGCCGAACGCACCACGCGAAGGCATCGTGCTCAACCTGGCCGAACGGCGGATGTACTACTTCCGCTCGCGAACCGAGGTCGAGACCTTTTCGATCGGGATTGGCCGCGACGGTTGGGAGACGCCGGTCGGCAGCTACCGGATCATCGAGAAGACCGAGAATCCGACCTGGACACCGCCGGCATCGATCCGGGCCGAGTACGCCAAGCGCGGCGAGACGCTACCGGCGGTCGTGCCGGCAGGCCCTGACAACCCGCTCGGCGCCTACCGACTGCGCTTGAGCAACCCGAGCTACCTGATTCATGGCACCAACAAGCCCTGGGGCGTCGGCATGCCGGTCAGCTCGGGCTGTACCCGGATGTTCCCCGAAGACATCGAGCATCTATTCGGTAAGGTCGAGGTCGGAACGCCGGTCAGGATCGTCAACCAACCCTACAAGGTCGGCTGGCTTGGGGATCAGCTCTTCCTCGAGGTCAGCCGGCCAGAGGATGCCGATCCGCGACCGGTCAAGGAGATCATCCCGAAGGAGATTGCAAACGCGGCAGGAGTCGTGATCGACTGGGGAGAGGTCACGCGGGCTCAGCAGCAGAACACCGGCCTCCCACAGGTCGTCGGAGGCCGGAACAGCTCAAAGAGCTGGCATCACTTCGACATGATCTTCTGATACATACGGTTGATGCGATCCTCATTGGCCTCACAGCAGGCCTGGGCGGAGTTGGCAGCGTCCATAGCGGCCTGAGCCATATCCCGTGCTTCCTGGTCGGTGGCGCAGCCACCCAGCAGCGAAGCGCCCAACAATGCAGCGGCAGAGAGAGAGGCAAGCTTAATCTTCTTGGTCATCAGGAATTCTCCGTGTTGGTTTGCCTTGGGGCAAGGCGTTTATAGCACAGCGCGCAAGTCATTTCTGCATGCGCGAGTCTGGATGGTAGCAGAGACCTGGCGATCCTTGTGAGCTGCTTTGAACGGCTCCCGGACCGCCCTTGCTCCCATTCAACCGGTGCCAACCGAAAGGCCTTGATCATCGCTTCACCCAAAGCCCAGCGTCTTGCTCAACCACGGCGCTCTTTTCCTAATGAAATCCGAATCTTGCACAGCATCACAGAGGAGCAGCGAGTCAGGTGCACGAACCGATGATCAAGGCCAACCGAAAACCTGCTGCAAGATGAATCAATTAGCAGAATGCATCAATTCAGGCCGAAACATCGTGGCGGCGCACGAACTCGTACATCGCGATACTCGCGGCAATGCTGACGTTCAGGCCCTCCAACGGACCTACTTGCCGAATCCCCACTCGTGCGATTTCAGGACGGAGGTCCGATTTGGTTGATCGCTATTATCGTCGCCCACTGCCGGACAGCGGTCCCAACCCGTTCCAATGTCAGGGCTTCGTGCGCAACGGCACCATTGCGAACGCCGGTGGCGAGCCATTGCCAATCGAGACCTTACCGCCCTTCCTCAGGGCCTTGCTGGTCACTGATGGCACCGTCACCAAGGCGCTTGAGGCGTACTTCTGGGAGCCACTCGTCGTCGACACGCTGCGGCAGGAATTCATCGTTGCGGCGGATGAGATCCCCTGGATCGCGGTCGAACCGCAAGACCAGGTGCTGGTGCGCGAGGCGCTGCTGCGCGGGAGCGATACCGGCAAGCACTATGCGCGGGCCTTCTCGGTGATCCGCACTGCATTGATCCCGTCCTCGTTCAGAGAGCGCTTGATCAACCGTGAGATCGGCATCGGCGTCTTGATCCGCGACAGCGGGCTGGAGAGCTTTCGGGAGGTCATGGAGGTCGGTGTCGAGCCGGAGCCGATCGAGGGCGCCCGCGCGCTCTACCGCACCTACCGGATCATCATCGACGGCAGACCGGTCATCCTGATCAGCGAGACCTTCCCGTTGGAGCTCTATCTTTGAGCTAGAACCCGCGGTTGACCGCTCAGAGCGGCGGCAACCGGTCCTGGCGCCGGTGGAGCAGGCTGGCTAGATGCTGCGCAAGACGATCGCCGACCACCTTAACGCCTATGTCCTCTGTAGCATCACTGACCTGATCGCAGAGCCTGGTGATCGCCAGATCCGGATAGCCGCACGGATTGATCCGTTGGAATGGCGCCAGATCAAGATCGACATTCAGCGCGATGCCGTGGTAGCTGCAGCCGTGACGCACTCGAAGGCCCACGGAGGCGATCTTCGCATCGCCGACGTACACCCCCGGCGCATCGGCGCGCGAGCGGGCCTCGACGCCATAATCGGTCAGCAGCTCGATGACAGCCTGCTCGAGCAGCTGCACCAGGCGCTTGACCCCAAGCCGTGCGCGCTTCAGGTCCAACAGCAGGTAGGCCACCAGCTGTCCCGGCCCATGGTAGGTCACCTGGCCACCCCGGTCGCACCGGACGACCGGAATCGGTCCGGGGTCGAGCAGGTGGTCGGCCAAGCCGGCCTGCCCGAGCGTGAACACCGGCGGATGCTCGAGCAGCCAAAGCTCGTCATCGGTCCCCGCACCGCGGCTGTCGGTAAATTGCCGCATGAGCGTCCAGGCTCGCTCGTACTCGAATTGGCCAAGCGAACGCACCCGCAGGGGCGGCAGGCACTCAGACTCCGGCTCACCGCGGACAGATACCCTCTCGGACGCCGCAACCACCGCAGCAGTGCCGTCAACTACCGACTCAGAAGGCACAGGTGATCAGCTCGTGCTCGGAGAGCTCGCGGTAGATCGCGTCGAGCTGGCGCTTGCTCTTGGCCTCGATCACGACCGTCACTGAGACCCAGTTGCCGTTGCGGCTCGGGCGCGAGCGCAGCGCGTCCGCGCTGGTTTCGGGCGCATGGCGCTCGAGGATCTCGCCCAGGATCAACTCGATCCCGTGCTCGCGCCTCCCCATCGCCTTGATCGGGAAATCACAGGGAAAACGCAACAGGGTCTCGTCTTGATCGGTATCCGGATTCGCCATCCCGCTGTCTCTCCCGGCCGGTGCGAGCAGTCGCCGCTCAGACGGCAGCCCCTCGCGCATCGGCCTTGAATCGTTGATAGTGGGCGTCGATCTGCTGCCATACCGGGCCGGGCCGACCCGAGCCCACCGGCTCGCCGTCGAGCCGGGTGACCGGCATCACCTCCCGCGTCGAGCTGGTGATCCAGACCTCGTCAGCGCTCTGTAAGGTCTCGAGCGGGATTGCGTCTTCACGGTAACGGATACCCGCCTGAGCAGCCAGCTCCAGTACCAGATCCCGCGTGATACCCGGCAGCAGCAGCGGCCCCTTTGCCGGCGTCGATAATTGTCCGCCCGTTACCACGAACAGGTTGCTCGTGGAACCCTCGAGCGCCAGCCCGTCACGCACCAGAATCGCCTCTTCAGCGCCTGCCTCGGCCGCCGCCTGGCGCAGCATCACGGCCGCAATCAGGGCCGTCGTCTTGATGTCGCACCGGTGCCAACGGATATCGTCACGGATCACCGCAGAGACCCCGCGCTCGGCGACGGCTGGATCACGCGGCTGCATCGGCTTGGCCATCGCCATCACCGTGGGGGTGGCGTGCGCCGGATAGCGATGATCCCGCGTCGGCGCGACGCCGCGCGTGACCTGCAGATAGAGGGCTTGATCCCTATCCGGCGCTGGCGCGAGCAAGCGATCGAAGATCCCTGACCACTCGGCCAACGACAACGGCTCCTGCATCCCGATACCGCGCAGGCTATTGGCTAGGCGCTCGATGTGCTCGCGGGCGCGCAGCGGTCGGCCGCCATAAGCCGGGATGACCTCATAGACCCCATCGCCGAATAGGAACCCCCGATCCAGGACCGAGACCATCGCCTGATCAGGCGCGAGATAGGCGCCGTTGAGGTAGATCTCGCCCATCAGAACAGCTTCAGCACCGAGTCCACCGCCTGCCGCACCAGACCACCTCGGACCGACTCGGCGAGTGCGACGGCCGGTTGACGCTGCACTGCCTCACCATCCAGTCGCAACACGATATCTCCG
>JAAAOQ010000208.1 GCA_009908845.1 Gammaproteobacteria bacterium
GCACTCCACGCCGAGCTCGAAGTTCAGGCGCAGACTACGCGGGTCCCAGTTCGCCGAGCCGACGAAGCACCAGGCATCGTCGATCAGCATCAGCTTGGTGTGATCGAACGGCCGCGGTGTCAGCAGGATCCGGCTGCGGCCTTCGAGGATCTGCGTTGCCTGGGCATCCGCGGCCCATTGCACGAAGCGCAGATTGTTGTGCTCGGGGATCAGGATCTGGACCTCGACCCCACTCATCGCGGTGACATTGAGCGCCGTGATCAGGGTCTGGTCCGGAAGAAAATAGGGCGTGATGATGCGCACCCGCTGCTGAGCCTGGGCGAGGGCCCCGAGCATCAACCGTCGCAAGACGTCGAAGTCTTCGTCCGGGCCATCCGGCACGCAACGCGCGATCATATCGCCGACCGGCTTCAGCACCGGATACCAGGCCTCGCCGCCGAGCCGCTCACCGGTGGTGAAGCCCCAATCGAGACCGAACGCCTCCATCAGGCCCCGCACCACCGGCCCTTCGATCTTGAAATGCAGATCCTGCACCGGATTGCGCGGCTCATGCGCGAGCACACAGCCCTCACGAATATTGAGCCCGCCGGTGAAGGCGAGCGCGCCATCGACGACCAGGATCTTGCGGTGATTGCGCAGATTGACGTACGGATTGCGGATCGGTAACGCGGACTCGAGGAAGACCCCAGTCGAGATACCAAGCCCACGCAGCACCTTGGGCGTATGCGGGCGGCTATAGTGCTGACCGACGCCGTCGATCAGCACCCGCACGGCGACGCCGCGCCCATGCGCCCTCCGGAGTGCAGCGATGAACTGCTGCCCAATGGCGTCGTTGTCGAAGATGTAGGTCGACAAGGCGATGCTGCGCTCGGCGGTATCGATCGCGGCGAGCATCTCGGGGTAGGCCGCATCGCCGTTGACCAGCGGCCTGATCCGGTTGCCGAACTCGAGCGCCGACTGGGTCAGCTCATCACCGAGATGGCCGAGCGCGACCAGCCCTGGGAACCGCGCCTCGAGCAGCCGGTGCGCGCGCTGCTCCGCATCCAGGCTTGCGGCGTCGGTCTGCAACGAGGTCTCGGGGCGCAGCCGATGGGCCTTGCGCTCGATCCGGTTGATCCCGAAGACCCAGTACAGCGCCACTCCCAGCACGGGCGCGAGCAGCACCAGGCCCATCCAGCCCACGGTGGAGGGCACATCGCGATTGCTCAGCACCAGATGCGCCGACGTCAGGACGATCGCTGCCGCCTGCAGTCCGACGACGGTCACGACCCAGAGCTCGGAAAGTAGTTGGCTCAGCTCCATGTCGCCAGGTGGGCAGGCGCGGAAGCGCCATACCGCGCGCTTAGGCCTCGAAGCGGCATTTCGCCATTGCGCAGATCAGACAGCAGCTTGGGTTCACTGGGATCTCGAGCCCTGTTGACAATCAAGCCGTGCATACCGGGCGCAAGGTTCACAGGCCCTGGCAGCATGCGCTTCGTGGCGATCGAAATCAGCAGCTTGCGCAGGCTAGACGGTCGTTTTGCCAGGGCCTCTCAATCGTCGTTCAATCTGATCGATGCAGCGCCTGGATGGAGCCTTTGAAGCCGAATCGACGGTCGCGCTCATCAGCCTAATCGCGCGCGTCCAGCGCCTCTGGATTCAGCACCTGCATGGCGTCGTCCCCCATGCCCATCACCAAGAGGCCCGCAGCACTGGCACGGCGCACCACGCTCGGATCAGGATAGAGGCTGGCGAGCACGCCAATCGGACGCTTCTGCTCATATTCGGGAAAGAAACGGGGCACCTCGGCCAGTTTTTCGAGAAAGGGGTCGATATGGCTGCTTTGGAGACGGGATTTGGTCTCGTTGACAAGCACCGTCTCCGGGCAGACGACCATCGCGTCATATTCACGGGACTCGCCATTGCGGCGCCTTACGACGCGCAGCGCAAAGAGCTCGGGTCGCTCACAGCCCAGCAGTTCGGCCGCTACCCTCGGCAGACTCGGCGCAACGATATCCTCGACTAGCGTACCGAGCCGGTTGGCGAGCTCACCCCATTGCTTGTTCATGCGCTGCCGATCGCGGATAGTCTCGTCCTTGAACGCGCGCATCTCGTCCTTGAACGCGCGCATCTCGTCCTTGAAATCGCCCATCTCGCCCTTGAACGCGCGCATCTCGTCCTTGAATTCACCCATCTCGTTCTTGAACACCCGCATCTCGTCCTTAAACGCGCGCATCTCGTCAGACAGCCGACTCACCGACATCTCGGTGCGCATCGCCTGATAGCTGAGCTCCTTCATGTACTCACGCAGCTCGTCGACCTCTTGTCTGAGCACAGCACTGGCCATCGCGGATGTCCTCTCAAATCCTGAAACACCGTTAGTATGGACCGCCTGCCGGTCTTGGAAAACCTGGCCGCGGCAAACACGCCTGCCAGCGGACGCGCGTTGGGGTTAGCATGGCGCGCCTTCGCCCCAACGGGCCTCAGCCGCCGAGCCAGCAGTGACCTGATGACGCGCACCAGTCAAGCACCTTCTCCTCCCGCCCCGAACGCCGACAACGGCAACCAGAGCTGGCGTCGGGGACTCAGCGCCCTGCGCGATCGGCGCGTCCTGGCCATGCTGTTCCTCGGCTTCTCGGCCGGTATCCCGCTGCTGCTGATCTTCTCGTCATTGTCGCTTTGGCTGCGCGAGGCCGGCGTCGAGCGCAATGCGGTGACCTTCTTCAGCTGGGCCGCGCTCGGCTATTCGTTCAAGTTCGTCTGGGCGCCCTTGGTCGACCGGCTGCCGCTGCCCTGGCTGACCCGGCGCTACGGCCGGCGGCGCGGCTGGCTGCTGCTCTCGCAGCTGGCGATCATCAGCGCGATCGTGCTGATGGCCTCGGTCGACCCGGCGGCCGGGCGCGAGAGCCTGGTGGCGATGGCGCTCGCCGCGGTGATGCTCGGCTTCTCGGCCGCGACCCAAGACATCTGCATCGATGCGTTCCGCATCGAGAGCGCGCCGCCGGCGCTACAGGGGATGCTCTCGGCGGCCTATATCGCCGGCTATCGGATCGGCATGGTCGTCAGCGGCGCCGGTGCGCTGTTCCTAGCCGCGGCCTTCTTCTCGTCGATGGAGCACTACTCCTACGACGCCTGGCGCCTGACCTATCTGCTCATGGCCGCCACCATGCTCGTCGGTGTGGTCACGACCTTGCTGGTCCCGGAGCCCAAGGTCGATCGTGGCCAGAGCGCGGGCTACAGTGCCGCAGACTATGCCAGGCTGGTGCTGGTGTTCGCGCTCGCGGCAACCGCCTTCGCCGGCAGCTTCTTCCTGTCCGGCGGCGCCAGCGCGGCGCTCAAGGCCGCTGTCGGCGGCGGCGCGTTCGGCGCCTTCCTGATCGAGACGCTGCATTTCAGCCTCGCCGTAGCGAGCGCCGCCGCGGTCGGTTGGGGGCTGGTGCGGCTCGGCGCCGTCAACCGCCGCATGGCGCGTGAGACCTGGATCGAGCCGGTGCTCGACTTCTTCCGGCGCTATGGGCTGACGACCGCGCTCCTGCTGCTGGCCCTGATCGGCCTGTACCGGATCTCGGACATCGTGCTCGGCGTGATCTCCAACGTCTTCTATCAGGATCTGGGGTTTACCAAGCCCGAGATCGCCGAGGCGGTGAAGACCTTCGGCGTGCTGGTCAGCATCGCCGGCGGCTTCCTCGGCGGGCTGATGGCGACCCGCTTCGGGGTGATGCGCATCCTGATGCTCGGCGCCGTGCTCTCGGCGCTGACCAACCTGATCTTCGTCGGCTTGGCCTATGCCGGGCACAGTCTGCCGCTGCTCTATCTGACCGTCGCGGCCGACAACCTTGCGGCCGGGCTGGCCAGCGCGGCCTTCGTCGCCTTCCTGTCGAGCCTGACCAGCGTCTCGTTCACCGCGGTGCAGTACGCGATCTTCAGCTCGCTGATGACACTGCTGCCGAAGGTGATCGGCGGCTACTCGGGCTCGATCGTCGACGGCATCGGCTATCCCGGCTTCTTCATCTTCACGACCCTGATCGGGGTACCGGTGCTGCTGTTGGTCTGGCTCGCCGGGCGCAAGCTGGCATTGCGGGAGACGGCATGACGCGGCATCCACGCGCGAGCGCACCGCCGCGTCCTTGGCAGACTGACCTCGCGGGACACGGCATGGCCCCACCCAATGCGCTGAACGGACACACACGGGCACGCGCGTAGTGGGCGTTCGTGACGAGCCAGTCCTATACGGTCGCACCCGGGATTGCGCGCCTAAGCCTCGGCCCAGGCATCAATGCTTGAATCTGAATACGTTATGAGCGGGTGAGCGGACCATGTCGCGCGATCGCTGGGCCATCCTACTCGCCGGGGTCGTCGTGCTGCTCTGGGGCACGGCAGCGACCGCGTTCGAGCTTGCATTGCGCTGGGTGACGCCGTTCGAGCTGTTGGTCTATGCGAGCGCGACCTCATTGATCGCGCTGGCGCTGATCCTGAGCGCGCAACGGGCCTGGACCCGCTTCGGCGCTGTCCCGCGTCCAACCTGGCTCAAGGCCGCCCTGCTCGGCGCGTTGAATCCGTTCTTGTACTACCTGGTGCTGTTCGCGGCCTATGCGCGCCTGCCGGGGCAGATCGCGATGTCGTTGAACTATGCCTGGCCGCTAGTGCTGGCGCTGCTGGCGGTGCCGATCCTGCGCCAGCCGCTGAGCCGTAGGCAGGGGCTGGCGATCCTGGTCAGCTTCATCGGCGCGTTGATCATCGTCACCGGGGGCGGCCTGACGCTGGATGGAATCGACCCCTGGGGGGTCGCACTCGCGCTCGGCAGCACCCTGATCTGGGCCAGCTTCTGGCTGCTGAACGCGCGCGCCCAGGCCGATCCGGTCATCGCGCTGTTTCTCGGCTTCTGTGTCGGGTTGATGTTGGCGCTGCTCGCAAGCCCGCTCTTCGGTGGGCTCAGTTTGCCGCCGGCGGCGATCTGGCCGGCGCTGGCCTATGTCGGCCTGTTCGAGATGGGCCTGACCTTCGTGCTCTGGCTCACCGCGTTGCAATGGAGCCGCAGTGCCGCCCGGCTGGCGCAGCTGATCTATCTCGCGCCGTTTCTATCGCTGCTGTTCCTGAATCTGATCATCGGCGAGCCGATCGCCGCAAGCACCCCGCTCGGGCTGGCGCTGATCATCGGCGCGATCCTGTGGCAGCGCGAACGAACAACCTCGGGTTGAGTCGATATCCCTGCCCATCGCCAGCCTCATACGCCTATTTCGCCTCGCTCGGGCTCGATCTCACGCCCGAAGAGACGAGCAATGCCGGACGGCTGGATCTCGCGCTGCACTTCAACGCGTAGGTCTACCTGTTCGAGTTCAAGGTCGTCGAGTTGGAGCCGGAGGGGCGAGCCCTCGCGCAGCTTGAGGCCCGCGGCTATGCGGACCGATACCGTGCCCGCGGCGAGGCGACCCATCTCATCGGTGTCGCATTCAGCCGCGAGCAACGTAACGTCGTCGGCTTCGAGGTGCGCAGCGTGCTGGCCACTGCGTGAAACTCGACACAACGGCCCTCACCCGCGCTCAGGCTGTTGCTCACGCTGAGACGCTTCCTCGATCTCCTCCCGGCCGGTGATCATGGTCTTCAGGTGCGCGGTTGGGGTGCGGCCGGTGGTGATCATGTACCCATGCACCAGCAGGAACAGGGCCGCACCGTAGGCCGCGGCGACGTGGATCAGTGCGATTGGCGCCAGCGGTAGATCGGCCGGTGCCGACCACAGGTCGATGCCGAGATAGAGCAGCCCGGTGATCCAGAGCAATGGCGAGATGACGACGCCGAAGAGGAGATAGGACGCGGCCTGCAGCGGGTTGTGCTTGCGCTTCGGGCGCGGATTGAACGGATGCGACTCGCCGCGGAACATGCCGTAGAGGTAGAACCGCACTACCGCCGCCAGGCCGCGCGTCGTCGGCCGATACTGGCGCCATTCGCCGGTTGCGAGGTGCCAGAAGATCGCGAAGATCCAGACGACGATCAGCGCCAGCGCAGCCAGCACATGCAGGGTCGCGGCGGTGCCGAAGCCGAGCAGACTATAACTGCCGTGCACCTCGAAGCCGGTCATCAGCAGCAGGATGATCAGCAGCGCCTGGCTCCAGTGCCAGAGCCGCTCGAGACCGGTGAACATCACGACGGTGCGGGTCATTCGGTGTGCCTCCGGCGGCGGTGGAACAGGATGCGCAGTCCGATATGGAGGCCGATCGCGAGCAGCGCTGCAGCGAGTGCCAGCTGCGCCCAGCGATCGAGCGCCGGATCGCTGTCGCGGCCTGGCAGGTAGAAGCCGGTCAGCTCGGCCATGCGGCCATCGCGGGCGTGGCACTCGCCGCAGGCGAGGGCGTCCTCGGCCGGGGCGACCATGTGCGTGATCGGCCAGGCCATGCGCGTCTCGGTGAAGCTGACCTCGCCGCTGAACGGAAGCCCGGCGGCCTCCATCGCGCTGGCGATGGCCGGCTGCCACTCGAGCCCCTGCCAGTAGGCCTGCTCGGTCTTGCCGAACAGCTGCATGTAGACCAGCCGGTCCTTGACCGGATCATAGGGCTGCTTGCCGCGCATCATCTTGAACGGCCAGATGCGCGCAGCGGGATCACCATGGTGGCCGGCAAAGCGATTGATCGGCACCGGCGCTGATGGGTCGATGGTCTGGTCGGGCAAGGTGTAGCGCATGGTGCCATCGAACCAGCGGTAGTCGGGCTCCAGATCCTCGCCCCATTCGATCTCGCCCCAGCGCGTCCAATAGGTGAGATTGCCGTCGGCATCGTGGCGTTTGACCGGGTTGCCATCGGCGTCCAGCCGGCCAGCCTTCGACCAATCCCACCAGGTCTTGGTCGCGACGCCGCCGCGCGCCATCGCCGGGATATGGCAGGTCTGACAGGCGATACGATCAACGTGGGCGTTGAGCTTGGCGCCCTGATAGAGCGCGGCCGGATCACTGCCCAGCGGGTGCGGCTCGATGCCATGACAGGACGCGCAGGTCGCCGCGTAGCGGCGCTGGCCCGGCGCGCCAGTGCCCTTGCGGTCGCGCGCCGTCACCTGGTAGCGGCTGCCGGCGATCTGATGCGCGCGCTCGACGTGGCAGTCGCTGCACTCAAGCCCGGCGCCGGCATCGCTCATGTGCACGTCCAGCGCAGGCGGCGGGTCCAGCAGCGAGGTGTCCAGATCGCCATGCTTGGAGCCGTTGCCACCGCCGCCGAAGAAATGGCAGCTGCCGCAGGTCTCACTGCTGGTCGGCCCGACATTACGGGCAACCTTGCCGAGGTCTGGCGGCTGCAGTGGGTGGCCGTGCACCTTGACCGGCTCTTGCAGCACGCGGCCGCCGCGCTTCGGGGCCTTCTCATAGGTCCCGGTGGTGTCGTGGCAGACCAGGCAATCGACGCGGCTGTCATCGCTGAAGTCGAAGTCCGGACCGTCCCAGCCATAGCCGGCGTGACAGGCGGTGCAGCGCCCCAGGTTCGTGGTCACGTTGTTGCAGAAGCTGTTGACCACATGCTGCTTGCCGAGCAGTTGGCCGGTCTGCGGATGCCGGTATTCCCAGCGCCAATGGATGCTGGCGCGGACCTGCTTGCCGGCCTCGGTGTGGCATTCAAGGCAGGCGCGGGTGACCTCGCGCCCGCTCGCGAAGTCCTGTTGCAGCGGCTCGAACTGGCTGTGGTCCGCGGTGGGTGGGTCGACCTGCGCCAATGCCTCGGGAGCCGCCTGCGTTGTCGCGGCTACACTCATCATCACTATCCACGCGAGGCCGAATGGCCGTAGCAAGGGCTTGGCGTAGCAAGCAGGCTTTAGAACGCCGCCCGCCGAAGGATGCATCATCGGTGACTCCAATGGCACAGAACGCACCTGTTACCGCTCAAACGGCATCAGAATCCGAAACGGTGACAGGACAACCTGAGAGCCACTAAGCAGGGCTTATGCCAGGGCAGTCCTACCGGAGGCACAGATGGGATGATGACGGAGCGGCAATCCGATGCGTTACAACTCCTTGGAATAGAATAGCGATTCTGCCCCGTCGTACTGTCCCGCGCTGTCCCGGGCTGTCCCGGCCTGTTTGCGATCAGGGATGCGGAAGAGACTCTGAGGGCCGTTCAACGGCTGCACCTGGTTGAAAGGCACCACTCATTGACCATTTGCACCACCCTTTCTGCCGGGACATGGACGCAGTTCAGTCGAGAGGTTCAGGGCCACCCCTGCATGTGAACCCGCTTATGTATGCACCAGCGCGGGACCTGCGTACTCACGCAGGCCCTGGGGTCGGCGGTCAGGAGGGCCGGCGAGACCGGCCGCTATCCTCGAGGATCAACTCGAGCGGCGAGCTGAGGCGTTTCCGGTCAGTGCGAACCAGAGACCGATTGCCAGTAGCACGACCTGGAACTCCATCCCGCCCATTGGGTGGCTGTCGCTTGGGACAAAGCGCCACTGGCCCCAATGGACCATCGCGATCGCGCCCACCAGCACTGGGACGCTGGCCAGGCCGGCGAGGCGGGTCACCAGGCCGTTGCGCAGCACGCCGCCGATCAGGACCCCCAAGCCGGTAGCGAGCTCGGCCAGTGCGACAAGCCAGGCAACGAAGAGCGGCAGCTCCATCATGCCGGCGAACGCAGCCATGTCGGCGAACTTGTCGCCTGCGTGGAACAGGAACACGCTTGCGAACGGCAGGCGGATCAGCCAGTGAGCATGCGCGATGAGATCAAGCGCCTGAGCACGCTCGACCAGTGGCTGTTGACGCGAAACGTTGAGGGTTGCAGTGCTCATGATGAGGGTCTCCAGCAGTGGCCGCGATGTCTCGCGGCGAGTGTTTCGGGTTCATTGCTGGAGACCGGCGTACGGCACCGGATCTTTCGGCGCAGGCGTTCGTTGATGGTCTTCTCCACCGCGACGCGTATTGCCATGCGCGCTGACTGCTGGACAGGATGAGCCCGTTGTCATCGAACGGTTCGGGCGTGCCTTGTCCGGCGATCCGCTGAAATGGCTATACCCGGGTTCCCGGGTCGCTATCCGCCCGGCGACGCGATCGCCGCAGGGCCCGAAGCCGGCTCGCGCGGCCTCAGAGCACGCGGCAATCGCTCATCACGACCTCGGTCTTGGTCTGGCCACGGCGTGAGCCCTGCGCCTCCATCGCCTCGACCACGTCCATCCCCGAGGTCACCTTGCCGAAGACGACATGGCGGCCGTCGAGCCAGGGCGTCGGTGCGACCGTGATGAAGAACTGCGAGCCATTGGTGTCCGGTCCGGCATTGGCCATCGACAGTAGGCCCGCCTCGTCGTGCTTGAGCTCGAAGTTCTCGTCGTCGAACTTACCGCCGTAGATCGACTTGCCACCGGTGCCATTGCCGTTGGTGAAGTCGCCGCCCTGGATCATGAAGCCGGGGATGATCCGATGGAACGGGCTGCCGGCGTAACTCATCTCCTCGCCCTCTTCACCGCTGCAGAGCACACGGAAATTCTCGGCGGTCTTGGGCACCACATCGGCGAACAGCTCGGCCTCGATGGTGCCGGCCGGCTCGCCGCCGATACGTACATCCATCGCCACCTTGGGGTTCTCCGCGAGGGCAGCGGCGCTGCTGAACGCCATGAGTGCGCCGAGCACAGCGTTCAAATGCAGAACGGGGACATTGAATCGGAGCATGACAAAGATCCTCATTGATGGTTGTAAACCGCGACCGGACCGCCCCGCTAGAACATCGCTGTCGCGATCGACGGGACGCCTGTCGGCGCAACCTGTCTGGCGATCAATCGGGACAGGTATGCCAACTGGTCAGGCCGAACGAGTCAATCTGCAAAGAGCTGGATCGACGGGATTTGGCTGCGGTTAAGCACGAAGCCAATGCCGACGTATCAGACGGCGCGGACCGCGACATCGTCGAATCGAGCCAGACCTCACGGACCGCAGCAACGATCAACCGAAGTTGATCTGCGCCTCGAGATTCGCCGCCGAATCCGCGTGCACGAGACACTCCTCGAGGCTGATGCGGCCTTCCCGGTAGAGCGCGAGCAAGGCGTCGTCGAAGGTGATCATGCCGCCCTCGCTGCTGTCGGCCATCGCCTCCTTGATCTCGTCGGCCCGGCCTTCTCGGACGAGATCCGCGATATGCGGGGTGTTGACCAGGATCTCGACCACCGCGGCCCGCTTGTCTTCGACCGTGCGCACCAGACGCTGCGCGATGATCGCACGCAGGTTCAGCGAGAGGTCCATGAATAGGGTCTTGTGCATCGCCTGCGGAAACAGATTGATGATCCGCTCCATAGCCTGATGGGCGTTGTTCGCGTGCAGCGTCGAGATCGCTAGATGACCGGTACCGGAGAGCTCGATCGCGGCCTCCATCGTCTCACGGTCGCGGATCTCGCCGATCAGGATCACATCCGGCGCCTCCCTGAGCGAACTCTTGAGCGCGGCAGCATAGGAGAGGGTGTCATCGCC
Organism: Gammaproteobacteria bacterium; assembly: GCA_009908845.1. Classification (GTDB taxonomy): domain Bacteria; phylum Pseudomonadota; class Gammaproteobacteria; order Chromatiales; family Chromatiaceae; genus Lamprobacter. Next base: position 10,403 of record JAAAOQ010000208.1, read on the forward strand.
GAGCTCGCGCTGATTGACGATACAGCCCTTGTGCGGATGCAGGTATTCGACCGGGTCCTCGATGGTCAGGATATGACCCTGAGTGTTGAGGTTCCGGTGCTCGATCATCGCCGCGAGCGTGGTCGACTTGCCGGAGCCAGTCGCCCCGACCATCAGTACGATGCCCCGCCGGTGCATCACGATCTCCTTGAGCACCGGCGGCAGCTGCAGGGCATCGATGCTTGGGATCTCGGTCGAGAGATAGCGAATCACCATGCCGAGCGAACCGCGCTGATGGAAGGCGTTGATGCGGAAGCGACCGCAACCGGCGAGGCCGATACCGAGGTCAATCTCGCGCTTGGCATCGAGCTCCGCGATCTGTGCCTCGGTCAACAGCGAATGCACGGCCTCACGGCACAGTGCCGGGGTGTAGTTGGTCTCGCCGATGCGATGGAACTTGCCGTCGATCTTGATCTGGACCGGCGAGCCGGCGCTGACGAAGAGGTCGGACGCCTTCTTCGCCACCATCATCTCGAGGTAAGGGCGGAAATCCATACAGCGCTCAGCGGGATTCGGGGTCATCGGCGAACGCGGAGCTCGGAAGCTCGTTGTCGTCGAGGAGCGCAAGCCCGTCCTCATCGCCCAGCGCGCCCGTCTCGGAACCGCGCTTGCTCTCGAGCTTGATGCGCAGACGCAGCTCGTTCATCGAGTCGGCGCTGCGCAGCGCGTCCTCATAGCTGATCTGGCCATCCTCGTAGAGGTCGAACAAGGCCATATCGAAGGTCTGCATCCCAAGCTCCTTCGAGCGCTGCATCACCGCCTTGATCTCACTGACCTTGCCTTTGAAGACCAGGTCTCGGATGAGCGGAGAATTGATCATGACCTCGATCGCCGCGACCCGCCCACCGCCGATCTTTGGTAACAACCGCTGCGAGATGATCGCCCGCAGATTCAGTGAGAGGTCCATCAGCAATTGCGCACGACGCTCCTCTGGGAACAGGTTGATGATCCTGTCCAGGGCCTGATTGGTGCTGTTGGCGTGGAGGGTCGACAGGCACAGGTGGCCGGTCTCGGAGAAATTGATTGCGTGCTCCATCGTCTCGCGCGTCCGAATCTCACCGATCAGGATCACGTCCGGCGCCTGCCGGAGGGTATTGACCAGGGCATTGTCCCAGGACTCGGTGTCGAGGCCGACCTCGCGCTGGGTCACTAGGCAATTCTGATGCGCATGGACAAATTCGACCGGGTCCTCGATCGTGATGATATGACCATGGGTCTCGCGGTTGCGGTGGCCGAGCATCGCCGCCAACGAGGTCGACTTCCCCGAGCCGGTGCCGCCGACGACCAGAATCAGACCCCGTTTGACCATCACCAGCTCCGAGAGCACCGCCGGCAGCCCAAGCTGCTCGACGGTCGGGATCTCGGTCGGGATGGTCCGCAGCACCAGTCCGGAGCGCCCTTGCTGCACGAAGGCATTGACCCGGAAGCGGCCGATGCCGGGCGGGCTGATCGCGAAGTTACACTCCTTGGTCGCGTCGAACTGGCGCACCTGCTGATCGTTCATGATCGAGCGTGCCAAGATCGAGGTCTGCTCGGGCTTCAGCGCCTGCTGGCTGAGCGGCGTCAGCTCGCCATCGAGCTTGCACGCGGGCGGAAAGCCGGCCGAGATGAACAGATCCGAGCCATTGCGAGCCAGCATCGTCCGGAGACAATCGAGCACGAACTTGGCGGCTTGTTGACGATCCATACGAGCCCTCAGCGATCAAGGGGAGTCTTTCCAGTATCACGGCGCGCGGCAGCGGGGACAACAGGGGGTTCGTGGTAACGGTCACAGAGCAGTCATCGAAGCTGAACTCGACGGTAAAGTTGACCAGCTAAGATCACGTGCCAACGATAGAAATCTTCAAGCAGGAGAACACAGGATGACTGGGGAACGACGCTACGGGGCGCGACATCCGCTCGACTTGCCGGTCTACATCCGCTACCACAAGCGTCCTTTCTTGGGCGCGACGGCGTGCAATCTCTCGATCGGCGGGATGTTCCTGTCTGTCCAGGCATTGACACTACCGAATGGGACACCCATCGAGCTCGAGCTGCGTTGCGCCGGCAAACGCTGGCTGCTGCCAGCCATCGTGACCTATGGGGACAACAGCGGCATCGGCGTCATGTTTCAGGAACCACAGCCCGCCCTCTTCCATGAACTGATCGAGCACCGAAACGCCGAGCTCCCTCCACCCCTAGCCGGCGCACTCGGCGACTCACTCCGGTTCTAAACGGTTCGGTCCTCCCCACCGCTTAGTACCTGTCCTCAAATCATTTCCCGCTTACGAGGCCACCGGGCGCGGCAGCGACGGGCAGCAAACGCCGGACAAGCGCTAGCCAACCTTAGCCGCTGATCTCGATGGCGATGAGTCGCCGTCGCGATCCATTGCCTGCCACGAAGCCGCACCGCCGGGCGGGTCGGACGCGAGCCGCTGTCATCGATAGATCGCGCCCGGCAGCCATGTCGCCAACGCCGGAAAGAGCGCCAGCGCCGCGAGCATCAACAGTTGAATTAGGATGAACGGGGCAACGCCCTTGTAGATCTGCGCGGTGCGCACCTCGCGCGGCGCCACGCCGCGCAGATAGAACAGCGCGAAGCCGAACGGCGGCGTCAGGAACGACGTCTGCAGATTGATCGCGATCATCACCCCGAGCCAGACCGGGTCGAGCCCCATCGCCAGCAATACCGGCCCGACAATCGGCACGACCACGAAGGTGATCTCGATGAAGTCGAGGATGAACCCGAGCAGGAACATCACCAGCATCACCAGTGCGACCGCCGCAACGGTGCCGCCGGGCAGGTTGCCGAGGAAGTCGGTCACCATCTCATCGCCGCCGAAGCCGCGGAACACCAGCGAGAAGATCGCGGCGCCGATGAAGATCAGGAACACCATGCTGGTCACGATGGTGGTCTGACGCACCACCCCCTGGAGGGTCTTCCAATTCAGCTGCCGATGCGAGGCCGCGAGCAACAGCGCCCCGACGGCGCCGACCGAGGCCGCCTCGGTCGGCGTCGCGACCCCGTACAGGATCGAGCCCAGCACCGCGACGATCAGCGCCAGCGGCGGCAGCAGCACCTGCACCACGCGCAGCCAGAAGCGCGAATCGTGCTGGGGCCGCTCCTCGGCAGGGATCGCCGGGACCGCCGCCGGACGGAACACCGCGACCCCGACCATGTAGCTGATGTAACCGGCTACCAGAAGCAGTCCCGGGATCAGCGCGCCGACGAACAGATCGCCGACCGAGACCGTGTCCGGCGAGAAGATGCCCATCTCGAGCTGCGCCTGCTGATAGGCGGCCGAGAGGACATCGCCGAGCAGCACCAAGACGATCGAGGGCGGTATGATCTGACCGAGCGTGCCGGACGCGCAGATGGTGCCGGCGGCGACGCTCGGATCGTACTGGCGCTTGAGCATCGTCGGCAGCGACAGCAGGCCCATCGTGACCACGGTCGCGCCGACGATCCCGGTGCTCGCCGCGAGCAGCATCCCGACCACGGTCACCGAGATCCCGAGCCCGCCGCGCACCGGGCCGAACAGCAGCGCCATGGTCTCGAGCAGGTTCTCGGCCACGCGCGAGCGCTCCAGCATCACGCCCATGAACACGAATAGCGGCACCGCGATCAGGGTCTCGTTGGTCATCACCCCGTAGACCCGGTTCGGCAGCGCCTCGATAAAGGCGTGATCGAAATAGCCGAGCCACTCCCCGAGCAAGGCGAACAGCAGCGCGGTGCCACCCAGGGAGAGCGCGACCGGATAGCCGAGCAGCAGCACCGCGCCGACCGCGAGCACCAGCAGCACCGGCATCAGCTCAGCCATCGGCGTCGGTCTCCAGCCGCGCACCAGGCTCAGGCAGCGCCGCCTCGACACCGGCCAGGAACAGACCGTTGCGCGCGGCCCAGATCAGCCCCTGCACCAGCATCAGCATAGGCATCAGCAGGATCAGCGTCTTCAGCGCCCAGACCCCGGGGATGCCGCCGGCCTCGCGCGAGCCTTCGAGCACCGCCCAGGACTCGGCCACATAGTCCCAGGACGAGACTAGCAGAAAGACCGACACCGGCATCAACAACAGCAGGGTGCCGAACAGATCGACCCAGGCGCGCCCGCGGCGTGAGAAGCGCTGATAGAGGATATCGACCCGGACATGGCCGTTCTGCTGGAGTGTGAACGCGGCGCCGAGCATGAACAGCATCGCGTGCATGTAGGTCACCGACTCCTGCAGGGCGATCGAGCCGGCGTCGAACACATAGCGCAGCACCACGACCACGAAGGTCACCAGCACCATCGCCAGCGCCAGCCAGGACACCAAAGAGCCGACCGCCCGGTTGACCCACTCCAGCCGTGCAGCCACTGGGAGCAACCGGCGCGAGAACGGCATCCCCTGTTCCTCGTTCATCACCTCAAGCCCAACGCGGCCTGACCCGAGCCGGCTGTACCTTCAGCTGTCTAATCATGTCGTCAAGGGTTGCGCCCCAGCCCAATACCGCTACCAGCTGAACAGCAGCCATTGCGGTACCGAGAGCTCGGGCGCCTCCTGCTCTTGGACGTCAAGGACGCCATCTCCGTTGGTATCGACCATGTAGTAGGGAGGCCCCGCGAACGGCTCGACCTTGACCATGTAGACTTGCCCCTTCACCCGGTACTCGTAGATCACCTCCTCATCGGTCTCGGTGATCGTGACCTCAGGCGCGCTCACGCTGTCGCCCTCATAGGCACCCGGTAGCGAGGGCACCTCCGGTGCGGACAGGAAGCCGCCGTCCGCTTGCGCGAGCGCGACGGCAGGCTGCAGTGATAACAACGACGCCAAGAGGCCGAGGCGGATGGATGTCATTAAGGACGCAGACGCTGGCATAGAAGACCTTGGCCTCGAGGCCGAGACGGGGTGACCCTGAGAACCCCGGCGCGCACGACCTTGCGGACGGGGTAAGACACGCGCCCTGATGCTCGGCCAACGCAGAGCGGCCAGCAGCGCATGCTGATTAGTGATCGGGATATGGTAACTCGGCACCAGCACGCGCGTCTGCGCCGAAATCGGCCCAACTCCTGACTGACTGATCGATGACTCATCGGTTGATGACCTCAGGACCCCTGACCTACCGATGCATGACCTGCTGATTCATGACCTCACTGATCCCAGACGGCGAGCTGAGAAGATGTCATCAATAACCGGTTGGGCGACGCCAGTTCGATGAAAGGCCTCAACCCAAGCCAGATCGAGGCCGTGCGCCACACGCGGGGCCCGTTGCTCGTGATCGCCTGCGCCGGCTCCGGCAAGACCCGCGTCATCACCCACAAGATCGCGTATCTGATCCGCGAGCGCGGGCATAACGCCCGTAGCGTCGCGGCGCTGACCTTCACCAATAAGGCCGCACGCGAGATGAAGGCCCGTGTCGGCCGGCTGGTGAAGGGCCGCGCCGGCCATGGCCTGAGGGTCTCGACCTTCCACACCTTCGGGCTCGACCTGCTCCGGCGGGAGGCCGCGCACACCGGGCTGCGTCCGGGATTCTCGCTGGTCGACCCGCAAGACGGCGAGCAGATCCTGAAGGAACATCTGAGCGAGGCAGGGCTCGACGGCGCGACCAGCGCCTCGGCAGCGCTTGCCCGAATCTCGCAATGGAAGAACGGACTGATCGACCCCGCCCGAGCCGAAGGCATGGCCGACGACGAGTTCGAGGCTGGGCTCGCACGCCTGTATCAGCGCTATGAGCGCACGCTAGCGGCCTACAACGCGGTGGACTTCGACGACCTGATCCTGCGCCCGGTTCGGCTGCTGCGCGAGAAGCCGGCCGTGCGCGAGCGCTGGCAGGGCCGCATCCGCCATCTGCTGGTCGACGAGTATCAGGACACCAACAACGCCCAATACGAGCTGGTCAAGCTGCTGGTCGGCCCGGACGGTGTCTTCACCGTGGTCGGCGACGACGATCAATCGATCTACGCCTGGCGCGGTGCCCGTCCGGAGAACCTGGCGCGGCTCAAGGACGACTTTCCACTGCTCAAGGTCATCATGCTGGAGCAGAACTACCGTTCGTCGGGGCGCATCCTCGATCTGGCCAACGGCCTGATCGCAAACAACCCGCACCTGTTCGAGAAACGGCTATGGAGCGCGCTCGGCCCCGGCGAGCGGCCCCGGGTGCTGCGCTGCCGCGACGAAACCCACGAGGCCGAGCGCGTCGCCAGCGAGATCCTGCACGCTCGCCAGACCAAGGGGCGCGCGTTTGGCGATTTCGCGATCCTCTACCGCGGCAACCATCAATCGCGCCCGTTCGAGAAGGCGCTTAGGGCATTGAACATCCCCTACTTCCTCTCCGGCGGCACCGCGTTCTTCGCCCGCACCGAGGTCAAGGACGTGATGGCCTATCTGCGGCTGATCGCAAACCCCGATGACGATGCCGCCTTCCTCAGGGTCATCAACGTGCCGCGGCGCGAGATCGGCCCGGCCACGCTAGAGCGGCTCGCAGCCGTCGCCCAGCAGCGCGAGACCTCGTTGCTCAGCGCCTGCGACGACCTGGCCCTGACCGACCACCTGAGCGAGCGCCAGCGCCAACGCCTAGCCGAGTTCGCGGCCTGGCTCGAGCGGCATCGCCGCCAGGCCGAGACCACGCCGGTCGCGGCGGTGCGGGCGCTGGTCGACCAGCTCGACTATGCCGGCTGGCTCAAGGACACCAGCTCCAGCCTGCGCGTCGCCGAGCGGCGGATCGAGAACGTCGACGAGCTGCTCGGCTGGCTCGACGCGCTCAACAAGGGGGCCTTGCAGGAAGGCACGCTGCCGGAGATGGTCGCCCATCTGTCGCTGATGGATGTGCTCGAGCGCCAGGACGAGGAGGAAGGCGGCGATCGGGTCGCGCTGATGACCCTGCACGCAGCCAAGGGGCTGGAGTTCCCGGAGGTCTTCCTGGTCGGCATGGAGGAGGAGCTGCTGCCGCACCGCAGCAGCATCGAGGACGACAGCATCGAGGAGGAACGACGCCTCGCCTATGTCGGGATCACCCGCGCCCGCAACCGGCTCAACTTCACGCTCGCGCGCCAGCGCCGGCGCTACGGCGAGCAGGTCAGCTGCACGCCGAGCCGCTTCCTCGACGAGCTCCCGACCGACGCACTCGATCAGGTCGACCAGCGTCCGGCCGATCCTGCCGAGCAGCGCGAACGCGGCAAGGCGCATCTGGCCGCGCTCAAGGAGATGCTGACACGGGCCGACTAACCAGTCGGCTCGCCGAACCCCTCTTGGAACAAGCGCCCACCATGGACGACAGTGACGATTCGAGCTATCCTTCTGCGTCTGATGCCGTTCAAGGCACGCCATCTCTTGGCAAGCCACCGACATCGAAGGCATCACAGCCCCTCGACACGCGCCTGTAGCTCAGCTGGATAGAGTACCGCCCTCCGAAGGCGGGGGTCGCAGGTTCGAATCCTGCCAGGCGCGCCATCTTTCGCTCCCCCTTTCGTCGAATCCTCTCGGGCATCAGCGGATATCAGATGATCGATCGAATCCGACGTTTCTTTGACGAGTACGTGCTGGCGCCGCAGCCGGATGGCCGCGTCGACGAGGATCATGCGATGCGCTGCGCCGCGGCGGCGCTGATACTCGAGATGACGCACATGGAAGAGGACCCCAACGAGCGCGGCCGAGGACCAGGCCGCGACCTTGCCGCTCAGCTCGTGCGGGAGCGCTTCGAACTGCCGGCGGACGAGGCCCAGACGCTGCTCGACTGCGCCGAGGCCGAGCGGCGAGAGGCCACCGACTATTTCCAGTTCACGCGGCTGATCAACGAATATTTCGCCCAGGAGCAGAAGATCGCATTGATCGAGTCGTTGTGGCGCGTCGCCTACGCCGACGACCGGCTGACAACGATGGAGGAATACCTGGTCCGCAAGGTCGCCGAGCTGCTCTACGTCCCGCACGCCGCGTTCATCAACGCCAAGCATCGAGTCGAGGCCGAGCGACCGCGCTGATCCGACGATGAGGCCCACCAACTCACGCGTCAGTTCTGTCGCGCACTGCTATCCCGATACTGAGCCAGGCGAGATCGGCAACAGCCATCCCTCCCCCGCACCCATCACTCGGAGGCGCGGATTGGACCCGCGTTGCCTGTAGCGCCGAGCGACCGCGCTTAGCCATCCGCCCGGATGAGGTTTTGATATGGTTGCCGGCACTCAGCCGCGGCGCCCTTGGCCTCGCCGAGGTCAATCACGAGACCTTCGGTCATGAAGCCCCCCTGGCAACTCTACGTCGCGGCGACTCTGGTCGGGGCCTTTGCCGGACTGGTTGGGGCAGCATTCCATGCATTGCTCGAGCAGAGCACCGCCGGCCGAGCCATGCTGCATCCCTACCTCGAGTCATGGCCCCTACCCGGCTGGCTGGTGGTGATGGCAGCTGGCGCGCTCGTCCTGGTCACCGCGCTCTGGCTCGTGCGGCGCTTCGCACCTGAGACAGCCGGTAGCGGGGTTCAAGAGGTCGAGGCCATCCTCGCCGGCGAGCGCGCATTGCGCTGGCGACGGGTACTGCCAGTCAAATTCGTCGCCGGGACGCTCGCGGTCGGCTCGGGCCTCGTGCTCGGGCGGGAAGGGCCGACCATCCATCTGGGCGCCGCGCTCGGGCAGCTGGCGAGCGAACGGCCAGGACTCCGGCGAGGAGATCAGCGGGCGCTGATCGCAGCCGGTGCCGCCGCCGGCCTCGCAACGGCATTCAATGCGCCGCTCGCAGCGATCGTGTTCGTCACCGAGGAGCTGCGGGAGCACTTCGAGTATCGCTTTGCGACCATCCAATCGGTCATCCTCGCCTGCTGTGCATCGGTCGTCGTCAGCGGCTGGCTGCTCGGGCAGGGTCCCGATATGCCGATGCCCGATCTCGAGCAGGCGCCGCTGCAGACGGCACCGCTGTTCTTGATCCTGGGCCTGCTGATCGGCGCCCTGGGCGTCCTGTTCAATCGGCTGGTCTTGGGCTCGGTCAGCGCCTTCCGCGCTCTCGGCGCCCCGCGGGCCTACTTCGCGACCGCGCTGAGCGGCATGATCCTGGGTGCCCTGCTCTGGTTCGCACCGGCAACCGTGGGCGGGGGCGAGCACCTGGTCGAATCCCTGCTGCACGGCCATCCTGGGCTGCTGTTCCTACTGGGGCTGCTCGCGGTGCGGCTGCTGACCACGGTTGGGAGCTATGGGCTCGGCCTTCCTGGCGGGGTCTTCGCACCGATGCTCGCGCTCGGGACCCTCTGCGGCGCGGCCTTCGCCTTGGTGGTGGAAGGCCTAGCACCCGCGTTGGCGCTCGAGCCGGCCGTATTCGCGGTAGCGGCGATGGGGGCGCTGTTCGCGGCCACGGTGCGCGCCCCACTCACCGGGATCATCCTGGTGATCGAGCTGACCGACGCTCAGGCGCTTGCGCTCCCGATCATCCTGACCTGCCTCGCCGCCACCTTCACCGCCGAAGGCCTAGGCGGGCGCCCGATCTACAGCGCCCTGCTTGGCCTGAGCGGCGAGGTACCGCCGCGCAAGCCGGTGCGACGCATCGCGGTCGGTGCCGCGGTCCTCGCCGGATTCATCGGCATCGAGCAGCTCGACGTCCGCTGGCAGGGAACGGACGTGGCCCCGGTGCGCCCCATCGCCGATGCGAGCTCCACGCTGCCGTCGCTCAGCAAGCCTCGCCCTCAGATCGCCAAATCCCTCGACCCTTTGCCACCTCTCGCGCCAACACCTCCGGCGGTCGCAACCGGCATGGAGACGGCTCTTCCCGAGCAGCAACCAACAGCGCCCGGGACCCCAAGGCCCGTCCTGAGGAAACCTCAAACAAGGGACGACCAAGACCAGACTACAGCAGTCGGATCGAGCCCCGGGGTCGATAGCGGCACTGGTGCGTCAGCCACAAGGCCAAGCGATACTCAACCTCGCTACAGCATCCAGTTGATCAGCTTTCGCGACCAGCGGAGTCTCCTGCGCTTTGCGGAGCAGCAAGGACTCATCGGAGAGGCGCAAACGCTGACGAAGGGCTCCCCGAGTCAACGCTGGCACGCCGTGCTGATCGGCAGCTATGCGTCGCGTGAAGCTGCCTCCGATGCGCTTCAGCGACTGCCGGCGCGCTTGCGCAGGCTCGATCCAATGGTCCGCACCCTTGATCCCAACGCCGAGCTAATGCCGATCGAGGCACCGACTACTCGATGACCCCATCAGGCTCGCTCAATCGGGACCGATCGCCAAACCGACGAGGACGGGCAAACAACAAGATAGGACGGGATATCGAGCACAGACCAACGCCAAACAACGGCTCGAAACCCCTTTGTAGCCGACAGGCACAAGCCACCGAGCAGGCCATCAATGCGAACAGTTCAGCAGCCCATGCAAGACCTTTCCGTGAGATCCCGCTTATTGACAGCCTTTGCGCTCGTCACGCTCATGCTGATGATCCCTCAGCTGGTTGCCTACAACGGCATCAATGAACTCGAGAAGCGCCTCACCCAGCCCGACGCGAGTGCTCCGGCTTTGGGCCAGCCCAGAGGGAGTCAGTATCTTCCTGCAGAGCTCTCGGCGACCGAGACAGCCAAACGGATCAAGCTTCTGCTACTGGCAACCTCCGTGATCGCGTTCCTCACCTCAGGACTCATTGCAATGGCCACCACTCGGGCCTTGACCAGAGCGCTCACGAGCATTGCCGACAACCCCGCTCCGTTAGAAGGAGAGCAACACGGGGGCAATCGCAAAGGGCCGCCTTAGGCGCACCCCGTTGACCTGAGCGCTCAACATAGGCACTTCGCCTCGGGTTTTCCGGTACGGTTCCAGCATGAGCGCAGAACAGACATCTCGGAAGGTTCGTGCTGTTAGCTTGATCGAGCTGCTCTTGCTCGATGTCGATCGATTCAAGACCACCAGATCCCGATGGTCATCATGTCGGTGATCGCGCCCTCCAGGCCTTTGCCGCCTGCCGGAACCCCGTCAGAATCCCCAACGGAGCCCACCGCTCAAAGACGTATCTAAGCGACCGGCCACGCTGCCGGCTCAACAACCACCTCAAACGAGTCCTGCGATGCCAACCCTCATCATCAAGACCAACGCCCCCATCGAGACGACGGCAACCGAGTCGATCATCAAACGCGCCTCTGCCCGTGTCGCCGAACTGCTCGGCAAGCCCGAGCGCTACGTGATGGTGATCCTGGAGCCAACCCCTACCATGTGCTTTGGTGGCGAAACCACCCCGCTCGCCTTCCTAGAGCTGAAGAGCCTGGGACTGCCCGAGGATCGCACCTCGGCGCTTTCGGCGGCACTGTGCGAGCTGCTGCACGAGACCCTCGAGATACCCTCCAGCCGGGTCTACATCGAATTCGCATCACCCCCGAGGCACCTGTTCGGATTCGACGGCAGGACCTTCTGACCCGCTGTCGCGAGTGGGTCTGGCGCTTGGGCTGCCCTATCACCGCTCCTCGCCCATCGGCAACATCAGAGACCTTGCCGCCACAGCGCAGGGATTCTCCGGCCGGATGCGACCGCCGCACCTGGTCGAACGCCTGCCCGACTGGGCGCGGCGGCCCATCGCCGGTCAGGTGCCGACGTCGGGCATGCTTGCCGCCGCATCGCCCCCGATCCTCGCGCATGCGCCGCGGCCTTAACGGGACTGGGCCCTGTTGAAGGGAGACCTGCTCACCGGCATCAACCAAACGTCTTCAAGAAGAACGGGATGATCAGGGCGTTGGTCAGGTCGATGAAGAAGGCCGAGACCAAGGGCACAATGATGAAGGCCTGGTGGGAGGGACCGTAGCGCTGAGTCACGGCCGCCATATTCGCCATCGCCGTTGGCGTCGAGCCAAGCGTG
>JAAAOQ010000057.1 GCA_009908845.1 Gammaproteobacteria bacterium
ATGCTCGACATGCGCCAAGTCCAGCAACGGACCAGCAAAGGCCGCGCTGATGGCAAGCGTCAGGATGTCGTTACCGACCGCCCGCTCAGCGACTTCGCTTTGCCAGCCGTCCAGCGTGCCGCGCTGCTCAAACTCCGGTGGTGACGCGCTTTCGGACTGGAAGCGAATGTCGCCAGCGCCAAGCGTTTCGCCCGGCAGAACGAAGCTCCCGTCATGCCAGCCGAGCGAGCGAGCCGCCAGAACGCGCCGTTGCGGTGCCCGGTGCATCAGGTAGTTCGGCAGCTTGGCGCGGGCTTTCGGGTCGATCTCCAGCCCCATGTACAGCAGCTCCCCGCGAAGCTCGGAGCAGTCGCCCTTGAGCATTTCCATCGGCATGTTCCAGTCATGCCAGCGCCCGGTGCTGTCCCTGAATCGCAGGAGTCGCCCGAAGCTCTCGCGGCGGTGGTCGTAGGTGGTCGCCTCGATCACCAGCGGACCGCATAACCATTCATCGGTGCGCTTGTCATCGGTCCCGTCTCGACCGTGGAAGTAGACACCAGGGCGATGGTTGCTCGATCCGTCCTTCCACCAGTCGAGATAGACGCGCCAGCATGGGCAGGCTCCGATCTCCGGCGGTCGCTCAGTGACGAGATCATCGTCCGGTGGCGTCGCGGCCGGGTCGATCTCCTCCCCGAGCGAATCGGCCTCATCGTCGCGGGGTAGCATGGGTAGCACCGTGCTACCGGCCTCGGTGCTACCCCTTTTCCCCTTTCCATTCAACGGGGTAGCGCCGGTAGCATCGGTAGCATCGGGATTTTGGTAGCTCGACGCGCTTTCGGCCTTCAAGCGGATGCCGCGCGGCTCGCGTTTTGCGGTGGCTGCGCTCATGCTGGCGCTCCTTGCGCCGCGCGGCGCAGTCGGATCAGGTCGTTGAAGTCGGTCGGATGGCTGCTCAGGTCGAACCCCGAGAAGTCGGGAAGCAACAGCTTTGCGCCGATCTCGACCGCAGCGCGGCGGGCCTTGGTGGCACCAGGGTTGCCCTCGGTCCACTGATCGTTGTCGCCAGCGATGACGATTTCAGCGCGTGGATGTTGTTGGCGAACGAAGCGGGCGACCGGCAACAGATTGTTGGCGTTGAACGCCGCGTAGACGGGCGCGCGGGTTTCCTCGTGGATGGTCGCGGCCGTCGCGATCCCTTCAGCGATCATCAGCTTTGCGTGCCGAGTCTCATCATCGAACACGAAGCGTCCGCCGTTGATGCGCCCACCAGTGAGGAACCGCTTTCGGCCGTCCGGCTGTATGGTTTGAACGCTGGTGATCTCGTCTCCGACCGTGACCGGGATCAGCAGGGAATCGCCAAGCTGGCGGATGCCGTGTGGCCTAATCTGTTTGGTGACGAGATACGGATGGTTTGGGTCAGCAGGACGCGACCGCTCGATCATGTCTGCGGCTGTCGCTGCGGCCTTGGCGTTGCGCCGGCGCTGTTCCTGATCGCGCTGGCGCTTGGCCTGCTCGACCAGGCGGCCCAGCTCGTCGCGTTGCGCTGGTGTCTGCTCGTCGCGCGAGACACTGCACCAGGTCTCCGTGATGCCGGCCTTCCAGCTCCCGAAGACACCAGCGGGCATGTCGTCCAGGTGGATGCAATACCAGCCGTTGCGGCTACCGGGTCGATCGCCCTCGACGTGGAAGCGGCGGATTTGGCCGTCGGGGATGATGCGGCCGGGATTGCCGAGACCCGCAGCCTCGATCGCGGTGGTAAAATCTATGACAGGATTCGTGCTATGCTGCATCTGCAACCTCTTGAGTTATAGCGTGTGGTTGCGGCAGGACATCGAGGGCGCCAACCATAGCGATGTCCTAACCGGAGACTTTGAAAACGTCTCAGCCCCGATCGGTTATCCGGTCGGGGTTTTTTATTGCCCTCATGTCAAGCGGCCTCCTTCGCGGCCGATCGCTCGCGGTGCAGTCGCTCGACCAGCTCCCTGATCTCGTCGTCCGTAGCGCCAGCGAGACGCGCGCGGTTCAACTCCTGAATCTCGTGCTCAGCCCACGCAACCGACCTTCCGCCGATCGTGACCGGTTTGGGAAAGGTCCCCCGAGCGATGTGCTCGTAGACGGTCGCGCGACCGAGTCCGGTTGCCTGTAGCACGCTGCGAAGCCGCAGGAACGTGATCTCTTTCATTCGCCAACCTCCTGATAGAGCGCATCGGCAAGCTCCGATGCCGCCTTTGCTAGGCCCAAGGTGTACTCGTCGCCGCCATGCTCGCGGATCGCTTGCAGGACCGCTTGAATCGCAAGCACGCGCTCGCGGGCCTCGAAGCGAGCGTCTTCAGTGCTCATGCCCATGTCGTTCTCCTGTGGTGCTCGACGGAAATGCCGAGCGTGCCCCGGACACTAGCCGAGCACGCACCGTCCGTCAATTTTTTTCCTTCAAGATCAATTCTTTATAACCGCTCCGGTTATGTCAGGCGCTCCCGATATAGCCTCTCAGGACATATCCGCTTTCCGGATCGGGACCACGTTCGACGCTGCCGCCGAGTCGCAGTAATCCGCCCATGCCTGCATCAGCTCGCGGCGCTTCTTGAACTTGTCGCCGCGCTCGTAGGCCGCTTGAACCGCATTGCTGATCCGGTGCGCTAAAGCCGCCTCGACGACGTTGGTCGGGAAGCCGGTTTCCTCCCCCGCCCAGTCGGCAAAGCTGCTTCTGAAGCCGTGGGGAACGGCGCTCGATCGCTCGCCGTTGACTCCATGCCCGAGCTTGCGCATCGCCATCAACAACGCCATGCCGGAGAGCGGCCGGCCGTTGCGCGCGCCGGGGAAGATGTACGCGGTTCCTTTGATCCGTGGGACAGACGCGAGCAGAGCGAGGGCTTGTTCCGAGAGCGGGACGCGATGCGCGACGCGCGCCTTCATGCGGCTTGCAGGAATCGTCCAGGTGCGTGACTCAAGATCGATTTCGCTCCACTCAGCCTTCAGAACCTCGCTCGTCCGGCAGCACGTCAGGACCAGGAACCCCAGCGCGTTGGCGCTGATGCTGTCGAGTTGCTTCAGCTCGGCCAGGAAGCCGGGAACCTCGCGATAGGGCATCGCGGGATAGTGCGGGACTGCTCCGCCATTCAACTGGCGCTTGATCGTAGTCGGACTCGGAAGCAGTCGATCAAGGTGTCCCTTCCATCGCGCCGGGTTGGTCTGATCGCGCCAACCCATTGCCGCGCTGAAGTCCAAGACGTTCTCAAGCCGGGATTGAACGCGGGACGCGGTTTCGGGGCGCGATTGCCAGATCGGTTGCAGGACCGCGAGCACATCAGCGGTGTCGATCCGGTCTACAGGCTTGGTGCCGATCTTCGCTCGCGCATACCGCTTCAGGCTCGACGGCCATTCCCGAGCATGGCGCGGGTTCGACCATGCGCGGCGCTTGCTGCGGATGAAGCAAGCCGCCGCTGATGTGAACGTGGGGATAGCGTCTTGTGTGGCTCTCTCAGCCTTCCGATGCTCGATCGGGTCGATCCCTTGCTTGCGAAGCTCTCGCGCCCCTGCGGCCTTCTGTCGCGCCTCTGCGAGCGTGACATCGGGGTAGCCGCCTAGGCCCATCTCGCGCTGCCGTCCGTTGACGGTGTAGCGGAAGATCCAGGTCTTCGATCTGCCCTTAGGGAACAGCCACAACCCGCCGCCGTCGCCCATCCGCTTCGTCGCCGCCTTGATCTGGCGATCGGTCAAGCGGTGCAGTCCGCGCGCCATCTCCAACCCTCCGGTTCGTGGGTACCCATGTTGTTACCCACGCAGTATAGCCGGTTACAGGCGGATCGTGACAGACCGGAGAAGATCGCTTACCGATATTAATCAAGGTGCTTACGGAAGGCTACGGGGCGGGCTAGTTGGCTGTTTGGTGGACCTCGGCTCCACCAATTCAATCAGCTACTGACGCCCTCCTTTCACGCTGATCACGCGGAATGTCGACGGCCTGCATCAGCGCGCCGGCAGCCGGGATGTCCTTGATCTCCATGGCAGCCTGGAGCGTCCGCGCTGTTTCGATTGCGAGCGCCCGCATCCGCCGGCACGGCCGATGGTGAGCGGCGATGGCGAGCGCATCGCGCCGCCGCGCTGCCGTCATGGCAGGGGCCTTGTGCGCCCCGGCGGCGTCTGGTTCGGTGAAACGCTGCCAGCGCCGGCCTTGGAGCTAGCCGAGACTGCAGTCGCGGAATGCGATCTCCTGTTCAGCGTCGGCACCTCAAGCCGAGTCTATCCGGCCGCAGCGCTGCCGGAGATCGCCGCGAGACGCGGCATTCCCACGGTGCAGATCAATCCGGAGCCGACACCGTTCGACGGGCTTGCGGCGTTCAATCTGCGGGGCGCAGCCGGCGCTGTGCTGCCGCGCCTGTTGATCGCACCTTGGCCGATGTCACCGTGACCGCGCTCCTGGCCACCGAACTTCACCCGCCCGCGGACGAAGACCCGCTCGAGTGGTTGCTGCTCACCAATCTCCC
>JAAAOQ010000130.1 GCA_009908845.1 Gammaproteobacteria bacterium
GGTAGCGTTCGATGAACGCATGCGAACCCAGCGCCCGCGAGAACAACGGCAAGAGCCCCTTGATCTCGGCGCGCAGCTCTTCGGGCGACGGCTCCGGCTCGGGCTCCGGCTCGGGCGCGGCGGCTTCCTGGCGGGCTTCCTCAACATCGGCGTCGTATTGCTTCGCGACCGCATCGAGGCTGTGCAGCTCGTCGAGCGCCGCCTCTAACTTCGCGATACGCGCTCGGGCGTCGGCGAGTTCTTCCTCACGGTCCTTGAGGGCGTGCGCCAGCAGGCGGTGGCCGATATCACTAATTTGTTTGTAACCATTGCGCCAGTGAAGACAAACAATGTTGTCTCGAGCCACTTCTAAGGTCAGACCATCATGCGGTTTCAGCATGTCCAGCCGGGCATCGTTGTGGTCATCGGTCATCGGTCGTCTCCATCAGCCGGTGCGGCGGCGCTCACGAGCTTCCTGGAGCTGTGCCAGGCGGGCTTGATCGGCGTCGGCGAGAGTTTCTTCGAGATTGTCCATCAGAGCGGCGAAGCGGTCGCGCTCGGAGGCGTCGACGTAGAGCTCCATCAAGCGGTACTGCTCGATCAGCAGCCACGCGACGTGCTTGCAGCGCCTTAGGGCGTCGAGCTGATCGTACTCCAGCGTGAGCCGCTTCAAGGCCGCCTCGAGCCCATCGCTGTTGGCCGTGCGCCGGATCGAGCGCTCGACCATCTGAGGAAGGGTGTCGGGCTCAGTCGAAGACATGATGCCTGGCGCGGCGTCGATACTTCTCGGGCAAGGCCGAGCTTTGCGCGGCGCAGCGAGCGCAGCGGTAGCGCAGAAGCTTGTCGCGGAACCACCCGGCGGTGCGCGCCAGATGGGTCTCGACCTGAGTTGGCGTCTGATGCTGGTGGGCGTCGATCTGGATAGTTGCCGTGCAGTCGACGCACCGGATTGTGAGCAGCGGAGGGGTGTCGGTCATGGTCACTCCCTGGAAAACGAGACGGTGCCACCGCTGAACTGCGGGCGTGGGGACCGCTTAAAGTTCTCACGGGCGACGCCCTTGGACTTCTCCCATGACCGGAAACCACCGATGCCGAGCATGGCGCCGATGATTTCGATCATGTTCTCGTCGATGAAGGTCGGCGGCGGGAGATCGACGCCGAAGCCGACCAACAGGTCATGGATGACGCTGGCATAGACCAGGCAGGCAACACCGACCCAGCCGATAGCTGGGCGCCAGCCGGCGACGAAGACGTTCGGGTGCGCCGCCTCGACCTCGTTCACCTCCATCTGCTGAACGAGACGAGAGTGCTCCTGTTGGATCTTGAGGATGGCCTGGGCGGCGTCGCGACGCTCGCGGGCGTCCTTGTCCGGAACCAGGCGGTCGATAAGCGTGCCGACGGCCTCGAGCCCGGCAGTGACAGGATCGAGAGCCATCAGCGCTCGTCCCATTCACGGGCGGGGCCGATGTCGACGTGGATGAAGGTGCGGTAGTACCCGATGCCGGTGAAGCCGACGGCACGGGCAGCCGCGGCAAGCTCGCTGATGTCCGCACCACGAAGCTCGATGTCTAAGGCCTGGCCGAGCCGGTGCTTGCTCTGAGGCGCACCACCGACGTTGTGGTTGTGGGCCTCGGTTCGATAGGCGCTGTTGATGTGGAGTGGGCCGCGGACGTCGCGAAGCTTCTGGAGAAGCCAGAGCGCGCGGCTGTTTATCCAAACCGCCGAGCTGTCCGGCCCTTTCGAGGCGAGTTCGTGCGGGATGAAGTTGGCGCACCAGCCGGGCCAGTCTTTGACCTTGGACCAGTGATCCGCGCCGACCATGAGGTAGTGATCCATGGATCCTCCGCCGTGAGGTTGCGTCCATCCTAGAGATCGGATGCGTAAGCGCAACCTCGGCGGAGGAAGGGTGGCTCAGAACGGAAGCTTAACGTCTTCGTTAAGGCGAAGTGAAGGCCTTCCGCTAGTAGCGTGTTCCACAGATTGAACAAGGTCTTGGATGAGAAAAGCGCCAGCGCTCCGAAGAGCGAAGCCAATATCGCCGGAACATTTGCGAGTTTCGCCACCGCCTATGATGTGGCACCAAAGCAGAGTGTAAAGGTAGGCTGCTTCGTTTGGCGAAAGAACCAAATGGAAATCACGTTCGTGGTCGGGCGTGATGCGCGTGCAAGTTGCCATGTCGTTCTCCATGGGGAAGGGTGGGCGTTGCCGCCTTCCGCTCTGATCCCGCGACCAGTTCGAGCGGTTAACCCCTACCCACGCGGTTCAAGGACGTGGGATCGGGGCAGGTCGGCTTGGTTGCCCGGCGACGCCCGGCTGCCGGGTCAAAGGGAACTGGCCGATCGGGAGCTCGTTAGAACGGGATATCGTCGTCGAAGTTGCCGCCGGAGGGCGCGGGCTGACGCTGACCGCCTTCGCTGCCCGACTTCGAGCCGAGCATTTGGAGTTCACCGCGGTAGCGCTGCAGAACGACCTCCGTGGAGTAGCGGTCCTGGCCCTCCTGGTCCTGCCACTTGCGGGTCTTCAGCTGGCCTTCGAGGTAGACCGTCGAGCCCTTGCTCAGGTGCTCACGAGCAACCTTCACCAGCATGTCGTTGAAGATGACGACGCGGTGCCACTCGGTGGCTTCCTTCGGCTGACCGCTCTCCTTGTCGGTCCAGCGCTCGCTGGTGGCGACGCTGAGATTAACCAGCTCGTGGCCGTTCTTCATCTGCCGGACCTCGGGATCACGGCCGAGGTTGCCGACGAGGATGACCTTGTTGATGCCGGACATGACGCTTTCTCCTTGGCTGTCCGTGGGTGTCTATTCGTCCTCTGTTGGATTCATTTTAAGGATGGGCGAAACCAGACAGAAGAAAACGAGGAAGGAGAGGCCGTACGCGGCGGCCACTCCCAGGGCGAACGAAACCCAGCACATCAGAACTTCATACCGCCGTGCTTGTGGCCGCGGCTCTGGTTGTGCCCCAGCTTCTCCGCGATGGCCTGGCGGAGCCGAAGCTGGCGTGCGCCGGCCATGTCACAGATGCGGATGATGGTGTCGGCCAGCTCCTCCTCGAGCTTGGTGAAACCGGGGATCTTCTCGCTGCCGCCGGGCTTGCGTAGAGCCTCGAGGGCTTCGGAAAGCTCGGAGTGAACGAGGGCGATCATCTCGCCGTCGTTGCGGGGCTCGTCCCACCAGCCGTTGGCGGCGGAAGCCCCGTGGCAAGCGACGATGAGCTCTTCGATGTCGCCGCTCTTGCGGAAGCGAAAGATGGTTTCCTCGATCTGACGCTGTGTGAGCGTGAAAGCCGCTGCGCTCATACCGCCTTCTCCTTGTGCTTGTTCATGGCCTCCGAGAAGGCCTTGAAGTCCTGCGGCGCCGCCTTATTCATCAGGCGCCAGCGCTCGGTGCCGTTGACCTTGGCCGACATCCAGCCGCGGGCGTCGGCAATGGCCTGGCGGTCGGGGTTGCCATCGGTAAGGATCTGCGTCCACTTGCGCATCTCCTCGGCGTCGGCCTCGAGCTGGGCCTTGAACT
This sequence comes from Gammaproteobacteria bacterium, assembly GCA_009908845.1. Classification (GTDB taxonomy): domain Bacteria; phylum Pseudomonadota; class Gammaproteobacteria; order Chromatiales; family Chromatiaceae; genus Lamprobacter. The sequence goes on from JAAAOQ010000130.1 coordinate 3,494, forward strand.
TCTGATCGGCCTCGGCGTCGGCGCCGTGCTCGGCCTCGCCAACGTTGGCCTGGCTCTTGTCGTAGAGCGCGAGCCCAAAGGGCCAGCCGAAGCCGCGGAGCGCACGCTTCATGGCGTCGGTGACGGCCTCCTTGACGGCGCCCTCGTAAGCGTCGCCGAGCTGCTTGGAGATCCCGGAGCCGTAGCCGACGTCCTCGCGAGAGACGTAACCGCCTTCGACGGTGACATCGACCTTGACGCGAGCGATGTAGGCGACCTCGAACTTATGGTCGTCACGCTGCTGCTCGACCACGCGCTCGAGCAACATGATCTCGTAGTCCCAGCCGTGGTGGCCGAAGATGCGGTTGGCCTCAGCCATCGCCCACCAGCCCTCGATGTAGCTGAGGGTCTGGCCGGCCTGCTTGCGCTGGGCGACCTTGGAGCGGTCGAGCTTGTCGTTCAGCTGCGCGACCTGCTGCGGGGTGAAAGGCATCCATGCCTCCTGTTACGTCTACGCAACTCAGTCCTGTTGGGAAAGGACGGCGTCGAGGGAGGCGTCGGGCGCGAAGAAGTAGGCGAGCCCGTCCGCCTTGACCTGGTAGCCATCGTCGAAGCGGATGACGTGCTGGCCGTCTTCGTTCACGAAGACATCCTCGACGTCGGTAACGTTGACGATCGAGCCGTCGGGCATCTCAAGGATGACCGTGCCGGCTTTGGCGTGAAGGGCGGTGAGCAGGATGAAGGCCATGAAAACGAGGAAGACGAGAAAGGCGAACAGGTGGTCACGGTTGAGCGGCATGGTCGGGCTCCTTGGCGTTGATCCAGTCTTTGACCGCCTTGGCGTTGAAACGCAGCGGCTTAATGACTGGCAGATCGGCGGCGGGTTGGTCGGTGGGGCTCAGGTTGGTGTTGATGAGGTAGTCGCGAAAGC
>JAAAOQ010000158.1 GCA_009908845.1 Gammaproteobacteria bacterium
TACATCCCGGCCCGCACCGAACAGCTCGAACAGGTCCGCACCGGCCGTACCGACCAGATAGTCGTCGCCGTCGGTATCGCGCAGGGCGCCGTTCGGACCCGTTGCGGCCACCCGATCCAGCACATCGGCATTGCCCGTCGCATCGCTGCCATCCGGGTTGCGCAGCTGCAGGCTGCGCTCAACCGCGAAGGTAGCCGGCAGATTTAAGGTGGCGCCGCCAACACCCTGCACCGTCCCCTGGCCGGTGAGCACTGGCGTACCACCGAGATCGTCACTGGACTCCACCAGCAAGGTCACATTCGGCCCGATGTCGATCTGGGCGAGGTTCGAGATCGCTAGATCGCGGAGATCAAGCTCGACGGGCGAGCCGTCTGGGCTCTCCAGCCTGACCACGCTACCGCCGCCGCCGTTAAGGGTCTGCGCTGCCTGGACCTGGTCGGCGCCGAACGTCACATCGGAGCGCACCTCGATATGCTCGATGCCGCTGATCTCGGCATTCGTCAGATCCGCGGTTCCATAGACGAAAAGGCGATCCTCGCCCGGCCCGCCGATGAGGATCTCGGCGGCACCGCCGGCGTCCTCGTCGAGGTCCTGGCCATTGAGGGATTCCAGGCTCTGCCCGAGCCGGAAGCTGTCTTCCTCGGTACCTTCCTTGCCGCCTGCCGTGAGGTCGCCGACAACGACCAAGGTGTCGTCACCCTCGCCGCCATCGAGCTCATCACGGCCGCCGCCTCCGCGCAGCAGGTCGTCGCCCGCTCCCCCGAAGAGCTGATCGTCGCCGTCACCGCCGAGCAGACGGTCGGCTTGGTCACCACCGCGCAGCACCTCGCCGTTGGGCCGGGCGATGAGCAGCGCCCCTTCCACGGCGATACCGCCCGGATCGGAATCGAGCAGACCGTATTTGTTCTCGACCCGGACCGAATGGGTGATCCCGTCCAGGTCCAGGGTGACATCGGCGTCGCTCGCACGGAGGGTGCCCTCGCCTGCGATTTCGCGCACGCCCTCGAGCGAGCGCTGGTTCAGTACCAGTGTCACGCCGGCGCCGAGCTCCAGGGTCGGGATATCCCGCATCAAGACCGAATCCAGCGTCACCTCGATCGGCTGGCCGGGGTCTTCGTTGATGATCCGCAACCGCGTGTTGCCGCTGGCGACGAGCACGCTCGGGTCCAGCTCGCTGAGCTGTTGAGCGGTGATCGTGATCTCGGCATCGACCGGCAAGAGCCAGTCGAGGTAGGCGAGATCGGCCTGCGTGAGATCGACCTCGCCATAGAGAAAGAGCCGATTCACGCCACCCTCGAACCGGGTGCTGAGCGCGAGGTCCGAATCGTCGCGGCCATTGACCGCATCAAGGGATGTCAACGGGGTCAGGTCCACCCCAATGCCGAGCGGGTTTTGCAGCTGATCGAGCTGGTACTGGTTCGGCCCGGTCGCACCTACGAGCACCAGATCGTTGCCGGGGCCAACATCCATGGTCTCACCGGTCCAGAAACGGTCCGGATCGACGGCGCCTTCAGGCAAACCGTGCACGTCGAGCTTCTCTGCCTCGGCCCAGAAGGCATCGGCCAACGGCGGCTCCGGCTCGGGCTCCGGTCGCGACCAGAAATTGGCTCCGGGTGCCGGATCCGGCTCGGGCTCGGGCTCGGGCTGGGGCGGGCTCCAGAAGTCCGACTCGGTCGGCTCGACAGGGGCGGGGTCGCGCGGGCGCCAAAAGCTCATGGCTCGGTCTCCTTGATCGTCCTTCGGGAAAGCGTTTGGTTAAGGTGCCCCGCGAGCCTGCACAGTCGTCCTGCGAACTCCTGCGCCAAGCGTTAGTGTCGTGAGGCAGATTGCCCGAACAATTGGCGACGCGTGGCGGTGTTAGCATAGCCGAGCCTGGACACCGATGCCACCAAGACACCAATCAGCATCGGCGCGTTGAAGCTCAACCTTGGCATATTCGCCAACGCCGTTGAATCGTCCGCTTATGCCTTGTTCGCTATAAACCTAGAGCTGATCTATTGAGGGTGGTCCTTACAACGCGCCGGGAACCTCACTAACAGCGCGAGCGTGATGTCGCTAACGGCCAATCGCTTGTTCAATGCCTTGGACCAGCGCTTGCCCGATACAGCACGGCCCCAATCAGCGCGGTGAAGGGGTGCGACTGCCACTAAGCCAAAGCTGCCAACAAGGATGTTTAGCCACTCAGCGGCTCTCCTGGTAAGGTTCAAAAACCGTTCGGTCGAAGTCATCATAGGCCAGCTTCTGCCCGCCCAGCACCTCAAAGTAGGTGTGGTAAGCCGCCCCGGCGAAGCCAAGCGTCATATCGCCGCACTCATGGTCGCCGGTGACAACGATCAGCGTTTCGCGAGGATGCTCCTCTGCGAAACCCAGGGCGACCTTGATGACATTGTCGAAAGCGATCGTGTCTTCGATCGCCGCACGGGCGTCATTGGCATGGGCTGCCCAGTGGATCTTGTCGCCTTCGACCATCAGGAAGAAGCCACGGCGATTGTCGAGCTGCTCGCTGAGCCAGAAGCCCTTGTCGGTGAAGCTGCCGGAGCGATCGGGCTGCGGGAAACCGGCGTGCATCAGCGGCTCGGCGATGGGGTTGGCATCAGTCGGGACTTTCGCCGGACATCGACAGCCGGCAAACATCGGCTGTAGACCTGTCGCGGGATTCAGCAAATCGGGTTGAGGGGGTTCATGGCGCCAGCGTTTCGACCTCGAAGCCCACCAGACTGCGCTCCTCGCGGCTGAACTCGATGCCGATGAGATGGATCGGCAGACCCTCGGCACAGTATTTGTCGGCGTAGTTGCGATCTTTGATCTGCGCCAGGGCCGCACCCTCGGGCGCCAACTCCACGACCTTGAACTCGAACAGCCAGATCTGGCCGTTGAAGCGCAGGCGCAGGTCGAGCCGACCATGGTTGCTGGCATCCTCCGGCACTAGATCGAGCCCGAGCGCGGCTAGATGGCTATAAAAGACGCTGGCGTAGAAGCCCTCGTACTGGGCGATGGGGTTGTTGCGATACCAGTCCGTGGGGATGCTTGCGAACAGGGCGGCAATGGCACTCTTCATGCCGTCGAAATCGACCGCCCGCAGGCATTGCAATAACCGCATGCGCTGGCTAAAGCTGCGCTGGCTATCGGCGCCCAGGCCACCAAGCAGGGCCGCGTTGAGGCTGCTTTCAACCTCCCGGTTGGGATAGCCCAGGGTGTAGATCCAATGGCCAAGCAAGGGCTGTTCGACCCGATGGATGGTCAGGTAACCGGTCTGAAACAGCAGGGCATCGCTGTCGATGTGCTCGACGTCGAAGTTCGAGAGCAGGGTCAGGCTGGTCTCGCGGTGGGCCAGGTCGGGCGTGAAGTAACCGCGCTGGGTCAAGATATCGACCAAAAAGCTGGGCGTTGCGGTCTCGAACCACCAGGGCCGAAACTGGCGCTCGCGAAACAGCAGTAACAGGTCAAATGGGTTGTAGACCGCCTGGCCCGTCCAGTTGTAGCCGTTGTACCAGGCGCGGATCTGCTCGCGGTCCAGGCCTTCGAGCTCGGGGGCGAAGACCTGATCCAAATCGGTCTCTGTATAGCCGCAGACAGCTGAATATTCAGCATCGACGGTGATATCGATCAGATTGTTCAACCCCGAGAAGAGGCTGACCTTGCTGAATTTGCTCACGCCCGTGAGGAAGACGAAGCGGATGTGGGCGTCCGAGTCCTTCATCACCGAGTAGAGATTACGCAGCCCATCGCGCATGGCCCGGGCGGTGTCGGGCTCGGTGAGGTTATCGAGGATGGGCTTATCGTATTCGTCAACCAGGACGACGACGCGCTCGCCGGTGGCCGCATGGCTGCGCTCGATCAGCTCGCTGAAACAGCCCACGATGTCGGTGGTATCCCGACAACTCACACCGAGTCGCTCCTGGTTCTTGTGCAGCAGGTCCAGGATGCGCCGATCGAGCTGCGCTCGATCTTGAAGCACGCCGCCACCGAAGCTGAAGCGAATCACCGGAAAGCGCAGCGACCAGTTCCAACGCTGCTCGGCCTCGAGTCCCTGAAACAGCGCCGCGTTGCCCTCGAACAATTCAGCCAGGGTGTCGAGAAATAGCGATTTACCGAAACGCCGCGGGCGGGAGAGAAAGTAGTGTGTGCCTTCGTCGATGAGGCGCAGCGCAAAGCGAGTCTTATCGACGTAGTAGTGATCGCCCTCGCGGATCTTGCGAAAGGTCTGGATGCTAATCGGCAGGCGACGTCGGGGCATGGGCAGGGTCCGTGTGCTGGACGCGGGTGACTGGGGCTGATGCTAGAACGGGCGATCTTTCGGGTCCTGACAGCGTCCGGGCTTATGCGGGTCGTAGCCCACCACGGCACCCTCTTGATGACCATAGATCGGCTTGACGGTGACGTCGACATCGAGAACCCAGG
>JAAAOQ010000105.1 GCA_009908845.1 Gammaproteobacteria bacterium
GCGGCGGATCGCCTCGGTCAGATAGCCGCCTTCCTCATAACCGACATAGCCGGGCGGGGCGCCGATCAGCCGCGCGACCGAGTGCTTCTCCATGAACTCGGACATGTCGATGCGCACCATCGCCTCTTCGGTGTCGAATAGGAACGAGGCCAGCGCCTTGCACAGCTCGGTCTTGCCGACGCCGGTGGGGCCCAAGAATAGGAACGAGCCGATCGGGCGGTTCGGGTCCGAGAGTCCGGCGCGGGAGCGTCGGATCGCGTCCGAGACCGCGCTGACTGCCTCGCCCTGACCAATCACGCGCCGCGCGAGCTCGTCCTCCATCCGCAGCAGCTTGTCGCGCTCGCCCTCGAGCATCTTGCTGACCGGGATGCCGGTCCATTTGGAGACGATCTGCGCGACCTCCTCGGCGCCGACCTTGTTGCGCAGCAGCTGGGTCTCGTTGCCCTCGGCCTCGGCGGCGGATTCGAGCCGCTTCTCGAGCTCGGGGATGCGCCCGTACTGCAGCTCCGACATGCGGGTCAGGTCGCCGGCGCGCCGCGCCGTCTCCATCTCCACCCGGGCGCGGTCGAGCTCCTCCTTGATGTGCGCGGTGCCCTGGACCGCGGCCTTCTCGGACTTCCAGATCTCATCCAGATCCGAGAACTCGCGCTCGAGCTTGCCGATCTGCTCCTCGAGGTCGCCGAGGCGCTTCTTCGACGCCTCGTCGGACTCCTTCTTCAGCGCCTCGCGCTCGATCTTGAGCTGGATCAGACGCCGGTCGAGCTTGTCCATCTCCTCCGGCATCGAGTCGATCTCCATCCGGATCTGCGAGGCGGCCTCGTCGATCAGGTCGATCGCCTTGTCCGGGAGCTGGCGATCGGTGATATAGCGATGGCTGAGCGTGGCGGCCGCGACGATCGCAGGATCAGTGATCTCGACCGCGTGATGGACCTCGTAGCGCTCCTTGAGCCCGCGCAGGATCGCGACCGTGTCCTCGACATTGGGCTCGTCGACTAGCACCTTCTGGAAGCGCCGTTCGAGCGCCGCGTCCTTCTCGACGTACTTGCGGTACTCATCGAGCGTGGTCGCGCCGATGCAGTGCAATTCGCCGCGTGCCAGTGCGGGCTTCAGCATGTTGCCGGCGTCCATCGCGCCCTCGGCCTTGCCGGCGCCGACCATGGTGTGCAGCTCGTCGATGAACAGCACCACATTGCCTTCCTGCTTGGCGATATCGTTGAGCACCGCCTTGAGCCGCTCCTCGAACTCGCCGCGGAACTTGGCGCCGGCGATCAGCCCGGCCATGTCGAGCGCGAGCAGGCGCTTGGACTTGAGCCCTTCGGGCACCTCGCCATTGACGATGCGCTGCGCCAGCCCCTCGACGATCGCGGTCTTGCCGACGCCGGGCTCGCCGATCAGCACCGGGTTGTTCTTGGTGCGGCGGGCGAGCACCTGGATGGTGCGACGGATCTCGTCGTCGCGGCCGATCACCGGGTCGAGCTTGCCCTGCTCGGCGCGCTCGGTCATATCGATGGTGTACTTCTCGAGCGCCTGGCGCTGCTCCTCGGCGTTCGGGTCGTTGACCGCCTCGCCGCCGCGCAGGTTCTCGATCGCCTTCTCGAGCGCGCCCTTGCTGGCGCCGGCCTCGCGCAGCAACTTGCCGAGCTCGCCCTTGTCCTCGAGCGCGGCCAGTACGAACAGCTCCGAGCTGATGTACTGGTCGTTGCGCGATTGGGCGAGCTTATCGGTCAGGTTGAGCAGCTTGCCCAGGGCATTGGAGACGGTCACGTCGCCGCCGGTGCCTGAGACCTGCGCCAGGCGCTCGAGCGCCTCGCCGAGCATCGAGCGCAGCCGGTTGACGTTGACGTCGGCCTGGGCCAGCAGGTGGCGCACGGTGCCGCCGTCTTGGTCGAGCAGGGCGATCATCAGATGCACCGGCTCGATGAATTGATTGTCGCGGCCCACCGCGAGGCTTTGCGCATCGGCCAGGGCCATTTGGAACTTGCTTGTCAGCTTGTCCATTCTCATTTCGCGTATCTCCGACAAACACTAGGGTTATTGCCGAATTGCGGCGGGTTTACCGAGAATTCAAGCAGTTGTTTGCGCTTTCGCCACGCGGGCCGGGAGCTAGGGCTCCTGCAGTCAGTTGCGTGCGAGCTCACTGCCTAGCAGGCAGGCCGAACGGTCATAGCACTCAGCCTAGACCCTGGGAACGAGCGGGGCTTAGCGCTCCGCGAGCAGCGTCGCAAGGGCCCGCAGCAGGTCGCTCTCGGTGATGATCCCGACCAGGTGGTGACCGCCGTCCTCGGAGACGGGCAGGCAGCCGATCCGGTCGCGGCGCATGCACTCGACGGCCTCAGCAAGATCGGTATCCGCGGCGATGGTCGTGACCGGGGTGTGCATCACTTCGCGCACCTCGACTGGCGCCTCCTTGAAGCAGCGCGCCGCAAGCTGCAGGTCCCGGCGGGTCAGGATGCCGACGACGCAGTCACTGGCGTCGACAACCGGCAGATGGTGTAGGTCGTGCTGCTCCATGATCTCGAACGCCTGCTGATAATCGGCACTGGCTGGAATGGTCGTCGGGGCGGCGGTCATATAGTCGCTGACGCGCATCTTAGGTCTCCTTCGGTGGTTGTTCTAGCAGGACGGCAATAGGCCGCGACCCATTATGCGAGGTATCGTACCAAGCTCGGGGAACGCGTCGATGCGGCTTGAGGACCTTTGCCGACCTTTGCGGGCGTTTGCGCAAGCGAGTGCCATGTTGTTTGGCCATGTTGTTTGAAGGCCGGATGAACGCTGCTGGAGAGCGCGACATCGACGGCTGATGCGATGCGGCGAATCACGGCGAATAGCGCCGAGGCTCGGCGCGCCGGCAGATCTCCCGTGCTGTGCCGGTGAAGATGAAGCGATGGATCGGCTGGAACGCGTACCAGTAGCTGAGCCCCCAGACCCCGGCCGGATGCCAATAGGCGGTGATCGTCAGGCGGGTGCCGCCATCGGCGCGCGGCTCGAGTTCGAACTCGAGCATCCCGGCGCCGGGTGCGCGCATGCCGAAGGCGAGGCTGAGCCGGCGCTCGGGCTCGAGGCCGAGCACGGTCCAGGAGCCGATGCGGTCGCCGACGCGCAGGTCGGTCGGGTGACGACGACCATGCTGGCCGCCGGGGCCGCCGGCGAGACGGTCCATCAGGTCGCGCAGCTGCCATAGGCCATTCATGTAATACCAGCCCTCGCTGCCGCCGATCCCGGAGACCAGTTCCCAGACCCTGCTTGGCGGGGCTGAGGTCTCGGCGCTGCCGCTGGCGCGCTTGGCATAGTAGGCATAGTCGATTCGGTGCTGACGCACGGCAAAGGCTCCTTCGATCCAGCGGGCGGGCACCGGCTCGTCCTCGCGCTCGGCCGCGAACACGGCCTCAACGGCCTCGCGGAAGCCCAACAGCTGTTGGGGCACCAAGCGCCGAAGCTCGGCGTCATCGGCGGAAAAATCGTGCTTGAGGCCCTCGATCAGGGCTCGGGCAATATTGGTTGGCACCGCGGTGACGAAGCGCAGCCAATAGGCCGAAAGCTTCGGCGTTAGCAGCGGCACCGGGATGATCAGGGGCTGACGCTTGCCACCGACCTCGGCCAGGATACGCATCATCTCCAGATAGTTCAGCGTTTCCGGTCCGCCGGCGTCGAAGGTGCGGCCTTGAGCGGCCTCGATCTGCGGTAGCCTGACCAGATACATCAGCAGGTTGTCGAGCGCCAGCGGCGGCGACTTCGCCTGCACCCAGCGTGGCGTGATCATCACCGGCAGATGGTAGACCAGGTCGCGCATCACCTCGAATGCGGCCGAGCCGGGGCCGACGATGATCCCGGCGCGCAGCTCGGTCACCGGCACCCGGCCGCGGCGCAGCACGTCGCCGGTGTCGCGGCGCGAGACGATGTGCTCGCTGTCGGCGTCGTCCGGCACTAACCCACCGAGGTAGACGATCCGGCTGACCCCGGCGCGCTCGGCGGCGGCCGCGAAGTTGGCCGCCGCCTGGAGATCGAGCCGCCCGAAATCCTTGCCGGCGGCCATCGAGTGGACCAGGTAATAGGCGATCTCGATACCGTCGAGCGCCCGGTCGAGGCTGGCCGGGTCGAGCGCGTCGGCAGCGACGATCTCGACCTCGTCCCAGCCGCGGGCCTCGAGCACGGCCCGATTGCGGCTGCTCGCGCGCACCGGGATGCCTTCGTGTACGAGCCGCGGCACCAGATGGCTGCCGATATAACCGCTGGCCCCAAAGACCAGACAGCGGTTTATCGGTTGTGCGGACGACCTGCCATCACCGGTTCCCGTCGTCTGCGATGAGTTGTCGCCATTGATGATCATCGCAACCTTCTCCGCCTCTGGTGTCGGTTTACGCGCATGCTGCTGCCTCAGTTGGCCTTCCTA
>JAAAOQ010000097.1 GCA_009908845.1 Gammaproteobacteria bacterium
CTCGCCGTCACCCGACCCTCCGCTCTGCCGTGCCGAACATTGACGTGCTTTGGGTATAAAAGCGCCTCGGTCGGGATCAGGATCGGCCAAGTTAGAGCATGGTGGCGATCGAGTCGCTGACAATTGCCCGGCATCAGCGCGATCGTTCCGTTGGACGATCGAGCGCTTGGACGACGGGGTCGGCGCACGCGTTGACGAGGTGTCAGTGAGCAGCGATCTAGGGAAACTGGCCGAACAACTTGGGGCCGTTCTCAAGGCCAGGAGATGGCGGCTGGCGACGGCCGAGTCCTGCACCGGCGGCTGGATCGCCAAGTGCATCACCGATATCCCCGGCAGCAGCGGCTGGCTGGAGCGCGGTTTCGTGACCTACAGCAACGAGGCCAAGCAGGAGATGCTCGGGGTCGCGGCCGAGACGCTCGCGGCCGAGGGCGCCGTCAGCGAAGCAGTGGTCCGGGCGATGGCGCTCGGGGCGATCGCGCGAAGCCGCGCCGAGATCGCCGTTGCCGTGAGCGGGGTTGCCGGTCCCGGAGGCGGAACAGCGGCCAAGCCGGTCGGTATGGTCTGCTTCGGCTTCGCGTTCCCCGACCGCGTCGAGACCGAGACCTGCTATCTGGACGGCGACCGCGACGAGGTCCGGCGCGCATCGGTCCGCCATGCCCTCCGTGGTCTGATCACCCTTTGTGATGCCACCGCTGATCCCCCCGCTGATGCCTGCTAATGTTCACGGCACGGTGCCAACTCGAACGATGGACCCCGCCTGATTCACGGTCACGGCTACGGTGCCATCCCGGACGACGAACTCCGGGTGGTTCTCGTGACGATCATGGCGGCCGGCCACCCGGAGAATGATGCAATGCCCCCCCATGTTTTCAGGATATACCCAAAGCACGTCAATTTTCGGCACGGCAGAGCGGAGGGTCGGGTGACGGCGAGCGGGGGTGTCGACGGCATGGATGCCGTCGTCAAGCCTCCACGGATGGATTCACGGCGTCCCCCGAGCGCCGTTACGCGACGCGGAGCGGTCGAGTAAAACCGAAAACTGATTTGAGATAGGTATAACGCGATGGTCGAGCGGCTGTTCTTCGCGCTCTGGCCGCCAGCGACGCTGCGCGATGCTCTGGTCGAATGGCGTGCGCGGCTCGATCCGGGCGCAACGCCCGGCCCAAGTAGGAGCCAGAGCTCGAGCTCGCACCCGAGCTCAAGTGCGAGCCCGTACCCGAGCCCGACGTCGACCCCGGCGTCGCCCAGGCCGGCGGCGACAGCGGCAGAGCATCGCCCGGAGAGACCGCCGCCGCGGCTCACTCACCCAGACGATCTGCATCTGACGCTGGTGTTCGTCGGCGCCGTCGAGCCGTACCTGCGCGCCTGTATCGAGGCAGCCGGAGACGATATCGCCTGCGGCCGGTTCGAGCTGGCGCTCGAGCAGGTCGACAGCTGGACGAAGCAGCGCATCTGGGTGGCGCAGCCCCGTCAGGTACCGAACGCACTGTTCGCGCTGGTCAGTCAGCTGCAGCAGAATCTGCTCGTATGCGGCCTGGAACCTGAGAAGCGCCGTTACCGCCCCCATCTCACGCTGGCACGGAAGGCGCCCGCGATTGAGCCCGAGCCCGTTGAGCTGCGCTGGCCGGTGAGCGAATTCGTGCTCGCGGCAAGTGGCTCCGGGCGCCGCCCCTCCTATCGGATCATCCGGCGCTGGCGGCTCGATTGATTGATTTGGCGCCTGTGCTCGGCCTTGTGCCGGCGCGGGGCAGCTGTGGGATAATCCATCTTTCATCTGATTTCGATCGCGCTGTCCTGTCCGGCGGCGCTTGAGGGCTGGCAATGGACGAGAATCGCAAGAAGGCGCTGGCGGCCGCACTGAGCCAGATCGAGAAGCAGTTCGGCAAGGGCTCCGTGATGCGAATGGGCGATGCCGGCGCGATCCCGAATGTCGAGTCGGTCTCGACCGGCTCGCTGGGGCTCGATGTGGCGCTCGGCATCGGCGGTCTACCGCGCGGCCGCGTGGTCGAGGTCTACGGACCCGAGTCGTCCGGCAAGACCACGCTGACATTGCACGCGGTCGCCGAGGCGCAGCGCGCCGGCGGCACCGCGGCCTTCGTCGATGCCGAGCACGCGCTCGACCCCACCTACGCCGAGAAGCTCGGCGTCGATATGGACGACCTGCTCGTCTCCCAGCCCGATACCGGCGAGCAGGCGCTCGAGATCACCGACATGCTGGTCCGTTCCGGCGCGGTCGACCTGGTGGTCATCGACTCGGTCGCGGCCTTGACGCCGAAGGCCGAGATCGAGGGTGAGATGGGCGACTCGCATGTCGGCCTGCAGGCGCGGCTGATGTCGCAGGCGCTGCGCAAGCTCACCGCCAACATCAAGCGCTCCAACGCCATCGTCATCTTCATCAACCAGATCCGGATGAAGATCGGGGTGATGTTCGGCTCGCCGGAGACCACGACCGGCGGCAACGCGCTCAAGTTCTACTCGTCGGTCCGGCTCGATATCCGCCGGATCGGCTCGATCAAGCGCGGCGCCGAGGTCGTCGGCAACGAGACCCGCGTCAAGGTGGTCAAGAACAAGATGGCGCCGCCGTTCCGCGAGGTCACCTTCGACATCCTCTATGGCGAGGGCATCTCGCGCGAGGGCGAGATGGTCGATCTCGGGGTCAATGCCGGCATCATCGAGAAGTCCGGGGCCTGGTACAGCTACGATGGCAATCGGATCGGCCAGGGCAAGGACAATGTCCGCAACTTCCTGAAGGAGAATCCGGACCTGGCCGCCGAGATCGATGCCAAGGTGCGCGAGGCCTTGCTGCCGAAGCCCAAGCCAACCGAAAGCGAGGACGGCGAACCGGAGGGTGGGGCGGAGGCACCGCTTGCCGCCGATGGGTGAGGGCCTCGTTGATAATCTGGACGAGATCCGCAGCCGTGCGCTGAAGCTGCTGACGACGCGCGAGCACAGCCGGCTCGAGCTCTCGCGCAAGCTGCGGCGGCGGGGGTACGCGGCCGACGATGTCGAGACCGTGCTCGATGCCCTGATCGCCGATGATCTGCTCAGCGAAGAGCGTCTGATCGCCGCCTATGTGGCCGAGCGCCTCGACAAGGGCTTCGGCCCGGTGCGCATCCGCTTCGAGCTGCGCGAGAAGGGGCTTTCGGATGAGCAGATCGAGCCCTACCTGAGTCTAGAGGACGAGGCGCTGATGCAGTGTCTCGGGGCGGTCTACCGCAAGCGCTACGGGGAGCAACCCATCGGCGATCGGCGTGAGTATCTGAAACGCTCCCGGTTCCTCGAGTACCGCGGCTTTCCGCCGGGGTTGATCGCCCGTTTCCTCGACTTAACCTGCCCTGTTCTGTCCCCGGAGTTGACCCGTTGTGAGAAAGAGTAGCGCCGAGCTTCGCCAGGCCTTCCTCGACTACTTTGCTGAGCAGGGTCATACAGCCGTCGAGAGCAGCCCGCTGGTCCCTGGCAACGACCCGACCCTGCTGTTTACCAACGCCGGCATGGTCCAGTTCAAGGATGTCTTCCTCGGCCGCGAGAAGCGCGCCTACACGCGTGCGGTCACCTCGCAGCGCTGCGTGCGCGCTGGCGGCAAGCACAATGATCTCGAGAACGTCGGCTACACCGCCCGGCATCACACCTTCTTCGAGATGCTCGGCAACTTCAGCTTTGGTGACTACTTCAAGCGCGAGGCGATCGGCTTCGCCTGGGAGTTCCTGACCGAGCGGCTGCAGATGCCCGCCGAGAAGCTCTGGATCACCGTCTATCAGGACGACGATGAGGCCGCGCGCATCTGGCTCGACGAGCTCGGCGTCGACCCAAGCCGCTTCTCGCGCTGCGGCGAGAAGGACAACTTCTGGTCGATGGGCGAGACCGGCCCCTGCGGTCCCTGCTCGGAGATCTTCTACGACCATGGCCCCGCCATCCCGGGCGGGCCGCCTGGCTCGGCCGATGAGGATGGCGACCGCTACGTCGAGATCTGGAACCTGGTCTTCATGCAGTACGACCGCGACGCCAAGGGTGCGCTGCATCCGCTGCCGCGGCCATCGGTCGACACCGGGATGGGGCTCGAGCGCCTCGCCGCGGTGATGCAGGGCGTGCACAGCAACTACGAGATCGACCTGTTCCAGGCCCTGATCCGGGCCGCGGCCGAGGTCACCGGCTGCGCCGATCTCACCAGCAAATCACTGCGCGTGATCGCCGACCACATCCGCTCGGCGGCCTTCCTGATCATCGACGGGGTGACGCCCGGCAACGAGGGCCGCGGCTATGTGCAGCGCCGGATCATCCGCCGGGCGATCCGACACGGCTACCAGCTCGGGCAGACCGAGCCGTTCTTCTGGCGGCTGGTCGAGCCGCTCGCGGCCGAGATGGGCGACGCCTATCCGGAGCTGCGCGAGCGGCGCGAGCATGTCGAGCGCGTGCTGCGGACCGAGGAGGAGCGCTTTGCCGACACCCTCGAACAGGGCCTGCGCATCTTCGACGAGATCGTCGCCGACCTCAGCGGCACCGAGATCCCGGGCCACGAGGTGTTTCGCCTCTATGACACCTATGGCTTCCCGGCCGATCTGACCGCCGATATCGCCCGCGAGCGCGGCTTGACGCTGGATCTGGCCGGCTTCGAGCAGGCTATGGCGGCACAGAAGGAGCGGGCGCGGGCCGCGAGCCATTTCAGCGCCGCCGATGTGATCGAGCTCGATGTCGACGGCGAGACCGACTTCACTGGCTACGAAGGGCTGGTCGATCAGGCGACGATCGTCGCCTGTTATCGCGACGGCGAGCCGCAGGATCGCCTGGCTGCCGGCGAGCAGGGGCTGCTGGTGCTGGACGTGACCCCGTTCTACGCCGAGGCCGGCGGTCAGGTCGGCGACCGCGGCACCCTAATCAGCGAGACCGCCCGCTTCGAGGTCCAGGACACCCAGCAGCAGGGCGGGGTGATCTGTCACATTGGCCGGCTGACCGACGGCGAGCTCTCGGTCGGCGATCGCGTCGATGCGCGCGTCGACTGCGACCGCCGGCGCGCAACCGCCTTGCACCACTCGGCGACCCATCTGCTGCATGCGGCCTTGCGCCAGGTGCTCGGGGATCATGTCCAGCAGCGCGGCTCGCTGGTCGGCCCGGATCGGCTGCGCTTCGACTTCACCCATTTCGAGCCGGTCTCGCGCGAGCAGCTGCGTGAGATCGAGCGGCTCGTCAACCGCGAGATCCGCGAGAACCATACCGTCGAGACCCGGATCATGGGGCTCGAGGATGCCAAGGCGTCCGGCGCGATGGCCCTGTTCGGCGAGAAGTATGCCGATCAAGTTCGGGTGCTGCGCATGGGTGACTTCTCGGTCGAGCTCTGCGGCGGCACCCATGTACGGGCAGTCGGTGACATCGGTCTGTTCAAGATCGTCGCCGAGGCCGGGATCAGCGCCGGGGTGCGGCGGGTCGAGGCCGTCGCCGGCGATGTCGCGCTGAGCTGGGTCGAGGAGGAGGAGGCCCGGCTTGCCCGGATCGCCGCATTGGTCAAGGGCGCCGCGAACGACGCCGATGAGAAGGTCGCGAACCTGGTCGAGCGCTCGCGACGGCTGGAGAAGGAGCTCGAGCAGCTCAAGGCCAAGCTGGCGAGTGCCGCCGGCAGCGAGCTGACCGACTCCGTGGTCGAGATCGACGGCGTCAAGGTGCTGGCCGCGCGGCTCGATGGGGTCGACCCGAAGTCCTTGCGCGAGACGCTGGATCAGCTCAAGAACAAGCTCGGCTCGGGGGTGGTCCTGCTGGCGACTGAGAGCGACGGCAAGGTCAACCTGATCGCCGGCGTCACCAAGGACCTGGTCGGGCGCTTCAAGGCCGGCGATCTGGTCAAGGCCGCCGCCGAGAAGGTCGGCGGGCGCGGCGGCGGCCGGCCGGATATGGCGCAGGCCGGCGGCAGTGATCCAGCCGGGATACCGGCCGCGCTCGATCTGGCCGGCGACTGGGTCAAAGAACGCGCGTCCGCGGCCTGAACACCTTATGTCTCTCATCGTTCAGAAGTATGGCGGAACCTCGGTCGGCACCGTCGAGCGCATTCAGGCGGTCGCGCAGCGGGTCAAGCGCTCCCGCGACCAGGGTCACAAGGTCGTCGTGGTCGTCTCGGCGATGTCCGGCGAGACCGATCGGCTGATCGGCCTGGCCAAGGCGATCCAGCCGCAGCCGGTCCCGCGCGAGTTGGACGTGCTGATCGCAACCGGGGAGCAGGTCACGATCGCGCTGCTCTCAATGGCCTTGGAGGCCGCCGGCTGTCCGGCGCGCTCCTACACCGGCTCGCAGGTCCAGATCCGGACCGACAGCGCGCACAACAAGGCGCGGATTCGCGACATCGATGGCGCCCGGATCTGCGAGGACCTCGACGCCGGGCGCGTCGTCGTGGTCGCCGGCTTCCAAGGCACCGATGAGGCAGGCAATATCACCACCCTCGGGCGCGGCGGCTCGGACACCTCGGCGGTCGCGATCGCCGCGGCGCTGAAGGCCGATGAGTGCCAGATCTACACCGATGTCGACGGCGTCTATACCACCGATCCGCGCATCGAGCCGCGGGCGCGCAAGCTCGAGCGCATTACCTTCGAGGAGATGCTGGAGATGGCCAGCCTGGGCTCGAAGGTCCTGCAGATCCGCGCCGTCGAGTTCGCCGGCAAGTACCGGGTTCCATTGCGTGTGCTCTCGAGCTTTCGGGACGGCGAGGGCACACTGATCAGCTTCGAGGAGGAGAACATGGAAGACGCCAAGATTGCTGGCATCGCCTTTGCCAAGGACGAAGCCAAGCTCACCGTCCTCGGCGTTCCGGATCAGCCGGGGATTGCACACAAGATTCTCGGCCCCATCTCCGCCTCAAACATCGAGGTGGACATGATCGTGCAGAACGTCGGCGCCGATGGCGCAACGACCGACTTCACCTTCACCGTCAACCGCAACGACTACCAGACGGCGCTGCGGGTCCTGCAGGAGACGGCCCAACAGCTCGCAGCACGCGAGGTGGCCGGTGACCCGGCCATCGTCAAGCTCAGCCTGGTCGGCGTCGGCATGCGCTCCCATGCCGGCATCGCCAGCCGGATGTTCGAGGCGCTGGCTCGCGAGGGGATCAATATCCGGATGATCTCGACCTCGGAGATCAAGATCTCGGTGGTCATCGACGAGAAGTACCTCGAGCTCGGCGTCAGGGCCCTGCACGACGCCTTCGGCCTGGCGGAAGAGGCGTCTGCAGAGGGCTGAAATCAAATCGTAATCATTGCTGCACTGCAGTGGTGCTTGCTGATAAACTTACGCAATACGCGAAAAGCGCCGGTAAGGGCTTGCGTCTGCGGCAATATCGGCTTCAGACTGCGTAGCAAGGGCTGCGGGATCTGAGGTGCCGAAGGAACCGCGGTTCAGTTCAAGAAGGAAAGCGAGGGACTACTCATCATGCTTATACTTACCCGTCGCGTCGGCGAAACACTGATGATTGGCGATGAAGTCACCGTCACCGTGCTCGGCGTTAAAGGAAACCAGGTTCGCATCGGCGTCAATGCACCGCGCGAGGTCGCTGTGCACCGCGAAGAGATCTACGAGCGGATCAAGCGCGAGCAGGCGCAGGGGATCGCAGAGCAAGGGCACCCAGAGCAGCCCGTTGCCGATGATCGCGGACTCGGCGACTGAGAGGCCCAATCAAAACGCCCGCTAGCCAGCGCAAGCGACTGAGGAGGGAATAGAGGGCGTTTATGAGGTCCGACAGGATGACCGGGGCCGCTGCAGGGGCGACCGCTTGACCGAGTAGTCACCCCTCTGCCGTGCTCCTGGTTGCTTGACTGAAACGCGGTTGCCATCGCGCTTTGCTGGCGAGGCGGCAACCGCCGATCCGGGTAATCTGACATGGGAAACACGACCAGATAGGATCGGCATCCCGGGCTGGACGCCCCCTGTTCTGAGTCTGTTACAATGCACAGCCGTTGGAGAGATGGCCGAGTGGCTGAAGGCGCTCCCCTGCTAAGGGAGTATGGGTTAATAGCTCATCGAGGGTTCGAATCCCTCTCTCTCCGCCAATCAAAGAATAAGTGTCGACACACTGACCTCCCTCATTGGCTCGACTGCGCCCCCTCGACTGCGCGCCTAATCAGTGCCTGATCGTCGCTACTGCAGCAACTGGGTCAAGACCCGGCTTGATCTGATCTGGTTCGCGATCTACCTGGCGATTCAGCGCCTGGCGGTGCTGTTCTCCTGGTGGCCATTCATCGGCTTCGTCCTGATCGGCGCGGTTGCGGAAGGACCCACCCGCCGACGCATCCGTCTGGCCGGGTTGACTCTCCAATCCCGTTGGCATATCTGCTGCGCACCGACCTCACACTTGCTCCACTCAGCCTTCAGTCGCCTCGGGATCACCAACTTCGGTGGTGAGGATCTCGAGGCCGATTCAGGTTAGAGCCGGCTCCGATGCGACACCGGATATCACCCTATGCTTCGGC
Organism: Gammaproteobacteria bacterium; assembly: GCA_009908845.1. Taxonomy (GTDB): domain Bacteria; phylum Pseudomonadota; class Gammaproteobacteria; order Chromatiales; family Chromatiaceae; genus Lamprobacter. Next base: position 8,442 of record JAAAOQ010000097.1, read on the forward strand.
CCGCGGCCGCTATTCCCGTGTGGCCAACATGGATGTCCGAGGTGGCTGAGCGTTCTGACAAGAAGCCAAGAGGTATGCGATGAAACTCAAGGTTCTGATTCATCAGGCAGAAGAGGGCGGCTTTTGGGCTGAGGTGCCATCGATCGAAGGCTGTGTCACACAAGGGGAGAGCTTCGACGAGTTGTTGACCAATCTCTATGAGGCTGTCGAGGGCTGCTTGGCGGTCGACTTGGAGGATATTCAGCTGACGCCGGGCGACAAGGTCTTAGAGATCGCCGTGTGAAGGCGATCAGCGGCAAGCGGCTGTGCAAGCTTCTCGAGCAACGTGGCTGGGTTCTAAAACGCGTCCAGGGCTCCCACTACATCTATACCCAGCCTGGAAGCGCCGCCCGTATTTCTGTGCCGGTTCATGCCAATACGGCGCTGAAGATTGGATTGCTCCGCAGCGTGATGAAGATTGCCGACATCGATGAGTCAGAGTTGTGACCAGCGTATCGGGACTGTCGTGCCACGTTCGCGAAAGGGGACCTTACCCAATTTTGCCGCTACGCGGGTTTGTCGAGCTGCTTGGCAGTCAGGAGGTGGCACTGTTCTATCCGGCGGAGGAGTTGGCCCAGGATATCGAACGTGCCTGATACCAGCTGCAATGGGCGCCTACTGATTCTGCTATGCGGATGACCTGATCGAGGGCTTCGTGCGCCTGATGGCAATGTCCAACACTCTGGCCATCGAGATGGCTCTTCTTCGGTCTCCGCGTCGTCGCCTGCTGCGCTCGCTGTGCCTGTTCGTGACGCTTTTGTCGCCTGTCGCGGGGTCGTTTGCGACGGACGATGGGCGCTGCACGCCGCTTGAGTTCACCGCTGGGTCATCGGCGGCACTGCATACGCGGATGGATGCCGCCCTGCCGCGGCTGATGGAGCGCTTCGAGGTGCCGGGCGCCGCGCTCGCGCTGATCGAGCAGGGGCGGGTGCGCTACCTGCGCGGTTTCGGGATGGCACAACCCGGCGCGAATGTGCCGGTGACGCCGAGCACCTTATTCCAGGCGGCGTCGGACTCCAAGCCGGTCACCGCCTTCGCCGTGCTACAGCTGGCCGAACGCAGGCGCGTGGACCTGGACGACCCGATCGAGATCGATCTCGAGGGTTGGCGCCTGCCGCCGTCGCGCTGGGACTCGGCCGAGGTCACGGTGCGCCGCGTCCTAAGTCACACCGCCGGGCTCTCGATACCTGGCTATGGCGGCTTCCCGCCCGGGCAGCCGACGCAGACGCTGCTGGAATCCTTGGCCGGTGCGGCCGACGCCGGCGGTCAGCCGGTCGCGATCGTGCATCCCCCAGGTCAGGGTTTTGTCTATTCCGGCGGCGGCTTCACGCTCGCGCAGCTAATGCTGCGCAGGCAGGGTGGGGAACCCTTCGCCGAGCTGGCCAGTGGTCGCGTGCTGCAGCCGCTCGATATGGCCAACAGCAGCTTTCCGGCCCGGCCGGCACCGTCGCCGCCGCTGGCCTGGACCTTCGACGACGACGGCAAGCGCGCCCCGGCGCGCCGGTTCACGGCGCTCGCCGCGGCAGGTCTGCAGACGACCGCGGGCGATCTCGCGCGGTTCACCGCCGCACTGATGCCCGGACCCTGCGGCGAGCCACCGGGCCGCAGTGTGATCAGCCCCAAATCGGTGCAGGCCATGCTGACCCCGCAGCCGAACAGTGCCAACGCCCTGGTCTTGCCGGACTCGCGCTACGGTCTCGGCATTGCGCTCAAGACCCTGCCCAGCGGCCATCTCCTGGCCCATCATCCCGGCGACAACCTGCCCAACTGGCACAACCTGATCGCCGCGATCCCCGAGCGGCGCCTCGGTCTGGCCCTGATGACCAATGCCGCCGGCGGCCGGCAGATGCGGGTCGCGGTGCTCTGCCGCTGGCTCGATGCGATTGGCGAAGCGGCGCCGCCGGGTTGTCCGGCGTCTGATCCGTAGGTTGGATATCGCGCGCTGCCGTTGGGCTTGGCGCTCGTGATCCTCTGGCGCCCCTATGATCAAGAACGCCCGAAAACATCCACGAAGAAGCCCAAACAGAATGACTCCTGCAACCAAATAGATCATGAGGTTGCCCGAGTCAAGCAGCCGTTTTGATAGAGCCTCTAACGAAACTGCTCCAGAATGTCGCTCGCATGACCTGATCTGCTCGATTTGCGGGGCACTACCCCTTCGCTTGCAGATTAACTCATTGCCCGTTTGTTGAACATCAGCGATTGGGTTCGACAATGTTTCCCGTAGCAACAAAAACGGGCCTTAACGGCCCGTTCGTGTGATCAAGATGACAGGTTTGCGGGCTACCCAGTCTGCTTCTTGCGGCGGTAGCCGATTCCGGCCATGCCCATAAGCGCTGAGCCGAAGAGCCATGCAGCGGCAGGAATCGGGACTACTTGTACATCGTCGACACCGATGTACATCGCGGAACCGGCATCCTTGTTGCCGCTGTTAAGCGTCAGCTCGCCCGAGACGGTAAAGTCCGAGAATAGCCCGTTAGTCGACTCTAGGTATACGCCTTCCTTGCTGTTGGAGGCGGACAGCGAGCCGTTAATTAAAGAGTTGCTGTTGAACTCTAAATTGCTGACGGAAGAGTCTTGATCGTCGGAACTTTTTGCGAGGATTGAAATCTTTCCGAAAGCACTATTGGCGCCGTAATCCCATACAGATGAGGTTCCGCCGATCTCGAAGGTAAGTTCTCCCGTAGTGGCGTTGTGGGTCAATTTGAATGGGTTTGCATCCCCGCTTGTCCAGGTTGCCTGTTGGTCAGACACCACGTCACCTCCGTTTTTGATGGCGATCTCCCAAACGCCGTTAGCCGCTCCATTACCCCACTTCACTTCGAAATGCTTCTCGCTGCCGAAGATGTCCCAGTCACTGTACGTGGTTTCATTGAATGTAGTCGCCCAGCTCGGCCCTGTCGCGATCAAACCGATACCCAGTAGACTCGCCAACGTAACTTGTTTCATTTTGATACTCGATGCCGTTTCCAATTTCTTCGGGGTTATGAACAACAAGCGGCTTACCGCCGCGTACCGTAGGATCCAAAGCGCAGTCACCTGCTTCGACGGCGAAATCGTATCGCTGACAACTGCAGGGTTGGCAGTTGCGAGCGCGACCGGCGAGGATCCTAACAGGCTCCGAAAGCAACACCTGGACCAGTTTTGCTAGTGTCTGTTTTTCTGGCATTTTATTCAAAGGCGTCTGACGACTTTGCTCTTGCCTTGTCACAGTTGTGTGACACCTTCAGAGCCGAGCGGCCTCCCGTTGGCTGGCGAGGAGAGGCGAACTGGCTGTCCTGACTAAAAAACTTTGTCATCGCCAGTTACCGCTGCCGTAAAGAGATTTGACGGTCAAGGCAGATGCTTCCGCCAACGCTGGAGGCGACTCAAAGGGGGTCCACTTCACCGCGCCTCACATGCTCCTATCGGATTAGGGCTTGCAGGCAGACATAAAGACGGTTGACGCGGTGAACACCTGTTCAGTTGGTCGTCGCGCTTGGCATGTTACCCTGTGCTGATCGAGAGTAGCTTGATGCCTTAGCCGGGATCAGTTAAAAGTGATCGGTTAACTGCTTGATTGAGCTTCTCTTTTCTGATCCTGAACCCGCTCGGGCACAGCTTTTGACCCTTCTCAGGCGTGACTGCAGACATGGAACTTCGAGCCGGTTTCGCTTTCCTCCTCGCGCTGTTCCTGTCGATGGTGCTGATCCCGTCGCTCGTGCGCATCGCGCGGCCGCTCGGGATGGTGGACGCCGGGGGCGGGCGGAAGGTGCACGCGGGAAGCATTCCGCGCATCGGTGGTGTTGCGATCTTCTTCGGCTTCCTGGTGCCGGTGCTGCTCTGGGTCCCGATGCGGCCGGATATCGGCGTCTTCGTCGCGGCCGCGGCAGTGCTGTTTGTCTTCGGCCTGCTCGATGATCGCTTCAATCTCGACTATCGGCTGAAGCTGGCAGGCCAGCTGCTGGCGGCGGCGATCGTGATCCTCGGGGCGGATGTGCTGATCCATCGCCTGGCCTTTTGGCCCGGCGGTCTGCTGCCGGACTGGATCGCGCTGCCATTGACCTTGCTGGCGCTGGCCGGTGTCACGAACGCGGTCAACCTGTCCGATGGGCTGGACGGCCTCGCCGGGGGGATCGGTCTGCTCGCGGTGTCCGGCCTGCTCGTGCTCGGTGTCGAAAGCGACGTCGGGGCGCTGCTGGTCGTTCTGGCCGCGCTGCTCGGCGCCATCCTCGGCTTCCTGCGCTTCAACACCTTCCCAGCCCGGCTCTTCATGGGCGATGCCGGCAGTCAGCTGCTCGGCTTCAGTATCGGCGTGCTTGCGGTCATCATCACGCAGCGCCCCAGCGCGGATCTGAGCCCTGTATTGCCTCTTCTGGTCCTCGGTCTGCCGATCCTGGATATGCTGACGGTGATGGTCGGTCGCGTCGCCCGCGGTGCGTCGCCGTTCGAGGCAGACCGAACCCACCTGCACCACCGGCTGCTCGATGCCGGGTTGACGCAGTCCGAAGCTGTCAGCCTAATTTACGGTCTGCAGTTCCTGTTGATCGTCTCGGCCTACCTGCTCCGCCATGCTCCAGATTGGCTGATCCTGGCGGCGGCGGTGGCGATCGGCGGTTTCCTGCTGCTTGGTCTGTGGTCCATCGAGCACCATCGAGTCGCATTGCGCGAACGGTCAGCGCGACAGCGGCCGTTTCGGCGCTTCGGCCACTGGCTGCAGCGCAACGATCGGCTGCGGCGGTTGCCCCATCGCGTGCTAAGCTTGCTGCTGCCGCTCTTGCTGGTGACCGGTGCCTTGGTCGTGCCGAACGTCGGGTCCGACATCGGGCTCCTGGCCGCCTTGCTCGGTGCCGCGCTGCTTGGCGTGCTGCTGGTCAAACGGCTGCCGTTCTTCGCGCTCGCGCGCCTCAGCGCCTACACGCTTTCGATCGTGGTCGTCTATCTGCTCGCCGGCTCCGAGGTGGCGGCCCGTTGCTCTGTATGCCTGTGGCTCTGCTATGGCGCGCTTGCGGGTGCCGCGGCGGTGTGGGTATGGGGCTCGAGCACGGAGTTCCGGGTGAGTACGCTCGATATGCTGATCCTCCTTGCGGCCTTGGTCGCGCCCAGCCTGAGCGGCCTGGGTCTGGCCAAGATCGGCGTGATCGTGCTGGAGACCGTCATCCTGTTTTACGGTGTCGAGATCCTGATGCACGCGAAGGGCCGCCGCTGGGATGAGCTTCGGGTCGCCAGTCTGGTCGGTCTTGGGGTGCTGGCGGTGAGGGGGCTGCTATCGTTCTAAGCGGGGCATCGGGCGAGCGGCGCAAGCTGTTCCCCGGTTTGCGCGGCAACATTGCGGTTGAGAAGCACTTCGCGTAGGGTTACGGGAAAGTACGTAGGGATCAAATCCGTAGGCGCGTCCGGCGTTGCTCTCGAGCAGGGCGGGCTGATCGACAAGCCGACCAAGGGTCAAATGAAAGATGGAAACGCTGTTGCAGTATGGAACGCCGCAGACGGCTGAACAGCTGTCGGGATTCGCTTTTGCTGACGGGCAGGATCAAGCAGTGCGAGCCGCACCGCCAACCTCGAGACGCCATCTGCTGGTCCTGACGGCCGAGGAGTCGGACGCCGATATCGTTTTAGCGTTGACCGAAAAGGGATGGGTCCCGCTGTTCGCGGACAGTCTGGAGGCAGCGGTCGCGCTCTGTGAGCGGTTCGATGTCCTTGCCGGGCTGGCGCTGTGCTTGCGGCCGCTGACCGATGAGGCATTTGAGTTGGTCAGCCGAGCCGTCGACCGCCTGCAGAGGCTGCAGTGGTTGGCGGTGCTGACGCGTCAGGATCTGATGCGAGCCGATGTCAGAAGGCTGATCGTTGGCAGGCTGCGCGACTATCAGCTCCATCCGGTCGATACCGAGCGGCTGACCATCGCGCTCGGACATGCCTGGGGGATCGCGGCGCTCGCCGATGCCGAGCGCACTGCGCAGCAGCGCCATGACGGCGGCGGACGCTTTGGCCTGGTAGGTAGCAGTCCCGCGATCTGTCGACTCTACGAACAGATCGAGCGTCTTGCCGAAGCGGATCTCCCGGTGCTGATCACCGGCGAGACGGGTACCGGTAAGGAGCTTGTCGCGCGGGCCCTGCATGCGCAATCGTTCCGAGCCGATGCGCCCTTGGTCGCATTGAACTGTGCAGCGATACCGGGCCCGCTCGTGCAGTCGGAGTTGTTCGGGGCGACGAAAGGCGCCTTCACCGATGCGAAGGCCGATAACGAGGGGCTGATCCGCCGAGCCAATGGCGGGACGCTCTTATTGGACGAGATCGGCGAGATGCCGCTGCAATCGCAGGCCAGCCTGCTGCGTTTCCTCGAGGACAGGATGGTCACGCCTGTCGGCGGTCGGACCGGGGTCGCGGTGGATGTCGCGATCATCGCGAGCACCAATCGCAACCTCTATGAGGAGGTCCAGCAGGGGCGCTTTCGGCGCGACCTGCTCTATCGGCTCGATGTGCTCGCGCTCGAAACGCCGCCGTTACGGGAACGCGTATCCGATATCGACGCGTTGGCTGAGCACTTCCTGCGTACCGCGGTCAACGACAGGGTGCTGCCTCGCCGGGTGGATGGATTCTCGAATGATGCCTTGCAGTGGCTGCGTGCCCAGACCTGGCACGGCAACGTCCGCGAACTGCGCAGCCGCGTCATTCAGGCTGCGCTCCACTGCACGGGCCGCCAGATCACGGCCGCTGATCTTGAACGGCTGCGTCCGGTTCCGAGCCGGCCGAAGGAATCCCTCAACGAGATCGTTCAAAGCGCCGAGAAGACGACCCTCGAGCGGCTCTTGGCGGATAACGGCGGTAATGTGAGCAAGACCGCGCGGGACCTCCAGGTCTCGAGGATGACCCTCTACCGCCTGATGGCGAAGCACGGCATCGCCCGATCCTGAATGCCCGGTCTCCGGCCCTTTGCGCGGCGCTGGCGGCGCGTGGCGCCGGCCTGGCCCCCTCATCAGCTCAGCGGCTGCCGCCCAAGCAGTGCGCTGCCAAGCAGCGCCCTTACGGCGCCCTATCAAGATGCCCGCCTAGCCGACACAAGCTGTTGAATGTTAGGCCGTAAAGGGCATTCTATTAGGGGTTCTTAGATGTCCGATCAAAACGGTCGCTCGGTTCACGCAAGCGCCTGATTGACCTGGCTGCAGCAGGCATGCTGTTTGGGCTTCTTGGACGCCCTTGTTAGAGGCCCTATCAAAACGGCCGCTTGACTCGCGCAAGATACTGATTTTGCCGCCAGCGGAAGCCGTTTTGCTAGGCTTTCTTAGTCGCCAGGCCGGTCAGGATGCGTCATCATTCAGCGCCGCTCTGGCCTCCTCGAGACCGGGAAACTCGGCCCCGGAATCGACCGCCTGGCGCAGCAGCGCCCGCCCTTCCTCGGTGCGATCGACCGCGAGATAGGCCATCCCGAGGTGATAGGCATGCTCGGGGGAGTCGAGCCCCAGCTCTGAGGCCTGCTCCAGCAGCTCGACGCTGCGGCCGACATTGCCGCTGCGGTACTGGACCCAGCCCGCCGTGTCCAGCAGCACCGGCTGCTCGGATTCGATGAAGGGCTCGGTCAGCTCACGTGCGTAGGCGAGTCGGTCCGGGTTATCGGCTTGCTGGTCGACGATGAGCATGGCCAGGTTATTCGCTGCCACCGTGGCCCCCGGAGCGCGCTCCAGCACCTCCTCATAGGCGGCCATCGCCGCGTCCAGGTCGCCGGCCTCCTGCTGGACCAGACCCAAGGTCTGCAGCAGCAGCAGGTTGCGGCTGGTCGCGTCGACACCAATCTGCAGCGTCTCGCGCGCGGCCTCGAGCTCGCCATCGGCGAGCTGTAGACGCGCCAGGCGCTCATAGGCGCGCGGTGATTGCGGCATGCGGCGCATGATCGTTGCGAACTGCTCGCGGGCCTCTGCGCGTCGGCCCGTCGCCAGATAGATGTCGCCGAGCAGGTTCATCGCGACCAGGTTGTCCGGGTCCTCGGCCAACAACTGCTCGATCCGCTGCTCGGCCCGCTCTGGCTGCTCCAGCGCCAGATAGCTGCGCGCGAGCGCGATCAGCGGCTCGGCCGCTGCCGGCTCCTTCTCGAGCGCGGTCTCGAACTGAGCGACCGCCGCCTCATGTTCGTCCTGGCCCTGCAGCACCAACCCCTTCAGGTAGTAGCCCAGCGGATGTTCCGGCCGGCTGCTCAGTACCCGCTCGGCGGTCGTCGCCAGGGCGTCGGTGTCCTGCTCGCTGAGCTGCAGCCGCGCCAGGGCCGTCTGCACCTCGCCGCTGTCCGGGACGCGGGTGAGGAAGTCCTCCAGGACCTGCGCGGCGCCGCGCGGGTCGCCGCTGCGTAGCCGCAGCTCGGCCAGCTGCAGATGGGCCGGCGCCGCGGTCGGTTCCGCTTCGATCGCGATCTCGAGGGCATCTTCGGCCAGCGCGATCTCGTCGCGGCGCTCATGGGCCTGTGCCAGCAGACGCAGCGCGGTGACGGATTCCGGATTGTTGCGCAACAGGGTGCGCAGATCGGCGATCGCCTGCTCAGTCTGATCGCGATCCAGCAGGACGGCGGCGCGCACCAGCAGCGCATCGGCGTTCGCGTTGTCCTCGGCGAGGACCTCCTCGGCCAGTGTGATGGCCTGGTCCGCCTCGCCGCGGGCCAGCGCCAGCGCGGCGAGGCGCCCGCGTGCACGCGGCGCGGCCGGGCCCTCAGGGTCCGCCTCGATGATGGCCTGATAGGTCTCAATCATCGCCTCGGGCCGGCCGGCAGCCCCATAGCGCTCGGCGAGCTGGAACCGCAGCTCGAGGTCGTCCGGCGCCGCGTCGATCTGGCGCTGCAGCTCGGCGATTGCGGCTTCCGGCCCCTGGGTCTCGCTGATGAACTGCACCAGCATCAGCTTGCGCTGGCGGTCCTCGGGGGCGGCCTTGACGGCTGCGCGCAGTGTCTCCTCGGCGGCGCCCAGTTGCTCGTTTGCGGCGAGGTAGCGGGCCAGCTGCAGCTGCGGCGCAAAGGCCTCGGGCTGGTCGGCCGCGATCTGCTCGAATAGGCCGATCACCGCATCGGCATCGCCGAGCGCCTCGAGGGTCCGCGCCAAGGCGAGCTTCAGCTGCAGCCGGTCCGGATGGGCGGCCACGGCCCGTTCGAGCAGGACCTTGGCCTCCTCGGGGCGTCCCTGCCGGCTGCGGATGTCGGCGAGCAGCGCGAGCGCCTCTGGGTGCTCCGGGTCGACCGCTAGCGCCGCCTCGGCATCCTCTGCGCCGGCCGCGAGATCGCCCTGCACGGCCTGGACCCCGCCGTGCAGCGCGAGTGCACCCGGGTTGTCGGCATCGGCGGCCAGCACCGCTTCGGCCTCGGCGAGGGCCTCGTCCGGCCGGCCGCCGGCGAGCAGCAGCGCCCCGCGCTTGAGCCGCGCGGCCTGATTCTCCGGGTCGAGCTCGACCGCACGGGTATAGGCATTGAAGGCCGGCCGCCACTTCTGCTCGCGCTCTTCGATCTTGGCCAGCATGAACCAGGCCTCAGGCTGCTTGGGTTCGATCTGCAGCGCGTTCTTGACCTCGAGCCGCGCCTTGACGAGCTTGCCCTCGTCGAACAGCGCGGTGCCGCGCTCGAGATAGGTTTGCGCGCGGTCTTCCCTACTGCAGCCAGCAGCAATGGAAACGAAGAGAAGGGCGACACAGACAACGAGCGCAGTGCGCATGCGGGAGCTCTCCATGGGTTCTGACCGGTGGTTCTGGATAGGGGCTCGGGCGCCGTGGAATCTCGTTCAGGGGCCCAGTCCGGGATCGACGACCACGCCCCTTGAGGGATGAGGCGAGCTGGTCTAGATCGAATCGGGCGCGATTATCGCACAGTGCGAAGGGGGAGGAGGAGCGGGATGCGGGAGGACGAATGGCGAGGAATCGCGCGGAGCACCAGTCCTGAACAAGAAACGGGCCGCGGTGGCCCGTTCCCGTTTCAGGCATTTTGCAGCCGATCAGGTCCGGCGGGACCGGCGGTAACCGATACCGGCCATGCCGACCAGTGCCGAGCCGAACAGCCAGGCAGCGGCTGGAATCGGGACAACACTCGCCCGCACATAGCCGACATAGTCATCGTGATTGTCATCGACGTCGGCACCGTCGTCGAGTGTGATCAGAACGACGTTGCTATCCAAAAACACAAAACCGCTGCCCGTGTCGCTGCCAGAGTAGTTACCAGTTGAAGGATCGAGGAAGGCGAAACCGATGCCTGGATCGACAGTGGTTTGGTCTGCCGTAGCGTCGGTTGTGCCGTCACCGTCGAAGTCGATGTTGAAGGAGAGGGTCACTTGGCCAGCCGAGGTTTGTACTCCAGACGCGACCAAATTTGCGCCTAGGTATCCATTGTCGACTAAATTGCTCCCAGTCCCGCCGGTCTCAGTATGACTGTCGAAGGCAGTTACAAGCGTGTTCTCGTAGCCGGACTCTGAGCCCCAATAGAAGAATTCAAGAAGGACGTTAGCTTGTGTTGTCGCGAGCGTTGCGGCCTCAGTTAAAAAGCCACCGGCGGTCCCAGGGGGGGTATTGCCGTTCAGGATGTCATTATCACTCGGAGGAGCGCCGATATTGTTGCCGCCTGTGATCGACAGTAGTGCCGCGTTGGCGCTTCCAGCGCCAAGCGCTAATGCAAATGCTGCAGCAGTAAGAGTCTTCTTCGTGGTCATGAGCGATCTATCTCCGTCTGGTAGAAGTTTGGTTGGTTGACAACTCAGTCGTTCCCGAGAAGCTGGGTTGGATCACTCCCGCCCATGGCGGGTATTCCTGCTGTCGGCCTCGCATTGAGCGAGGCGGCATACGCCAGTTGAGGTCGATGCTCAGCTACCCAACACCCTCGTCGGAATCCTCAAAAGCAAAAGACGTGCCGTTCTTATTAAGCTATTGTTTTTTAACTATAAGACGACATGAGTTGGCTGGCGGGAACAGAACACGGTGCAGGTTTGTAAGGCCGCCGTGCTCCTCAAACCGCGCCATAGACTCCAACAGATTTTGCGCCTGGCCCCCTCGGTGGAAACAATGTTGTCCGTCCGGAGGAACGGGTCATAGTGCGCAAGTGCTGATCTTGCTGACTTTATCGACTTGTTCGGAACCGGAGACTGTTAGGGGGTTCTGTGGCTGAGAAACTCTGCCTAGTACGGTCTGGCATTGTCTCAAGGTGGTTACAGTGATAGCAGTGAATTTTTGGTCGCACACAGGTTAACCTTTAAAAATTAAATAAATTCAGTGACTTGTTTATCAACTTATCGTTCGAGGTTGTGCAAAAAAAACTGACAGGTTGTAGGTTAGGGTGGTCGAGTCACGCTCTGGCTAAGTTCTGACAGCAACCCGTAACGTGGTGCGACGCCCACAACTGGTTGTCGCGCAAACGAGCGAGCAGCTTTGGTTGAGGTTTTGAGGCAGCGAGGTTTGGAATGGGCGCCGGCAAAAAGAGACTAGGCGAAAGGTGTCTGTGCCTGAAGAAGCGTATCCGAGCGTTTGAGGTCGGTCTACATCAAGACGCAGGGCCGACTTCGACGCCGAACGCAGTTTGGCGGCCTCGCCGCGCTCAGCACGATGCTCAGAGCACCGTATAGCGTGGTCAGTTGCGGATGCGGTGGCAATCGATGCATCGTCGCGTTTTTGTGCTATTATTGAGTCGTTTCTGCAACAGACTCGCAGCGATGCCGATGCGCTCAGACACACTCGCCGGCGGATGTACCGCGTTTGCGGCCATTGGGCTGCTGCTTAGTATCCTCGGGCTCGGGGCCTGTACGTCGCAGCCTGCGCCGTCGAAGGTGCCGGCCAATACGCTTGATGCCGCGGCTGCGGCGGTGGAACCACCGGCCGGCGCGGAATCGCCGGATTCGGGCTATGTGCTCGAGCCTGGCGACATTATCGGTATCAGCGTCTGGCGCGAGCCCGGGCTCGAAGACACGGTGCTGGTTCGGCCGGACGGCGGGATCTCGTTCCCGTTGGCCGGCGAGCTGGATGTGGAAGGCAAGACCATCGCCGAGGTCAGCCTAGACCTTACCCAGCGGCTCGAAGAATTCATTCCGGACCCGGTCGTGACGGTCAGCCTGCAGCAGATCGAAGGCAACCGGGTCTACGTCACCGGGCGGGTCAACCGGCCCGGCGGGTTCGTGCTCACGCGGCCCGTCGACGTGATGCAGGCGCTGTCGATGGCCGGCGGCCTGTCGCCCTTTGCCGACAAAGACGCGATCAAGATCCTGCGCAGAAAGAACGGCCGCCAGGTCGCGATCCCGTTCAACTATAAGAAGGTGCAGAAGGGTCGGGATCTGCAGCAGAACATCCTGCTGCAGGCGGGAGACACCCTGGTCGTGCCATGAGCAGGCCGGGCTCGTCGCCGCGACCGATCGGGCGAGGCCGTCGCGTTCGTTGCGCCGGGGTCGCAAGGCGCCTTGGGGTGCTCGGCTCTTGCGGCGCCGCGCTACCCTTCTTGTCGATGATGCCCCCCGCACAGGGGCAGCAATGGGAGTTCCAGCCGACATTCGGCGTCCAGGCCAGTTATGAAGACAACATCACGCTGGACCCGGAGCGATCCGAGAGTGGGCTCAGCTCCAGCATTAGGGGGGGCGCCCGGGCGCGACGATCGACGGGGGTGAGCAGCCTGGCGCTGTCGGCGGGGCTCACTCTCAATGAGTTCTCCGACAACAGCGACCTGAGCAACGCGACCGCGCTGCTCGCTGCGGATTGGTCCTATCAAACGCCGCGCAGCCAATTTCAGCTCGGCCAATCGCTCTCGACCCAATCCACCTTGACCAGTGAGGCCACGACCACCGGCGCCACCGATGTCAACCAGCAACAGTATCGGCTTAGTATCCGGCCGGGCTGGAGCTACCGCCTGGACGAATACTCGACCCTGAACCTCAGTGTCCGCTATGAGGACGTCTTCTATGAGGATGCCGGCGACACGACACTGAATGACTACCGCAGCGGATCCGTCTCGCTGGGCGGCGGGCGTCGGCT
>JAAAOQ010000067.1:2500-21214 GCA_009908845.1 Gammaproteobacteria bacterium
CTGCTCTGATAGATCGAACCAGGTCCCCGATGCGATTGGGCCGCATCTCGGGGCGAATAGCCCGATAGTATCGCAAGAGAACCGACGCACCGCCAAGATCACCGGCGAGCCAAACAGCCCGAATCTCTGAACAGCCCGACGGTCTCAAGGGCGAAACCGGCTGGAACCGACTATCCGAGGAGCGGCTTTCGCCGAGCCGACAGCCTCAACTACACTGGCGCGACGAGGCAAACGCCATCTCCCATTCCATCTGGATCAGATCATGCGCGATTACAAAGGAAGCGGAAATATGACACTGCGGCGCCGCCGGCGGCGCGCACCATGGGGGCTCCTCGCCCTCGTCGTTATCCTGGCTGCCGCCGCGATCGGCGGCTACCTGGCCTGGGACCGCATGGACCTGCTCACGCCGACCTCAACCATCGTCAAGTCAGAGCGGGAGCGCGGTGTCATCCCTTTGGCGATCCCAGGTCAGGAGGCGTCAACCGAGCCCGACACGGCCGAGTAGCGGCACCCTATACGCCAAACGACGAGCCACAGCCACAGGTGGTCGTCGCATTCGGATTGCGGATGACGAACTGCGCCCCTTGCAGCCCCTCCGTGTAGTCGATCTCAGCCCCCGCCAGGTACTGCAGGCTCATCGGATCGACAAGCAGTTTCACGCCGTCGGTCTCGATCTCCGTATCACCATCCTGTACGGTCTCGTCGAACGTGAAACCGTACTGGAATCCCGAGCAGCCCCCGCCCTGGATGTAGACCCGCAGCATCAGGCCGGGCGACTCTTCCGCCGCGATCAGGTCTGCAACCTTAGCAGCTGCCTGCGAGGTGAACACGAGAGGCGCGTCGAGCGCAATTGCTTCTGTCATGGAGCCAATACCTCAGCAAAATGGTTTGTCTTACCTGAGGGAGAGTAGGGGCCAGATGGCCCCTCATTCAACCTCCGTCGCCCCAACGAGATCGGCCGTTGCGACCACAGGACTCGGCGACACAGTCTTCTCCTTCAGGGCTGCCGGCCACAGAAAGGCATCGGAGGAAGAGGCGAGCCGCTCGCCTTCCGGTTCAATGTCGACGATGAACTCCTCGGCCGTCGCATCGGCAGGTAGCACGATCTCGCCGCGAACGATCTGAAAGTGCTCGAAATCGAGCGCCACTGTTCCCGGCGAAGAGCCGGGCAATGCTCCCAGCCTCATGGTTTCCCTGGCACCGCTGCGAGTCAACCCAAGCCGCAACCGAGCCATGCCCTGTGTTCGCCCAGCCTGAGGCACCAACTGACTCAGCACGATCTCAAAGCGGTAAGTGCCAGGCGCCTCGAGCTGGGTCAGCTGTAGGTCCTTGACCTCGACAACCCCTGTGTCGCCGCCACGCACGAGGCGCTGCAGATAGGCCACCCGCTTGCTCAACAGCAGACGCTCACGCTGCATCTCAGCCAACGACTGCTGAGCTTGACGTTTCGCTTCCCGATCCATCTGGTGGGCGCGCTCCAAGCGGATACGCTCGGCACGACCGCGCGCCACCTCCTCGGACAAAAAGGCCACCTCAGCACGTAAGGCCTGCATGCCGACCAGCGCCTCAGCCGCATCATGACGAGCCAGCGCATAGCCGAGCGCGAAGGTTCCCCCGAGCACGCCTAGCCAGCCCGCAGCGACCGCCAGCCGAAGAAGCGGCCGGCGTCGGCGCGTCCGGCCTCGGCCGATCCTGACCGCCGGGACGTTGACGCCGGCAGACAGATCGTTGAGGGAATGCCCACTCAAAACCGTATCAGGGCGCCAGCGCAGACAGCGCCAAGCCGGTGGTCTCCTCCCATCCGAACATGATGTTCATGTTCTGAACCGCCTGCCCTGCGGCACCCTTAACCAGGTTGTCGATCACAGACTGCACGACGACAACACCCGCCCCCTGAGGCTCCGTAACCGCGATACGGCACAGATTCGTGCCGCGCACCGAACGCGTCTCAACCGACGTCGCGGACGGCAGCACGTCAACGAACGGCTCGTCCTGGTAGCGCTTCTGATAAAGCACCGTCAGGTCGGTCTCGGCGAGCACGTGATCGGGTTGCAACCGCGTTACATAAAGGGTCGCCTCGATACCGCGTACCATCGGCAGCAGATGGGGTACGAACGTGAGCCCGACGTCCATGCCGAGCGCGCGCTTGAGGTTTTCCTGGATCTCGGGCTGATGCCGGTGCCCGCTCACGCTGTACGCCTTGAAGCTCTCGCCACACTCGGCCATCAGCAGCGCTGTCGAGGCCTTGCGGCCCGCCCCGCTCACACCGGACTTGACGTCGGCGATCACGCGGTTGGCGTCGACCACTCCAGCCTCGAGCAACGGCAACAGCCCGAGTGTGACGGCGGTCGGATAACACCCGGGGTTCGCGACCAAGCGCGCTCCAGCAATCGCGCGCCGGTTCAGCTCCGGCAGTCCGTACACGGCCTCGTCGACAAGCGCCGGCGCAGCATGCGTCTGACCATACCAGCGCTGCCAGAGCTCGACATCCTTGAGGCGGAAATCCGCCGCAAGATCGATGACGCGCGCGCCGCCGTCGAGCAGCTGTGATGCCTCTTGCATCGCAGTGCCGTTCGGCGTCGCGAAGAAGACGAGGTCGCACTCGGCAAGCCGCTCCGCCTCAGGCGCTGAGAAGCTGAGGTCGGTCAGGCCGCGGAGCGCAGTGTAGTGTTCGGCGATCGGGGTACCCGCCTCCGCGCGCGAGGTGACCGCTTGGAGGGCGATGTAGGGATGCCGAACCAATAAACGCAGCAGTTCCGAGCCGGTATACCCGGTCCCGCCAACAATGCCGACGCTGATCATCGCAGCTCGTCTCGCCTGAAGGCCGGATGATCAGCCACAGCTGCTGGTCGCCGAGCCGCAGCTGCCGCAGCCACCTCCAGCGGAAGGCAGGTTATTGAAAACAAAGGTCGCACTGCCATCGCCAGGGTCGACGAAGTCAATCTCTACGCCGCGCAGATGGGTGAGCGTCCCGTCATCGACGACCACCCGGTAGCCGTCGAACTCACGAACGCCATCATTCGCGTTGACCGCATCCGTGAAGGTCATGCCGAAACTCAGACCACTGCAGCCAGCGGACGCGGCATAGACGCGCACGCCTTGGATGGCATCGTCAACATCGGTGAAGAGCTCCGCCATCTTCGCTTGCGCGGCCGGAGTCATGGTGAGATCAGCCTCGCTGATGAAGTTGGACATCGTCAATGCTCCGCGTAAGACCAAGATCATGGCTCGAAACTGTACAGCAGTCGCGCCAGCAAGCGCCAGCCAGCGAGCGCATAGGAGTCAGGTCAACAAGGTTAACAATGGGATTCAGACCTCGACCATCTCGAAGTCTTCCTTGCCCGCCCCGCATTCCGGACAGACCCAGGTCAATGGGACATCCTCCCATGCCGTTCCGGGCGCGATCCCGTCCTCGGGCCAGCCTTCGGCTTCATCGTAGATCAGTCCACAAATCACACACATATAACGCTTCATCGTCGTTCCTTCAGTCTCATTTCAGAGCGTTCGGGGGTTCAACCGTCGTCAAGCCGGATAACGCTCGCGTTGCCAGATCGGGTGCCACATCGCTTTAGGGTTGTCTAGACGCAGCTGTTCAGCCGTACAGGAATCTGGGGTTATCGGAGCGTTTTCAACTCGGCTCGGTCCCAGTCCGGCTGCCAGCCCGGCTGCCAGCCCGGCTGCCGTCCGGGGATGCATCAGAGCTTGCGATGAACAGGTGGGCACCAGAAAATGGCGGCCCTCAAGCCAAGGTCGAGCAGCCCTCTCCCTCGTCGATGCGGGCCGGCCGCTTCCCCACCAACCGTCATACCACTGTCAGGAGCCATCGCGATGTCCCGATCCCACGACCTGTTCTCCGCGGCCCAGCGCCACATCCCGGGCGGCGTCAACTCGCCGGTGCGCGCCTTCCGCGGCGTCGGCGGGGATCCCCTGTTCTTCGAGTCGGCGGCCGGCGCCTATGTGACCGACGCCGATGGCAAGCGCTACATCGATTACGTTGGCTCTTGGGGCCCGATGATCCTCGGCCACGCCCACCCCGAGATTATCGCAGCGGTCACCGAGCGCGTTGCCAAGGGTCTCTCGTTCGGCGCCCCGACCGAGCTCGAGACGCTGATGGCCGACAAGGTCTGCGAGCTGGTCCCAAGCATGGACCTGGTCCGCATGACCAGCTCCGGCACCGAGGCGACGATGAGTGCATTGCGGGTCGCGCGCGGTTACACCGGCCGCGACAAGGTCATCAAGTTCGAAGGCAACTACCATGGCCATGTCGACTCGCTCTTAGTGAAGGCCGGCTCCGGCATGCTGACCCTCGGCGAGCCAAGCTCGCCGGGGGTTCCAGCCGCCCTCGCCGAGCTGACCATCACCCTGGCCTACAACGATATCGAGCAGGTCCGCCAGACCTTCGATGAGATCGGCAATCAGATCGCCTGCGTCATCGTCGAGCCGGTTGCCGGCAACATGAACTGCATTCCGCCAGTGCAGGGCTTCCTCGACGGGCTGCGCGAGCTCTGCGACCAGCACGGGGCGGTGCTGATCTTCGACGAGGTGATGACGGGCTTCCGCGTCGCCCGCGGCGGTGCCCAAGAGCGCTATGGCGTGACGCCAGACCTGACCGCTCTGGGCAAGATCATCGGCGGCGGCATGCCGGTGGGCGCATTCGGCGGCAAGCGGGCGATCATGGAACAGGTCTCACCGTTGGGGCCGATCTATCAGGCCGGCACCCTGTCCGGAAATCCGATTGCGATGACCGCTGGACTCAAGACCCTCGAGCTGATCTCCGAGCCCGGCTTCCATGACCGCGTGGCGGCGCAGACGGAACGTCTGACCCAAGGCATGGAAGAGCGCGCACGCGCCGCCGGCATTCCATTGACCACCAACCACTCGGGGGCAATGTTCGGGATCTTCTTCACCGACGCCGGGCCGGTCACCGATTACGCCGGTGCGACCGCCTGCGACCAGGATGCGTTCCGGCGCTTCTTCCACGCGATGCTCGAGGAAGGGGTCTATCTCGCGCCTTCGGCATTCGAGGCCGGGTTCGTCTCGGGTGCCCATGGCGACGACGAGATCAGCGCCACACTCGACGCGGCCGAAAAGACCTTCCAGGCCCTGGCCGGCTGAAGCCACCGCTGGCATCCCCAGCCACAGTCGCAGCCGTCTCGGGCGTCGGTGCTGGCACCCGCTCGAGGCGGCCGTGCGATCTGCTAGCAGCCCGGCAGTCTGACCCAGGTCCGCGCTGCGTGCCCATCTCAAGACGCGTGCCCGCGTCACTTGGCGACTGCGAGACCGCGGCGGAGCAATCACACCCGATCAGGCAGCCGCGGTCGAGGCACCGCTCTTCGGGTATCTGATGCACGAGCTGCTCGAGTCACTGCTCACCTGGATCGGTGCGAATCCGAAGTCAGCCTATCTCGTCGTCTTCTCGGCCGCGCTGGCCGAATCCCTCGCAGTCGTTGGGATGATCGTGCCCGGCGTGATGATCCTCTTCGGCGCGGGCGCACTGATTGCGGCCGGCAAGATTGGCTTCTGGCCGACCGCGGGCGCTGCCGTGCTCGGCGCCGTGCTCGGCGATGGGCTCAGTTACTGGCTCGGCCATCGCTACGGTGAGCGCCTGCGAGATTGCTGGCCACTCAACCGGTATCCTAGGCAGCTTGAGCGCGGTATCGCGTTCTTTGCCCGTTACGGCGGCAAGAGCGTCGCCTTCGGCCGCTTCTTCGGCCCCGGCCGCGCCATCATCCCACTGGTCGCAGGGATGATGCAGATGCGTCCGAGCCGCTTCATCGTCGCCAACCTGGGCTCCGCGGCGGCCTGGGGGCCGGCCTACCTGGCGCCCGGCATCGTGTTCGGGGCCTCGCTGAAGCTGGCCGCCGAGGCCGCAGCGCGCCTCGCCATCCTGCTGCTCATCCTGATCGGGTTCATCTGGCTCGTCGCCTGGCTCGCGCGGCGGCTCTATCTGCTCGTCAGTCCCCATGCCTCGGCCTGGGTTCAGGCACTGCTGCACTGGGCCAATCTCCATCCGGTTCTGGGGCGGACCGCTCATGCCCTTGCCGACCCAGACCATCCCGACGCAGCCACCCTCGCCGCCCTCGCCGTCGCCTTGATCGGCGCCTCGGCCGTGCTCGGCATCGCGGTCAGTGCCGAGATCGCAGGTCCTCAGGAACTGGTGATCAACCAGATGATGTTGGATCTCGGCCAGAGCCTCCATACCCCGCTCGCTGATCAGATGATGATCGCGCTGAGCCGGCTCGGCGAGCCAGCGGTCACGGTGCCGCTCGTTGTTGCGGTTTTGGTGTATCTGGCTGCGAACCGACAGCGGCGCGCTTTGCTGTATTGGCTCGCCGCGCTCGGTTTCGCGCTGCTCGCCACACCCACACTGGGCTGGCTGGTGCGCGTGCCGCGACCCGAGATCGGGCTCGACCTCGGCTGGCCTTGGTCGTTCCCGAGCGCGCAAGTACTGACTGCGACCGTGCTGTATGGATTCCTCGCGCTATCGGTCGCTCGCACATTGGAGCCCGGCTGGCGCTGGCTACCCTATGCCGCAGTCACGGTCATCATCGCCGCCGTCACCACGGCCAGGCTTTACCTCGGCACCGAATGGCTGACGGACCTCGTTGGCACGATTGCACTCGGCCTCGCCTGGATCGCGGCACTCGGCCTCGCCTTCCACTGCCACACCCGCCAGCCCCGCGAGGATGCCGGACTGATGTGGATCACGATCCTCGTCGCCACTCTCGCTGTTACGACGGCAACCTTTGCGCAGCAGCACTCGGATCTCGCGCGCTACCGCCCTTCAGATGGCTGGGAGACCGTGGCCGCGGCCCGTTGGCGCGCGCGCGCGCCAATACCCGTTGCAACGCATCGCGAAGACCTCTGGCGCCGGGATCAGCGCCCCTTCCACATCCAATATGCCGGCCCTCTCGACCACCTTCGTCAGGCACTGAACGCTCAGGGCTGGAGGTCGGCAGAGATGTTGAGTTGGAGCAATGCCATCAAGCTGTTATCGCCGTCACTTCCTCTCAACGCCTTGCCGGTGGTGCCGCACGTTCACGATGGCCATCACGATGAGCTCACGATGGTCAAAGACCTCTCCGACGGTCGCCGACTCGTGCTGCGGCTATGGGGAGCTCACTGCCGGATCGGCAGCTCCGTCCCGCTCTGGGTAGGGGACGTCACCGAATTGTTTAAGGACAACGTCTTAGACCTCTTCGCGCTGCCGCTAACGAAGCCGGCAACCGAACTCGGCAACCGAACACTCCGCCACGATCTCGAGGAGGCTCCGACGATCGACGTCGAACCCGGAACCCCAATGCTGCTGGCTCCCAAGGGCTCGAGGTTGCTCGAAGGCTGAGACGCCCTAACGGGGCGCCTCCGTGGCGATGGAACCGGCATCTTGCACAGCCTAGCCGATCCGACCGACAGGGTCATTCAGGGGCTCATGGCGGAGCGCCATCTCGAAGGATGCGCTCGCGGCCTCTCTGCCCCTCCTCGCACGACGAGGCTAACCCGCCTCTTCACCCCAGCGCCGCGCCAACCGGTGGGGGATGCCGAGATGATCGAGCACCCGCGCCGCCATGAAATCGATGATGTCCTCGACGCGCTGCGGATTGAAGTAGAAACCCGGATTAGCTGGCATGATCACGACGCCGGCGCGCGCCAGGCGCAGCATGTTCTCCAGGTGAATGGTCGTAAAGGGTGTCTCCCGGATCACAAGGATCAGCTTACGCCCCTCCTTCAGAGTGACATCGGCGGCGCGGTCGATCAGATCCTCGCTGAGACCGGCAGCGATATTGGCCAGGGTCCCCGTCGTGCAAGGCACAACGGCCATCGCATCCGGCGGATTGGTACCGCTGGCCACCGGCGCCGTCCATTGCTGCCGGCCGAACACGCTGAGCTGACCCGGCTGCGCCCCAAGGTAGTCTGAAAAATAGCGCTCGGCCTCCTGCGGCCGCGCCGGCACCTCGAGGCCGGCCTCCATGCGCAGCACGACCTGCGCTGCCTGCGAGATCAGCAAGTAGACTCGGACCTCGGCATCGATCAGCCCCTGCAACACCCGCAGCCCGTAGCCGGTGCCCGATGCACCGGTCAGCGCAATTGCGACGGTCTTGGTCCAACGACTGGAAGGCGGCCTGCTCATCGGTTTCTGGATCGCATAAGGGTTATCTGGCGCGGAAAGTCCCGCAAGTCCGGATGCATAATCTCGGATCCCGCATCACGACCGCTTGCTGACTGGCGCCCTCGCGTTGGGCAACAACATAGCTGCGAACCCGTTGGTGAGACGCGCAGGATCGAATGGATGGCTGCTGATCGGCACCCCTCACCCGCAATCGGCCCGAGCACCGAGCCGATCAAGTAGGGTCTCGTGGATTCCGCCAAAGCCGCCGTTGCTCATCACCAGCACATGGTCACCGGGACCAGCCGCCGCGATCACAGCGCCCGACACTTCCTCCAGCGTGCTGCCGACGTACAGGCGGTCCCCGAGCGCAGCCAAGATTGCCTCGGCGTCCCAGCTGAGGTCAGGTGGACAATAGACGACAATGCGGTCAGCCGCATCCAGAGCGCCGGCCAGCGCCGCCCCGTGCACCCCCATGCGCATGGTGTTCGAGCGCGGTTCCAACACGGCGATGATCCGTCCCTGACCGACCTGCTGACGCAGCCCTGACAGGGTGCTCGCAATCGCGGTCGGATGATGGGCGAAATCGTCGTAGACCCGGACGTTGCCCGCCGTCCCACGCAGCTCCATCCGGCGCTTGACGCCGCGAAAGCGGGCCAATGCCGAGATCGCCTGCACCGGATCGACCCCGACGTGTTCGGCTGCCGCGAGGGCCGCCAGCCCATTGCGCACGTTATGGAGCCCGATCAGCGGCCACTCGAGCGTCCCGATCACCTGCCCCCGGTGCCAGACACGAAATGCCGAGCCGTCTTCGGCGCCAAGCTCGGCCTCCCACTCGGCCGCGGTCGAGAGACTCTGGGTCTCCGGTGATGCGCGCATCCCGGTCGAAACGGTCGGTGTCCAACACCCCATCGCCAGCACCTGATCCAGTGCCGCGTCCTCTTGTGGGTGGATGATCAGCCCAGCGCCCGGGACCGTCCGCACCAAGTGATGGAACTGACGCTGGATCTGACCGAGATCGCCGAAGATATCGGCGTGATCGAATTCGAGATTGTTCATCACCAGCGTGCGCGGGCGGTAATGGACGAACTTCGAGCGTTTGTCGAAGAAAGCGGTGTCGTACTCATCGGCCTCGATCACGAACATCCGGCCCTCGCCCAGCCTCGCCGAGACACCAAAGTCCACCGCGACGCCGCCGATCAGGAAGCCCGGCGCCATGCCCACCGCCTCCAGCACCCAGGCCAGCATGCTCGCAGTCGTGGTCTTGCCATGGGTGCCGGCAACAGCCAACACGTGGCGGCCATGCAGGGCATGCTCGGCCAGCCATTGCGGACCGGAGCTGTAAGGCAGGTCGCGGTCGAGCAGCGCCTCGACCACCGGCAGACCGCGCTTCATCGCATTACCGACGATGATCCGATCCGGCGCCAGGTCCAGTTGCTCGGCGGCATACCCTTGGATCAGATCGATCCCCGCTGCCTCCAGCTGGGTACTCATCGGCGGATAGACATTGGCGTCGGAACCGGTGACCCGGTGTCCGAGCGCGCGGGCGAGCAGCGCCAAGCCGCCCATGAAGGTGCCGCAGATGCCGAGGATATGCAGGTGCATCGGATTCGCGCCTCTGGTGTCGGTTCAACCCAGGGTATCGACGATACCGCCGATGATCACAAACGACAGCAGGTCAAAGCCGATTGCAATCGCGGCACCCTGCAGCAGGGTCAGACTGAACGCATGCCGCAGGATATGCCCGGTTGCGACGATGCTCCAGGCGACAAGCAGCAGGAACAGCAGACCGGCCAAGGCCAATAGTCCACTGTCCGCATCGCTTGGGCGCGCGAGGCTGACCGGGAACAAGGCCAGCAGCGTAATCAGGATGTCGACCCCGATCACCGCGGTGGCGGTCTGAAGAAAACGCGCCCGCCGGTCCACCAATCGCAGCGCGAGCGACAAGGCGCCGAGCATCAGCCCCAGATCCAGCAGGCTTTGTACCAGACCGCTGGCGAAGCCCACGCCGGCAGTCAGCGCCAGCAGCAGGCCGGCAGCGAGACCAACCAAGATGACCAGCGAGAACAAGGCCGTCGAAGCCGGTAGGTCTTGCGGCGCGCGACGCAGCAACGCAAGCTCGATGAAGAAATTGATGATGACGAGCAAAACAGCGGTTCCGGACAGACAACGAACGGCGCATGATATCGAGGCGCCCGCTCACAGGGAAACGCCTTTGCTTTTCCTCCGCACTTCGACTCCCCCTCGCTTATGGCAACCCGATCGCTGCTGACCGAAACAACGGCTGTGAGCGTTTCGCCCTGCGGGCTGGTGCGGGGCCCTAATCGAATCGTTGGCGAAGAGGGAAACCGGCACGCAACAAGAAGGCCGCGCCAAGCATCAGCAGCGCCAGCGCCAAGGGCAAGGCACTGCC
Organism: Gammaproteobacteria bacterium; assembly: GCA_009908845.1. GTDB lineage: Bacteria > Pseudomonadota > Gammaproteobacteria > Chromatiales > Chromatiaceae > Lamprobacter. The sequence continues at coordinate 13,018 of JAAAOQ010000067.1, forward strand.
AAACCGAACGAACGGCGTCGCACCGGTGCGCGGCTGAATGGTCCCAGTCAGCGCCGCGCGCTCGAACAGCGGCAACTGCCGATCGACGCGCCCGAATGGATCGATGATCGCCGAGATCCCGGTATTCGTGGCCCGCACCAGCCAACGCCCCGTCTCGAGCGCCCGCAAGCGCGCGAACTGCAGATGCTGGTGCGGCGCGAGCGAATCGCCGAACCAGGCATCGTTGCTGACGTTGATCAGGTAGGCCGCATCGGGCAGGGCCTGCCGGACCTCCTCGGCAAAGACATCCTCATAGCAGATCGAGACGCCGACCCGGCGCTCACCGACCTGCAGCAGCGGCCGCTCGGCGCTGCCGCGGCTGAAGTCCGACATTGGCACCTCGAACCAGTCGATCAGCGGTCGAAGCTGCGCCTCGAAGGGCAGGAACTCGCCGAAAGGCACCAGGTGGCGCTTGAAGTATCGATCCTGCGCGCTGCCAAGACTGATCAGCGCGTTGTAATAGCGGCCATCCTGCTCCATCACCGGAAGCCCGACCACGATCTCGGCTCCGGCCTCGCGCGCAGTCTCTGTCAGCGGCCGGATCAGCGGCCCCTGAACTCGGTGTAGAAACTCCGGGATGGCCGTCTCGGGCCAGACGACGAGATCGCTATCCAGGTGCTCGCGGGTCAGCGTCAGATAGATCTCCAGCGTCGGCATCAGACCGTCCGAATCCCACTTCACCGACTGCTCGACGTTTCCCTGGATCACCGCGACTCGGATAGGACCTCCATCCGGGCCGGGCGCAGGGGCTGTCCAGTCGATCCGCCAGAGCAGGCCCGAGCCGACCCAGAGCAGGGCCAGTCCGATCAGCGTCAAGCGCCGCGCGCCGCTACGCCATCGCAACAGTCCCCAGAGCAGCCCAGCCGAAACCGCCACCGCCAGACTCAAACCGTGCACGCCGAGCACCGGCGCCAGCCCGCCGAGCGGGCCGTCGAGCTGACCATTGCCGGCATAGAGCCAGGGGAAACCGGTGAACAGCCAGCCGCGCAGCCATTCCAACAGCACCCAGACCGCCGGCAGGATCAGCAATGGTCCGGTCCAGTTTGGCGCCCGCGTCCGTTCGAGCCATTGGATCAGCCATCCCGCGATCCCGTAGTAGAGCGCCATCGCCGCGACGAACAGCAGCATCAGCAGATTGGCGACGAGCGCCGGCATATTGCCGAACTCGTTCAGACTGATCCGCACCCAGGCCACGCCTGTGCCGAACAGCGCGAGGCCGAACAGCCAGCCGATGAGGAAGGCGTCGCGCCCATTGCAACCGCGCAGCGCGAGATAGAAGCCGACCAGCGCCAGCACGGCCGCCGGATAGAGCCCGAACGGCGCGAACGAAAGCACGAGCAGCGCCCCTGCAAGCGCCGCAATCGACGCCTGCCGCCAGTGGGCCCGGGCCCAGGTCATGACTGCTGACACCGCAGGGGTTCTCAGTTCACCGACTTACAGTGAAACAACCGCTGCGATTGTTTCGTTCTCCGGCATGGCGTGCCGCCATGATCGCCAGGAACGGAAAGGCCGAGAAGACTGCCGGTCCGGCAGCGGGTCCGGTAGCCAGTGCGGCAGCGGGCCCGGTAGCCAGTGCGGCAGCGGGCCCGGTAGCGGTGCTGGCAGCGGGTCCAGCCGCGGATCTGGCCAAAGTTCTGGAAACCGGACGGCCCGCCAGCGCATTCAATCCGTACCGGCTCAGTCATAGCGCTCGTCCTTCCAGCGCCGCAGCGCGGAGAACACCTCGGTGTGGCCGGTCAGCGTCCTCCCGGCGAAGCCCTCGGCCGCGGTGATCACGGCCGGTGTGCTGGTGCGCAGGAAGGGATTGACCATAAGCTCGTCCTTAAGGGAAGTCGGCACCGTCGGCAGATCGGCCGCGCGGCGCCGCTCGGCCGCAGCAACGGCGTCAGCCAAGGCCGGGCTCTCCGACTCGACCCAGCGCGCGAAACCGAGATTCGCCAGTGTGTACTCATGAGCGCAGTAGCAGCGCGTCTCGGCCGGCAGCGCAGCGATGCGCTGCAACGAATCCGCTAGATCCTCGAAGGTGCCGTCGAAGACGCGACCGCAGCCGGCCGCGAACAATGTGTCGCCACAGAACAGCGCGCCCTCGCCGTAATAGGCGATATGGGTCGACGTATGCCCAGGGACGGCGAGCACCGTGAAGGTCTGCTCGAGCCCGGGCGGCTGGACCTGGTCGCCATCGGCAACCACCCGGGTCAGACCCTTGATCCGCCGGTCCTGTGGTCCGAACACCTCGGCCTGCGGCCAGCGCGCGCGCAGCGCCGCGACCCCGCCGATGTGATCGCCATGATGATGGGTGATCAGGATCGCGGCCAGGCGCAGCCCGTCCTGCTGCAGCCGTTCGACCACCGGCCCGGCCTCACCGGGATCGACCACGACGGCCTCGTCCCGCCCCGGCCGCTGCAGCAGCCAGATGTAGTTATCCTCGAAGGCCGGTATCGGCTCGATCATCAACGTCATCGCCATTCAACCCGTGCTGGCCCCGTGCAACGGCGCCTTGTCCAGTCCCAGGTCGCGCATCTCGGCGCGGACCGCACTCTCGATCCCATCCTCATCCAGGCCGCAGGACGCAAGCTGCTGGCCATGGGTCGCTTGCTCCTGACAGCGGTCCGGCAGCCCGAGATGCAGACAGCGCACGGTCACGCCCTGCTCGGCCAGCAGCTCCGAGATGGCCGAGCCGGCCCCACCGGCGACCGCATTCTCCTCGACCGTCACCAGCAATTGATGGCGCTCGGCCATATCGAGGATGAGCGGATCATCGAGCGGTTTGACGAAGCGCATATTGACCACCGTCGCGTTCAGGCGCTCGCCGACCACCTCGGCGGCTGCGACCCGACTGCCGAACGCCAACAGCGCGACATCGCGGCCCTCGCGGCGCACCTCGGCCTCGCCGAGCGGGATCGGCTTGCCGCCGGCTTTGTCGATCGCGACACCAGGACCGGTTCCGCGCGGATAGCGGACGATCGCCGGTCCCTCGTGGGCGTAGGCGGCCTCGAGCATCCACCAGCACTCGTTCTCATCGGCCGGCGCCATGATGACCAGATTCGGCAGCGGACGCGCATAGCTGTAGTCGAAGGCGCCAGCATGGGTCGGTCCATCGGCACCGACCAGACCGGCGCGATCGACCGCGAAGGTCACGTCCAAGCCCTGCAGGCAGACGTCATGGGCGAGCTGGTCGTAACCGCGCTGCAGGAAGGTCGAGTAGATCGCGACCACCGGCTTCATGCCCTCGCAGGCCATCCCGGCCGCCAGCGTGACTGCATGCTGCTCGGCGATCCCGACATCGAAGTAGCGCTGCGGAAAGCGCTCCGAGAACTCGACCAGACCCGAGCCCTCGCGCATCGCCGGCGTGATCCCGAGCAGACGGTCATCGGCCTCGGCGCGGTGACAGAGCCAGTCGCCGAAGATCTGGGTGTAGCTCTTGCCGCCGCCCTTCTTGGCCACTGCCCCGGTCTTGAGGTCGAACGGCGTCACTCCGTGATAGGTGGTCGGCGCATGCTCGGCCGGCTCATAGCCGTGGCCCTTCTGGGTGATCAGATGCAGCAGGCGCGGGCCGGGCATCCGCTTCATGTTGCGCAGCGTCCCGACCACGGCATCGATATCATGGCCATCGACCGGCCCGATGTAGTTGAAGCCGAGCTCCTCGAACAAGGTACTCGGCATCACCATCCCCTTGACGTGCTCCTCCCAGCGCCCGACCAGCTCGCGCAGCTGCGGCATCCCGCGCAGCGCGGTCTTGCTGCCCTCGCGCATCTTGGTGTAGAGGCCGCCCGAGAGCAGCCGCGCCAGGTGGCTGCTGATCGCGCCGACCGGCGGCGAGATCGACATCTCGTTGTCATTCAGGATGATCATCAGGTCCGGGTCGAGCGGCCCGCCGTGGTTCAATGCCTCGAAGGCCATCCCGGCGCTGAGCGCCCCGTCGCCGATCACCGCGATGATCTGGCGCGGCTCGCCCTTCTGCTTGGCCGCGATCGCCATGCCGAGCGCGGCGCTGATCGAGGTGCTCGAATGCCCGACGCCGAAGGTGTCGTAGGGACTCTCGGCGCGCTTCGGAAAGCCGGACAACCCACCCTGCTGCCGCATCCGCGCCATCCGATCCCGCCGCCCGGTCAGGATCTTATGGGGATAGGCCTGATGGCCGACGTCCCAGACGATACGGTCACGCGGTGTGTCGAAGACATAGTGCAGCGCGATGCTGAGCTCGACCACGCCCAGCCCGGCCGCGAGATGGCCGCCGGTGCGCGAGACGCTATCGATCAGGAAGCCCCGCAGCTCGGCCGCGAGCTGTTTGAGCTCGCTGCTCGGCAGCCGCCGCAGATCGGCGGGATCATCGATGGTCGAGAGCAGCGGGAACGGATTCTCGGGGGTATCGGAAGGGCCGTGGAAGGTGTCGGACATGCTGGGATAACCCGGTGGTCGAGCAGGCGATAGACGAGGTCGATCAGCGCATGCGGCATGATCGCGGACAAGACCTCGGATTCTAGTGCATTAAGGCGACCGCCGCGTATCCCGATGCCCGCGAGTTCGGCTCACGCTCGAGCCCGGCACAGTGCGGCGCCGTGCTACCGCCCGCGACAACGATCATGCCTGCGGTACGCACAGCATCGCCTCGGTTTCGCCAGGGTCCGAGAAGCCATCGAGTAGAACAGGGTGCTCCGGATCGAGCGCCCGGACACGCCCCTGCAGATGAGCCCGCAACCGCTCGGCTTCGGGCTTGTTGCCGACCACCGCTTCGCGATAGACCGCTGCTGGCACGACCACCGTGCCGAACAGCTGATCAAGGAGCGACAGGGCATCGCAGGTTGCCAATGCCACCAACGCCGAGCAGTCAGCGACCAGAATCATGCACCGGGCCTGGAGGCCAACTGCATCTCATGTAGGAGCTCATCCCGGGAGGTATTGATGACCTCGATCCGCTCTTCTTTGCATAGAGCCATGAAGCCATAGATGTCCAGGTCCGCCAATTCGGCCGCCTTGGCCAGAGAGACGCGCCCCGCTTTGAACAGGGCCAAGGCGTAGGCGAGCCGCATCTCCTTGGCAATCGTTTGCTCAGTCTGCATTCCAACGAAATCATTGGGAAGTTCAATGGCGATTTGCATGATTTATCGCAACACCTCGTCGTCGCACTCGTTGGCCCAGACCTTGAGCAGCTCACGCAGCGTGACACTGTTGCATTTGCCGTGGGCGCCAAGAGGATCTCGCCGGTCAAGCCTTCAGGCAGCGCCTGCAATTGCGCATAAAGAGTGACTTGGTAGGCCAAGGAGACCATGTATTCTGTACCTGATTGTCAAGCTGTTTTTTGCTCCCCGCTGGCCGCCTTGTTAGACCCACAGCGCAGCGAGCCTCAGATCCAGTGCCTCGAAGGGTGGCGCACGCACGCTGGCCGCTTCAGCGGCCTCGAGTAGCAAGTGCCAGGCCCCCTGTTCCAGCCCATAGACCTCCAGGGTGCGCCGCTGCGGGTCCACCAGCCAAGCATGAGCAACGCCATAGTGGGCATAGAGCGGTAGCTTGATCTCCCGATCCTTGCTCGCGGTCGAGGGCGAGAGGATCTCGCAGACCCAGTCTGGCACCACCTCGAAACGATGGCCCTCGGGGATGCGCGGCATCCGTTCGCGTCGCCAGCCGGCTAGATCCGGCACCGCGACCTCCTGGTCGCGCAGGAAATGGACCTCGGGCTCGACCAGAATCCACCAACCGCCAGGACCGCCGTCGCCCTCATCGTAGCCACGGCCGATGCGCCGATCGAGACCCACGCTGACCCGCCCATGCGGCCCACTCGGACGTGGTTGAGCATGGAGCTGCCCATTCAGGATCTCGCCGGTCAAACCTTCGGGTAGTGCCTGCAATTGCTCATAAAGAGTGAGTTGACAGGCCAAGGAAACCATATGTTCGATACCTGATTGCCCTGTTCTCGTTGAGCGCTGGCACTAAAGCTAAAGCTCGTAATCGATCAACAGCGCCTCGCGTCGCAGCGCCTCGTCGTCGCACTCATTGGCCCAGACCTTGAGCAGTCCGTGCAGCACGGCGCTGTCGCGTTTGTCGTGGGTGCCGAGGTAGTTACCTTACATCAGCGCTCGCTGTACGACCTCATCGACATTCAGTGGAAGACAGTGCCCGCCTCTTCAAACGAGACTCCGTGCTTGATCGAGGGGCAGATTCAGATCGGTCTCCTGCAGGCCTTGCGCTGTGGACTGAAGGCACGAATGCTTGCGTCGCCCCTGGCCAACGCCCCACTCGGCTCACTCGATACCGAGCGCCGGGATCGCGATCCGATACAGCCAGGGCCAGCGTTTACCGGTGACGAAGAGGCGCCCGGTCGCCGACTCGAAGGCAATCCCATTCAGGACCTGGGCGCGCTCGCGCTTGCGCTCTTCCGGCCAAAGATCGCTCAGGTCGACATAGCCTAGGACGCGGCCATCGGCGGGGTCGATCCGGGCCAAACGATCCTGATACCAGATGTTCGCCCAGACCTCACCGCGCACGAACTCGAGCTCGTTGAGCCGACGCACCGCCTTGCCATCATCGCTCACCCGCAACCGCCGCACCTCCTCGCCGGTCGCCGGCTCGAGCAGCCGCAATTCGGCGCTACCGTCGCTCATGATCCAATGCCGGCCGTCGTGGGTCAGGCCCCAGCCTTCACCGGCTACCGCAAAGCGCCCGTTCTCCGCGAGCGATGCACGGCAATAGCGCAGACCGATCCCGGCGCGCCAGATCAGCTGAATGAGCTCATCCCGCCAAGCCGTGATGCCTTCACCGAAGAACTGCCGCGGCAGCTCGACGCGCTCGAGGACGCGGCCACTGGCGAGATCGACCCGCCGCAACGAGGAGCTGCCATAACCGCCAGTGCCCTCGTACAACTCGCCCTCAGCAAAGGCCAGCCCCTGCGTGAAGGCGTTCGGATCATGCGGGAAGCGCGCAACGATGCGCACCTGCGAGACCGGCACACCCGCCTGCACAGCCAGACAGCCGGCCAGACAGCCGGCCAGACAGGCGCCCAGACAGGCGGCCAGCAACAGCGCAACTGAACACAGCGCAGCTGACAGCCGCACAAAGATCCTGTGAGTCAGCCCGCGCCCTCCGCATCACGCGGCACGGCGAGGTGCTGTTCGAGACAGTGCACGCGCCGTCGCAGCCGCTCGACCTCATCGAGTAGGTCCAGCGCCAGCGCCGCGCCGGCCAGATTCAGCTCGAGGTCCTGTTGCAAGCGGACGGCTCGCCGCGTGCGTCGGACCTCGATGCCCGTGAAGCGCCAGGACTCGGGCGCAGCCCCGCGCGGCTGCAGCATCCCCTCGCGGACCATCGAGCGCACCTGCTCCTGACTGATACCGCAGACATGGGTCAGCTCGCTCAGGGTGACCACCGTGCCCTCGTCCAGCAGCATCCCTTCGATTGTCGTGAGCGCCTTCGACATGATTCAGACCCCCAGCTTGGCTCTCGGGTTGAAGGACTTGAATTGCTCGGCCAGCGACTCGAACGCGGCCTTGGCCTCGGCGCGATCGACCGGCGGATTGGTGATCTCGAGCTGCACGAAGGCGTCGCCCGCGGGCTTCCCGGGCAGACCCCGGCCCTTCAATCGCAGCCGCTGACCGCTTTGGGCGCCGGCCGGTATCTTGAGGCTGACCGTGCCGCCGAGGGTCGGCACCGGCACCGTCGCACCGCGCGCCGCCTCCCAAGGCGCGATCGGGAGCTTGAGATGGATATCCTTGCCCTCGGTGCGGTAGATCGGATGCGGCTCCAGCTCGATCTCCAGATAGAGATCGCCGGCCGTCTCCTCGCCGCCCCCGGCCAGTCCCGGACCGCCCTGGCCCGCGAGCCGGATCTGCTGTCCTTCGGTCACACCCGCCGGGATGCGCACATTGAGCGTACGCGCACGGCTCACGACCTGCCCATGGGCGTCGACCTCGGGCACCTCGAGCCGCAACTGGCGCGTGCCGCCCTTGAACGCCTCTTCGAGCGAGATGCGGATACGCGCGGTCTGGTCCGCCCCGCGGCCGCCAAACGGATCGCCGCCCATCCCGGCACCTCCGAAACCCGAGCTGCGGCCACCCCCGCGAGCGCCGCCCATACCGCCGCCCATACCGCCGAAGATGCTGGAGAAGAAATCGCTGAACTGCGCCGCCTCCTCTTCCGAGAACTCGTAACTGCGGCCCTGGCGCTG
>JAAAOQ010000112.1 GCA_009908845.1 Gammaproteobacteria bacterium
CCGGAATGTGCCCGCGCCAGCGGGGCGGGCACGTCAAGCGACCATGATGTCCCCGGACCAGAATCATCAGCGATAGAGCCATGACCCAACTCGCCCTCGTCATCGATCTAAACGTCTGCGTTGGCTGCCACGCCTGCGTGACCTCCTGCAAACAATGGAACACCTCGGGCTGGGCCGGGCCCATGGTGGACGAGAACGCCTACGGCGCCGATCCGACCGGCACCTTCTTCAACCGTGTCCAGACCTACGAGATCGGCAGCTTTCCGAGCACCGAAACGGTCCATTTCCCGAAGAGCTGCCTGCACTGCGAGGACCCGCCGTGCGTGCCGGTGTGCCCGACCGGCGCCTCATACAAGCGTGAGGACAACGGCGTGGTGCTGGTCGACTACGACAAGTGCATCGGCTGCAAGTACTGCTCTTGGGCCTGCCCCTATGGCGTCCGTGAGCTCGACGAGCAGCAGAAGGTGATGAAGAAGTGCACCCTTTGCATCGATCGCATCACCGATCAGACCCTGCCCGAGGCCGAGCGCCAGCCCGCCTGCGTGCTGGCTTGCCCGACCAATGCGCGGCTCTATGGCGATGTCCATGACCCGGATTCTGAGGTCTCGATCGCGATCCGCGAGCGTGGCGGTTATGCGCTGATGCCGGAGTGGGGTACCAAGCCGGCGAATCATTATCTGCCGCGGCAGAAGAACCATATGCACATCAGCGAAGAAGACCTGCAGCGCTCCGACAATCCGCTCACCAAGGAGGACATCACTGTCTACTCCGGTGAAGAGACCCTCGATGACGTCTCCTGGTAGCCGCTGAGCGCTCGATACAACCCGTAACGCAGTAGTAGCCATCATGCATCCAGCCTTCTCTGTGATCTTCCTGACCACGCTCATCGGTGCCGGACAGGGCCTGTTCCTTGCCCTCTTCACCGGGCAGCTGTATTCGACCATCCACCTGGTCGAGGAACAGCCCGGCTCGTTCTATGCGGTCGGCAGTGCCTTATCGCTCCTGCTCCTGATCGCCGGCCTCGGCGCGTCCTTCTTCCACCTCGGGCGGCCGGAGCGCGCTTGGCGCGCGGCAGCGATGTGGCGGACCTCCTGGCTCTCGCGGGAGGTCATCGTGCTCCCGGCGATGATGGGCATCGTGTTCTTCTACGGCCTGTTCCACTGGGCGGGCTGGACGGAGCCATTCGTCGTGTTCGGCGACGGCGCGCTGCCGGTCGATACGACCTTCGTGCTCGGGATGCTCGGGGTGGTCGTTGCGCTGGCGCTGTTCGTCAGCACCGGGATGATCTATGCGAGCGTCAAGTTCCTCGAGGAATGGCATTCGCCCTACACGGTGGTGAACTTCATGTTCCTCGGCTCCGCATCGGGGTTCATGCTTGCTGCAGCCTACTCGGCCTGGCTGGGCAACAATCTCGTTGGCTTCTTCGGCACCTGGGCCGTGATCGCGACCTTGCTCGGTCTGGGGACTCGCACCGCATCGCTGTTCCGCAACGCCTCGCTCAAGCATCAGAGTACGCTGCAGACGGCGATCGGTATTCGGCATCGGTCGATCGAGCAGAAGTCGCAAGGGTTCTCGGCGAGCTCGTTCAACACCCGTGAATTCTTCCATCACCAGGGTCCGGCCACCCTCAAGCTGGTGCGCAATGCCTTCCTGGTATTGGTGTTTCCGGTACCGATCGCATTGATCCTGTTGGCTTACCTGCTCGAGTCGCCGACGCTGCCGATCGCGGCCTTTGTGCTTCAGTATCTCGGGCTGCTGGCCGAGCGCTGGTACTTCTTCGCCGAGGCCGAGCATCCGCAAAACCTCTACTATCAGCAGATTTCCTGATTGGGCCGACTCTCTGCTACGGTCTTTCGGCCTGTCTCCGCCCTTGCGCGAACCGATAATGGGACGCTGCTCATCAAAAGGCCCGAGCCTCCACTAAGGGCTCGGGCCTGTTCGTCGGTCGATCCGGCCTTTCGCCTGGCGCTGCGGCGCCTGGGTTTGGCGCCTGATCCGCGATCGATCAGTGATGGGAACGGAACATCAGCTTGAAGATCTTCAGGTTGATGACGAGGAAACGCCAGAACTGCCAGACCAGGTTCGAGCGCATAAAACGCGTAAAGCCGGTCGGCACAGGCGGATAATAGGCCTGCTGATAGGGTTCCTTATTCTTCGGCTTGCTGGCAGCGGAATTGTCGGCGGTCGCGGCGTCTTGGGTCATGGAAGTGCCTCTTGAATAGGTCGGATGATGGTCGCCCCGCGCGAGATCGGCCTAAAGCCGGGCAACCGCGGGGCTGGGGCTCCGTGTCGGTCTGAATCAGTCCGGAAGCAGCGACCAACCTGGCTTCAGCTTCGCCTGGTAGATGAACACATGGTGAAGGATGTACTTCATCCAGTGACCCGCCAGCCCGATCTCGCCGAAGGTTAGATCGATGTCACGGCCGTAATCCGGATAGGTCTCGTAGTCGGGTACGACCGGGAAGACCGTCATTGTTGCGGCCGATCCCTTGAACAGATCCATGCCGGTGGAGGCGACGCAGGCGGCGCCCATCTCGGCCATCGAGGCGGTGTGGGTCGGCTTCTCGGAGCCTGAAAGCATGTCGCGAATGCTCTCGGCGACGGCCTTGCCGATCGTGGCTGAGGGCATACCGGTGCGCGGTGGCGTCGGGTTGATCGGGGTGCCGTTCGTGCTCTTCATCGGCTTGCTGATCAGGTGCGGCGGCGCAAACGCGATGCCGATCGCGAAGACGTTCTTGTAGGCCGGCGTCTGATAGGTCTTGGGCCAGTCTTCCTTGCCCCAGTCCTCGTAAGGCTTCGGGTTGTAGTCGGCGTCGACCTTCATGAAGCCGTTCGGGGCGAAGACATCGCTGGTGATATCGCTGCCGTCCTTGCCATAGGCCTTCATCGGCTGACCGGCGAACGGCGGGATCAGCATCGCGAAGTCGAATTCGAGCGCATGCTCGCTGCCGTCGAGTAGCTCGTAGTGGATCTTGCCTGGCTCGATCTGCTTGACCGCGGCTCGAACGATCCACTCCATGCCGCGCTCGACCATCAAGGACTCGGCGAACACCTTGCCGTTGGTGATGTAGCCGCCGCGTTTGATGTGCACGCCGCCCATGCCGAAGTCGCCGAGTTCGTACTCGTTGCTGATCCAGACCAAGCGGGCCTTGTCGCGCACACCCTCATCGCGGAACAGGTGCTCGATGTTATAGATATACTCGAAGGCAGCGCCCTGACAGGTGCACATCCCGTGACCGGTGCCGATTACGAAGGTCCGTGTCTCGCCGCGCTTCATCGCCGCGATGTTGGACTGGAGCTGCTCATTGGCGTGGAGTGCGTGGCCGGGAGTGCAGACCGAGGTCGTATAGCCTTCATCGGGCCCGAGCCCTGGCGTGGCGCCGAAGTTGAGCTTCGGACCGGTGGCGTTGATCAGGTAGTCGTAGTCGACATCCTCGGTTTGTCCGGACTTGGCCGCATCGGTGTACTCGATCGTGACGAAGGGACGCTCACTGGCCTCGCTCCCCTCGGGATTGATCGAGACCGCCTTCGCCTGCTTGAAGGTGGCACCAAGCTTCTTGTAGACCGGTGCGAGCTCGAAGGTGACCTGCTCTTCTTTCATCTCACCGACCCCGACCCAGATATTCGATGGGATCCAATTCCATTTCGCGTTCGGTGAGACGACGACGATCTCATGCTGCTTGCCGACCCATTTGCCGAGCCAGCGAGCGGCTGTGTGACCTGAAATGCCCGCGCCGAGTATCACGATGCGTGCCATGCTGTAACCTCCAATGGTTGATGTTTGTGACCCAGCCTAGCAGCGCCGCCGAGACAGTAAAAGCGGTCCAGATCAAGGATTAAGCGGAACTCAGCGGCGCTTTGGTGGTCGCTGTCATCTAGCCTACAGAGAGAGTCCCGATATGCTCCAGAAGCCTGCGATGTCCTGGCTGCTCATTTCAATCTCGGTCCTGGTCTTGGGGGCGTTCCCGCTACTCGGGGCGCAGGCCATGCCGCCGGCTGAGGACGATGACACAGGTTCGTCCCTTCAAGTCATCTCAGAGCTCGATCCGAGGACCAAGGTGCTCGATGTGTCGACCCTTGGTGGCCTAGACCATCTGATCGATGCGCTGATCGATGATCGTGTCGTCTTCGTCGGTGAGTCACACGACCGCTATGAGGACCATCTCAATCAGCTCGAGATCATTCGGGGCCTGGTCGAGCGCGGTAATCAGGTCGCTGTGGGCATGGAGTTCTTCCAGCAGCCCTTCCAAGCGCAGCTCGATGCCTATATCGCTGGGACCCTCGATGAAGAGGCCTTCCTCCGTGAAACCGAGTACTTCGAGCGCTGGCGGTTCGACTACCGCCTCTATCGTCCGATCCTGCGCTACGCGCGCGAGCATGGCATCCCGCTGATCGCACTCAATGTGCCACGCGAGATTACCCAGAAGGTCGGTGACGGTGGGATCGATTCGCTGTCGTCTGCCGAGAGGCGACAGATCCCCGAAGAGATCGATCGTGACGACGCCGATTATCGGGCACATGTCGAGCAGGTCTTCGAGATGCACCCCAAGGACGAGGATGCCTCCTTCGAGCACTTCCTCGAGGTCCAGCTGCTATGGGACGAGGGCATGGCCGAGCGGGCTGCACAGTGGCTCGAAGCGAATCCGGGCAAGCAATTGGTCGTGCTCGCCGGGGTAGGGCACGTCCAATACGGGCGCGGGATACCGGCTCGGCTGCAGCGTCGGGTCGATGCGCCGATGTCGATCGTAATGAACGGCCACCAGCGGCCTCTCGATCCCGAGATTGCGGACTATCTCCTCTATCCGCAGCCGGTCGAGCTGCCCAAGACGGGGCTCATGGGGGTCATGCTCGATACCGAGACAGCCGGGGCAGGCGTCGCGATCCAAGGGTTCGCACAGAAGAGCGGGGCGCGCGAGGCTGGTGTCGAGACCGGCGACCGGATCATCGAGATCGGCGATATTCCGATCGAGTCCTATGCCGATATCCGGATCGCGCTGATGGACAGCCGCCCCGGAGAGCGCTTGCCGATTCAGGTGGTGCGCGATCGTCTGGTCGGCGGTGCGAAGCAGCTCAGCTTCGACGTGACGCTGCAGTGATGATCACTGCGGAGGAGGGGACTCGGTCGGCCGGGCCGGAGCTGCTGTCGCCAGCGGGAACAGTGCGCAGCCTGCGTTATGCGCTGGCCTATGGTGCGGATGCCGTCTATGCCGGCATCCCGCGTTATAGCCTGCGGGTGCGCAACAACGAGTTCGGCAATCTGGCCGCCCTGGCCGAGGGGATTGCGGCTGTCCATGCCGCGGGCAAGCGTTTCTATCTGGCCGCGAACCTGATGCCGCATGGCGCCAAGCTGGAGACCTTCGTTGCCGATCTCGAGCCGGTGGTCGCGCTCAATCCTGATGCGCTGATCATGTCGGACCCAGGGCTGATCATGCTGGTTCGCGAGCGCTGGCCGGAACTGCCGGTGCATCTCTCGGTGCAGGCCAATACCACCAATGCGGCGGCGGTGCGGTTCTGGCAGCAGCAGGGCATCCGGCGCATCATCCTCTCGCGCGAACTGTCGCTCGACGAGATCGCGGCGATCCGCTCGGCCTGTCCCGATATCGAGCTCGAGGTCTTCGTCCATGGCGGCCTCGCGCCGGGGGCCGATCAGAAGTCGCGGCCGAAGCCGAAGCCGAAGCAGGAGCGCCATCCGGAAGCCGACCAGATCTGGTGGCTCGAGGAGTCCGAACGGCCGGGCGAGTACATGGCCCTGTTCGAGGACGAGCATGGAAGCTATGTGATGAACTCGCGCGACCTCTGTGCAGTGGAGCATGTCGCCCGTCTCAGTGCGATCGGCATCGATTCCTTGAAGATCGAGGGACGCACCAAGTCGCATTACTACAGCGCGCGGACGACCTCGGTCTATCGGCGTGCGATCGATGACGCGGTCGCCGGGCGTCCATTCGATCCGGCGCTGCTCGAAGAGCTCCAGGGTCTTGCCAACCGCGGCTACACCGAGGGCTTCCTGCGCCGGCATGCGCCGGCAGCGCTACAGAATTATGATAACCGTAGCTCGTTCAGTGCGCAGCGTCAGTTCGTCGGCGAGGTGGTGCGGGTCGATCCCGAGGGGGGGACCGCCGAGATCCGAGTGCGCAATCGATTTGCGCCAGGTGACGAGATCGAATGGATCACGCCGTCTGGAACCGAGCGCGTTCGGCTGACGCGGGTGATGACAACCGACGGTCAGTACCTGGACCGGGCGCCCGGCGATGGCTGGACGGTGCGTCTAGACCTGCCGGGTCGGCCGGTGAGCGAGGTTGCGTTGCTCGCCAGGGTCCTTTGATCCGATCCGATGCCTCTCAGATCTCCGAAACCACCTTGTCGTAGAAGGCGAGGAAGTCGTCCGGGGTCGCTCCTTCGCGCCACTCGATCGCCGCGCGCGGATGCTGATTGAGCTGGCCGGTGAGGTTGTAAGGCAGCGACGGGCCCCAGTCGATCTCGCGGCGCAGCGGCAGGATGTGCTCCTGGATCACCTCGATGATCGGGCGCACCTCGAACTTCGGGTTGCGCAGGAAGCCGAGCAGGATCTCGGTGTGGCAGTTGCCGGCGCCGCGGCCGAAGCCGAAGATGGTCGAGTCCACCCGGTTGCAGCCGAGGATGATCGCCTCGATGGTGTTCGCGAAGGCGAGCTGGAGATTGTTATGGGCGTGTATGCCGATCTCCTTTCCGGTGCCGGCGAGCGCATCGGTGTACTTGTGATAGAGCCGGTCGACCTGCTCGCGATAGAGGTGACCGAAGCTGTCGACGATGACCATGGTGCTGGCCGGGGTGTCGGCAATCGCCTCGAGCACGGTATCGATCTCGGTCTCGGTGATGTTTGAGACCGCCATCAGGTTGGCCGTGGTCTCGTAGCCCTGCTCGGCGGCAAAACGGATCATGTCGACCGCCTCGGAGACCTGGTGGGCGTAGAAGGCGACCCGGATCATGCTCAGCGGGCTCTCGGCCTCGGGCACGATCTGCGTCTCCCAGTCGCTCTTGCCGGCATCGGCCATCGCCGCGAGCCTGAGCCCGGTGGCGGCCGGATCATGATCGCCGACAATCCGCTGCAGATCGGCCTCGTCGCAGTGGCGCCAAGGCCCGAACTTCGCGCGCGGAAAGGTCTTCGGTGAATTCTTGTAGCCGATCTCCATGTAATCGACGCCGGCGCTGATGCAGGCGTGATAACAGGCGCTGACGAACTCGTCGCTGAATTGGTGGGCGTTGACCAGGCCGCCATCGCGCACCGTGCAATCCAGCACCTTGAGCTCCGGCCGATACGTGATCCAAGGGGCCTTTTCGGTCATGGGATGTCTCCGGGGGTGTTCGTTTTCTGATTGTGGGTCGGAGCGGTGGCGGTCCATTGTGTCAGCCGTCACATCATCCGATGATTACCGTTGCATTGGTGCGCTAGACATCCTTTCCCGAGATCTGCGTCGGCGAGGTCACCATACTCA
Organism: Gammaproteobacteria bacterium; assembly: GCA_009908845.1. Lineage (GTDB taxonomy): Bacteria > Pseudomonadota > Gammaproteobacteria > Chromatiales > Chromatiaceae > Lamprobacter. Next base: position 7,473 of record JAAAOQ010000112.1, read on the forward strand.
ACAAACCTGTCAGCATCGGGCCGAGCGGTCGCGCCATGGGTTCCTAACCTGCATCGCCGCGTCCGAGCTGAGCCTTGAGAAGCTCGCCCAGGGTGCCGAGGCCGGCCTCGCTGTCGCTGTCGCTGTCCGGCTCGGCGTTCTTTCTCGCTGCCGTTGCGGTGGGCGCCGGCGGGGAGGCAACGGCTGCTTCGCCCTCGGCGATGCGCTCCGAGGCCAGCGAAAGCCCGATTCGACGGCGTTCGGTATCGACCTGGACCACGACCGCATCGACCTGCTGGCCGACCTGGACGACATCCTTCGGGTGCTCGATCCGTCTTCCAGCGCCAAGCTCGCTGATATGGACGAGACCGGTCAAACCAGGCTCGAGCTCGACGAAGGCGCCGAATGGCTCGAGGCGCTCGATTCGCCCCTGGACGCGCGTGCCCGGCCGGTAGCGCTCGGCGGCGTCGGACCACGGACTCTTGGCGAGCGCTCGAATCGAGAGTGCGATCCGCTCCGGGCGCTTCGGGTTATTGGTCTGCTCGATCTTCAGCACCGCGACCTCGATCTCTTGGCCGATGCTCAGCACCTCTTCCGGATGCCGAACGCGACCGAGCGCGAGCTCGCTGATGTGGATCATCCCCTCGATTCCGCCGAGGTCGACAAAGGCGCCGAACGGCTGCAGCCCAACGACCTTGCCGCTCAGCACGGCGCCGGGCTCGAGCTGGGCGCGGGTCTGTGCGGCGCGCTCGGCCTGCTCCTGCTCGAGGATGGCCCGGCGCGAGACCACGAGGTTGAGACGGCGGCCGCCCTCGAACTTGGTGATCCGAAAGGCGCTGCGCTCGCCAACCAGGGATGAGAGGTCTTCGATAAAGCGCAGATCGGCCTGGGATGCGGGGCAGAAGGCACGTTGTCCAGCGATCTGGACCTCGAGGCCGCCTTTGGTCGTTCCGGTGATCTGGCCCTCGACCGGGGTGCCGGAGTGGAATGCGGCCTCGAGCTGCTCGCTGCCGTGGGCATGTCGGCTGTGACGGGTGCCGAGCACCAGGGTCCCGGTTTCCGGATCGATCCCGGTGACGGTCGCCTCGATCGGGTCGCCGACCCCCTTGTCGAGCTGTCCTTCGGTATCGCGCAGGTTCGCAAGCTCCATCGTTGCTTCCGCCTTGCCGCCGATGTCGACGAACAACTGCTCCGCGCCGATCTCGATAATCGTGCCTTGGACACGATCGCCAACCTTCGGACGCGCGGCGACGGCCTGCTCGGTCTTCTCTAGCTCCTTGAGCAGGGCCTCGAAATCGTTATCGTCGGTCATCAATTCAGGGCCTGTCTGCGGGCCGGTCGAGAATGGGTCGCATGAATAAGAGCGCCCATGAGGCCGTATCGAGACGGCCGCTAGGGGTCGTGCGGGATTCTACTCGGCTGGTTGCGTAACGGGCCAGCTCAGGGGACGATTTCTGCTGATCTGAGGCAGCTTGCGAGCACGAGTCGGGTTGCTCGCCTTGGCTATGGTCGCAATCCTGCATGGCGCTCAGGCGCAAATCGCGGTTGGGACTATTCGCGACGGCTATGGCCGCGTTACCCTGCATTGCGATTGAGCGCAAGCGTCGACGTTCGGGAGCCTTTGACACCATGACGCGTTACGATGTTTTTAATGGCGATGCCGATGGGCTTTGCGCCCTGCAGCAGCTGCATCTGAGCGAACCGGCTGCAGCCCAGGCCGAGCTGGTCACCGGGGTCAAGCGGGATATCGCGCTGCTGCAACGTGTGCCGGCAGTCGCCGGGGACGAGGTCACGGTGCTCGACCTCTCGCTCGACAAGAACCGTACGCCTCTATTGGACCTGTTGGAGAAGGGGGTGCGGGTGCGTTATGTCGACCACCATCACCCCGGCGAGATCCCGGCACACGAGAACCTCGAGGCCCATATCGACACGGCGGCTGACCGCGGCACCAGCTTGCTCGTTGACGGACTGCTGGAGGGGCGTCACCGTGCCTGGGCGGTGGTCGGGACCTTTGGCGACAACTTCGATGTCGCCGCAAGGCGCGCGGCTGCGCCCTTGGCGCTTCAAGACGAGGCGATCGGGCGCCTGCGCGAGCTTGGCATCCTGCTGAACTACAACGGCTATGGGGCTACGGTTGCCGATCTGCACTTTCCGCCAACAGAGCTGTTCGCGCGCATGCGCCCCTATGCTGATCCGCTCGAATTCATCGACCAGGATGACGCCTTTGCGGCGCTGCGGTCCGGCTACGCGGACGATATGGCGCGTGCCCGCGCGGTGACCCCGGAGTGCACCAGTGCAACCCACTATCTGATGGTCTTGCCGGCCGAGGCTTGGGCACGTCGCGTCGGTGGCGTCTATGCCAATGCGCTGGCGCAAGAGGCGCCGGGGCGGGCCCATGCGATGTTGACTCGGCTGGAATCCGGCGGGTTCGTCGTCAGCGTTCGGGCGCCGATCGAACGCCCGGACGGGGCCGACGCGCTGTGCCGGCAGTTCGAGACAGGCGGAGGCCGCAAGGCTGCGGCCGGCATCAATCGGCTGGACGAGTCCGACTATCCCCGTTTCGAGGAGGCATTCCTCGCCTCCTTTGCGGGCTGAGGTCGGCGGCTTGGTCTGGTGGCCGCGACTCATGGCGGCCCTTGCAGCGCGTTGCGGGGCCATCGCACAGGGGCTCATCGGGCCGAACGGACTGAGCGCGGAGTCATGCAGCATCTCGTCTTCGTCTACGGCACCTTGTTGGCCGGTGAGGTCAATCATTACCTGCTCGCCGGCGCTGAACGGCTTGGGTCCCACCGGACCGAGCCGCGCTTTACCCTGATACAGCTCGGCGCCTATCCGGGGCTGATCACGGGTGGGCATACCGCGGTGCGCGGCGAGGTCTATCGCGTCGATGGCGCTGGCTTGAAGGCCCTGGACCGTCTCGAGGATTACCCCAGGCTCTATGATCGTCAGTTGATCGCGACTCGATTCGGTCGCGCCTGGACCTACCTTTACCGTGGGGCTGTGGGCAGTCGGCGGGCGATCCCGACTGGCGATTGGCGCGATGTCTCCGGCTCGGGAGGTTCCATTCAAGCGACGGCAGTGCGCGGCCGCCGCGATTCGAAGAACCCAGAGCAACGGCGCCGCGTGGGCCGACAACGCACTGCAGGAGAGAACCATGACGACAGCATCGACTAGCGCCTCCGGTACCGCCTCCGGTACTGGTGAGGCAAACGAGCAGGGGCGCTTCACGCTCAACCTCGAACAGCGCGAGGGTTACCAGATCAATGTCGCGTTCGATTGGAAGCGTGCCCCCGATCTGCTCATGGATGAGCCGCCACCGCTCGGCGAGACGAACGGCCCCAACGCATCGCGGCTGCTGGCTGCGGCCGTCGGCAATTGTCTCTCTGCAAGCCTGCTCTACTGCATCGGCAAGGAGGAGCCGCCCGACGCGAGTCTGCGCACCGAGGTGACCTGCGTGATGATCCGCAACGCGCAGAAGCGGCTACGGATCGGGCGTCTTGAGGTCAAGCTGATCCTGGATGATGCGTTGGTCTCCTCGAAGCGCTTCGAGCGGTGCAAGACGCTGTTCGAGGATTTCTGCGTGGTGTCCGCCAGCATCCGCCAGGGGATTCCGATTGCGGTCTCGGTCGTCGACCAGAGTGGGCAATTGCTTCACCAGAGCGATTGAGCGCAGCCCGCAAGCCCATCGGCGGTAGCCACCGTCGTGGATGCGCGGCCTGATGCGCGTCGGTTCCGTCTTAAGACCCTGATGGACCGGCGCGCACGCCGCCGAGTGCTGTTGGTCGGCGAGGGACGCATCGCCGATGCCTGTGCTGCATTCTTGGGCGCCGGGCCGGGATGGCTGAGGCGGCGTCCCGAGGCTGGGGTCGGTCCGTCCGATCTGGCCGCTGCAGACCTAGTGATCGTCGCGATGGGCGACCGCTCCGAGGCCTGGCTCGCTTCTCTGTGGCCGCAGCTCGAGACCAGTGTGCAGTGCAGGCATCCGCTGCGCGTGGTGCTCGTGGACGATTCGGCGCCGCAGCGCCCGGCCGCAACGGATCAGGATGCCCTTGCGCCGTTGTTGCCGAAGATGCGGCTCGAGCGCGTCTCGATCCCCCAACGGGCGGCGCGCCAACTGCTCGTCCGTTGGCCGCTACACTGGGGCGCAGACCCCTGCTTCGGTCAGCCGGTCCATCTGTTGATCCTCGGCGATGATGCCTTTGCTGAAGCCCTGCTCGTGCAGGCGCTTCGTATCGGTCAATACGGTGAGCAGCGCTTGCGGGTGACCGTGCTCGCAAGGGCAAGCGAGCGGTTTCGGCATGCGTTCGATGCCGCCTTTCCGCAGGCCGGCGAGATCGCCGATATCGATTTCGGCTCGCTCGAGGACCCGCCGCTGCAGTCGGCGCCGCCGGTGACGATGGCCGTGATCTGTGCCGAGCCACCAGAATCGGCGCTTGCTCTGACTGATTCGATCAAGGCCCGACTGGCGTTGGTGCACCAGGCACCGCCACTGTTGATCGATGTCGGTGAGGTCGAGCCAGCCGGCGAACTCGCTGACTGGGACGCACAGCTGGTCCCGTTCAGCCGTCTCGCGCTGGCGCTCGACCGCGCCGCCCTGCTCGGCGGGCGCGGTGACGAGCTCGCGCAAGTCATCCATGAGCATTACCGGGATACCACCGCGGCTCAGGGACGTGATCCATCGAATGAAGCGGCCGGCCGACCATGGGACGTGCTTGCCGCATCCTATCGGGATGCGAACCGCCACCAAGCCGATCATATTTGGGCAAAGCTGGCGACGACGGACTGTCGGGCCGTTCCGGAGGAGCGCGTCGAGTCGTTTGCGTTCGCGCCGGTCGAGGTCGAGCGTCTGGCGATGATCGAGCATGCGCGCTGGGCGGCTGATCGCTGGCTCGATGGCTGGTCCTATGCGCCTGAGCGGGACAACAGCCGCAAGCACCATCCGCAGCTGATCCCCTACGAGGCGTTATCTGGGCCGATGAAGGACCTGGACCGGTTCGCGGTGCGTCTGGTGCCGACCCTGTTGGCTCGCTCCGGGCTGGGTATCCTGCGAATTCTGCTGGTCGGGGTTGCGCCGTCGAGGGCAAACCCCGAGCGTTCGGTCGAGCGTCTGATCCGGCGCGCGCTCGCGCGCTTAGTGGCGCGCTATCCGGATCGTGCGTTGATCATTGCCGCCTCGCCCGCGGACCCATTTACCCGGTGTCTTGTACGCCTCGCGATCGATGAATTCGGGGCGGGCTTCTTCCTGCTGATCGATCGGCCGCTGTCGCGCTTGCTCGAGTATGGCGACCCAGGCGATCGGGGCGTTCGCGTGCAGACGCTGGCGCTGATGGGTCGGGCGGAGCGTCGGATACAGCTCATCCAGCCGGGTGCGTTGCAGCGCTGGCTCGACCAGCGCGCCGAGATCCTCGTCGAGCTCGGCCAACATGATCCGACGACATCGGTCGGCGAGCGGAAGCGGCTGCGGATCGACCCAGCTGATGGCCTCGACTGGAACTTCGAATACTGAGCCGGTCGGCTCGGTTCGATCAGATCGGGATACAAACGGCCCTGGGATTCAAACGGACCGGGGTGCAATCAGACGCTTGGAAGCAGGAGCTTGCGGTTACTCTTGGCGGGTTGCGGCAGGTCTGCATTCGCTGAGAAACGGTGCCCCTCGCGTAAGCAGTAGCCGAGCCACTTCGAAACGAAGAGGTTTGCGCGCCATTTTGCGGCCAACGCCGGGGTGTCATAGTGGCTCAGGACCGGCAGGATGGTCTGACGGAGGCTCAGTACCTCCACCTGTCCCGCGTCATGATAGGCGCGCAGCACTGCATCGGGCTCATCCTCGTGCTGCGGCCCTTCGTGCCCTTCATCGCCGAAGACGTGCGTCAAGCGCAGCGTCGTGGTGTAGGGCGCCTGCTCCGTTATCGCGAGCAGCAATTCGGCCTGGTGATCGGGCCTGGAGCGCAACCGCCCCGAGAGCTCTGGCAGCCTGGGTGCCAGCCCCATCAAGGCGTTGTAGTTCTCCTCGCATAACGCCATCAGACCGCCGACGTTCGGTGCGGTCGCCCGCAGGTCGAGACGAGAGACGAACAGAGGAGGTGCCTGCATCGCGGGTGTTGCCAGGGGCGGGCTGCCGCCGCCGGTTTGCCAGGGTTGAATCGGCTGTCACAAGTCTTTCAATGATTGGCGAGGCGCTACGGCGATGGTAGCGCCGGCCAGGATGCCGATCAGGCGCTGCCTTGCTGCTTGGCGATGTCAGCGCGCACCTGATCCATATCCAGATCCTGGGCCTTGCCGATCAGCTCGCGAAACGAGCTTTCGGGCAGCGCGCCCGGCTGCGAGAAGATGATCACCTGGTCGCGGAAGATCATCAGGGTCGGGATCGATCGGATCTGGAAATGCGCAGCGATGCCCTGTGCTTCCTCGGTGTTGACCTTCGCGAAGACGATGTCTTCGTGGTCGTTTGATACCTTCTCGAAGACCGGCGCGAACGTCCGGCAGGGTCCACACCAGGTCGCCCAGAAGTCGACGATGACGAAGGGGTTGTCGTTGATCGTTTGCTCGAAATTCTGCTCGTTGAGCTCTACGACTGCCATGAGCGGCTCCTATGTCGTCGAATTTTAAGTGCGCGGCAGTCTAACAGAAATGGCGCAGCCGTCGCTGCATCCCGCCCTCACCGCGTGGGCATTAGCCGTCGCGATGCGTCAGCGCGACGCTGAAGTCGCCGGAGAGGTACCCGTCGACGATCTGTACCGCGACCCCGATCTCGTTCGCCCAGGCCTCGATCACGTCGGGCATCTGGTAGTTGAACGTCGTCGACTGATGGCGGCCCTTGAGCAGGTTGAACACCAGGCCTGTGCTGACGTGAACCAGGCAGCGTTCGATGAACGCGCGGGTCTCATCCGGTGTCAGCAGCGCCATGGTGCCGCTGGCAAGGTACCAATCGGCCTCCGGGAGGGGGTCGCGCAGCACGTCGCAATGCAGGATCGGGCAGCCGGTGCGAACGCGCGCACGTTCGACCATCGCCTGGACGGCGTCGAGCCCGATATAGCGCCGCGGCGCTTCGCCGCGCGCGCTCAAGAACTGATACAGATCGCCGAGCCCGCAGCCGACATCGACGAGGTCGATCCCGGACAGGTCGTCGGGCAGCAGATCTCGCAGCACCTCGAACCGTACGCGCTGACTATCGGCGGAGCGCCAATGCACCCCCTCGGCGTTGTCGCCATAGCGGGCCAAGGCATGGCGATAGAAGCTCTCAGTATCAACACGCGGCATGCGGGCGTTCTCGTCGTCTCTCGTCGTGAATAGCGTTTCGGTCGTGCCTAAGGGCCGGTTGGGCTCGCCGGGCTATACCCGAGTGCGTTGGTCGGGAACCGGCGGCGCCGCAGATTGCCGAATCCGAGGGCGCTGGGGCCCCGACGGCTGATTCTGGTCCGCGTCACCGCGAGCTGAGGCCGTCGGGATTTTGGCTGTTCGATACCGGGGCGGCCCGGTTTCGAGCGCGTGCTGCCGGCCCCTTGGTCCCCCTTGATCGCAAAATCGAAAAATGCTCGACATTTTTCCTTGACAATCGGCAACCTAAAACCAAGTAGGTAGCTGGGAAAAAGGCCTCGACAACCTTAGGCGTAACACCATGAGACTCTCCACCAAAGGCCGCTACGCCGTCACCGCCATGCTCGATCTCGCTTTGAACTCGGGCAATGGACCGGTGACGCTGGCCGACATCTCGGTCAATCAGGGTATCTCGTTGTCCTATCTTGAGCAGCTGTTTGCTGCATTGCGAGCCAAGCAACTGGTGCGCGGCATTCGTGGTCCAGGGGGCGGATACTATCTCGGGAAAGGCTCCGACCAGATCTCGATCGCCGATATCATCTGCGCCGTTGACGAGTGGGTGGAATTCACCCGGTGCGGAGGACGCGAGAACTGTCGCGGAGGCGAGCGCTGCCTCACCCATACGCTTTGGGACCAGCTCAGCGACGAGATCTTCACCTTCCTGAGCGAGATATCGCTTGCGGATCTGGTCGAGCGCGGTCAGCGCAAGGCGCGGCACGAGGAACCCCTGACGGCTCAGCCACTCAACGGCGGCAAGCAACGCGCAGCCTGAGCCGCCTGGCTTCGCCGGCGCTGCTCTCCCGAGAGCAGTCTGCCGGTGCAATGCGCCGATCGCGCAGCCTCGGCGGCCAAAGCCGCGATGCAGAGCGGCTAGCTGATCTGCAAAGGCCGTCGTGGCTCCGTTGCACGCGCGCGCAAGCTGACTCGCGAACAGGTCAACCGCTGCGCTGCTGGCAGCAGAGGATTGTTGTTGCAGCGGATTCCTGATCCGTCCAAACCCTGCCTCATGACACACTCTCCGCGGCCATCTTATTGTGCTGCCAGCGCTAATCCAGACAGCGGTTGCCCGTACACTCGGTATTCAAAGGCATTTTGGTGTCTAGATAACACAAGTCGGGACAATAAGTTTGTGGGCACTGCCGGTCTGCGAGCGGCTGGTGCAGGTCCGAGCCAGGTCAACCAGTGTCAACCTTTGGGCTGGATCAGCTGCCAACGTTTTTCAGTCGGCATCACTGGCTCAGCTGATGCTATCCTTCGACGATTGATTGATCGCCCTCGAAACAACAAGAGGGCGAAGGGCCTGGCTGAGTCTCTATCACGCCGCATCTGACTGCGACCCGATGGTGCATTGCCTGGGCAATTCTCCACGGATTGGAGTGGCGCCGGGGCGTCGGGCCGCTGCCAGTGACACTGCGCTTCGTGATACTCCAATCGTGACCCGCCAAGACATGAACGACCTGCAGACGATTCGCGACTGGGTGCGATGGGGGGGCTGCCGCTTCACCGAGGCCGGGCTCCACTTCGGCCATGGGACGGATAATGCGTTCGACGAGGCGGCCTGGCTCGTTGCGCATGCGCTGAAGATGCCGCCGACCCTGATCGCCGAGTACGGGGCCTGCCATCTCACCGGCGAGGAGCGCGAGGCAGTCGCGGCGCTGATCGCTCGCCGCATCGATGAGCGCTGCCCCGCGGCCTATCTGACCGGGCGGACCTGGTTCGCGGGCCTCGAGATGACCATCTCCGATCAGGTGATGGTACCGCGCTCGCCGCTGGCGGAGCTGATCGTCGACGGGTTCTCGCCCTGGGCCGATCCGACCCAAGTCAACCGCGTGCTCGATCTGTGCACCGGCAGCGGCTGTATTGGGATCGCAGCGGCGATCCACCTGCCCGATGCCGATGTCGACCTGGCCGACATCTCGCCGGCGGCGCTGCGCGTCGCGATGCGCAACCGCTCCTTGCATGGCCTGGAAGATCGCGTCCGGGTCATCGAATCGGACCTGTTCGCAGCGATCGACGAGGACCCCTACGATGTTATTGTCTCCAATCCGCCCTATGTCGCGGCGGCCGAGCTGGAGTCACTGCCGGCGGAATATCGCCACGAGCCGACCCTAGCCTTCGCGGCCGGTGAGTCCGGGCTCGATCTGGTCCTGCGCATCCTGCGCGATGCGCCCGACTTCCTGGCCGATGACGGCCTGTTGATCGTCGAGGTTGGCAGTGCCGCGGAAACCCTGCAGGATCGCTTCCCGACGCTGCATTGGACCTGGCTCGAGTTCGACCACGGGGGCGATGGTGTCTTCCTGATGCGCCGCCAAGAGCTGCTCGACGCACACGCGATCTTCGCCGAGGCGGTAGCCGACTCCTGACCGCTAGCGTTATGGTCGCAGCGACGAACCGCAATCCGCATTCCGACATGATGACGAGGCCCGCCTTAGGTCGAGGCTTCGAGGTGCACGCCATGCTTGATAAGACCCGTAATCCAACCGCCTCTGAGGATGTTACGGCCCAGGCGTCGGTCAGCGACGCGCCGGCCGATCAACGGACGGTCTTCGATCTGGAGCTGATCCAGCGCTATGACCAGAGCGGTCCGCGCTATACCTCTTACCCGACCGCGGTCGAGTTCGACCCGGCCTTCGATGCCGAGCGCTACAAGCAGGTCGCGCGCGCGACCAACGCCAGTGGCCGGCCGCTGTCGCTCTACTTCCACATCCCGTTCTGCGACACGGTCTGCTTCTACTGCGCCTGTAACAAGGTCGCGACCAAGGATCGCAGTCTGGTACAGCCCTATCTGGATCGGGTCTACAAGGAAATGGCAATGCAGTCCGAGCTGTTCGACGATGATCGCGTCGTCGAGCAATTGCACTGGGGCGGCGGCACGCCGACCTTCATCAGCGCCGAGCAGATGCGCGAACTGATGGCCGAGACGCGCAAGCACTTCAAGCTGGCCGATGACGAGACCGGCGAGTACTCGATCGAGATCGACCCGCGTGAGGCGAAGGGCGACACCATTGCGCTGTTGCGCGAGATCGGCTTCAACCGGATGAGCCTTGGTGTGCAGGATTTTGACCCGCGCGTGCAGAAGGCAGTCAACCGGGTGCAGAGCGAGGAGGAGACCTTCGCCGTGCTCGAGGCCGCGCGCCGCGAGGGCTTTCGCTCGATCAGCATCGACCTGATCTACGGCCTGCCGCATCAGACCGCCGACAGCTTCCTTGAGTCGCTCGACAAGATCATCGCCGTTGGCCCCGAGCGCCTGTCGGTGTTCAACTACGCCCATCTGCCGCGCCGTTTCATGCCGCAGCGGCGCATCGATGAGGCCGAACTGCCGCCGCCGCAGGTCAAGCTCGAGATCCTGCAGGCGACCATCGAGCGCCTGACCGAGGCCGGCTGGCTCTACATCGGCATGGACCACTTCGCCCGCCCCGACGACGAGCTGGCGCTGGCCCAACGCAACGGTACCCTATACCGCAACTTCCAGGGCTACTCGACCCATGCCGACTGCGATCTGCTCGGCATCGGCGTGACCTCGATCGGTAAGGTCGGCGCGACCTATAGCCAGAACCGGCGCGAGCTGGACGAATACTATGCCGACATCGACGCCGGCCGGCTGGCGGTGTTCCGTGGCATCGAACTGACCCGCGACGACGAGATCCGCCGCGACGTGATCACCCGGCTGATCTGCCACTTCAAGCTCGACTTCGCCGAGGTCGAGCGCGCCTGGGGCCTGGATTTCCACGACTACTTCGGCCGCGATCTGGCCAAGCTCGAGGGCATGCAGGCCGACGGCCTGCTCGAGATCGACAGCAGCGGCATCCGCGTGCACCCCAAGGGGCGGCTGCTGATTCGCAACATCTGCATGGCCTTCGATGCCTACATGGAGGCCAAGCAGGGGCAGGGCGGCTTCTCGAAGGTGATCTAGACCCTTTTGAGGCCCCCGAAACGTGCGCTGCGCCTGAGCGGCGAGCAGGAGGGGCCTCTCTCTGGCCAGCAACCGAGCGGCGAGCGGTTCGAGCGCGTCTGAGGCGCCCACTGTTGCGCGCGATTCGCTCACTGTCCGAGCCTCTGAAGCAGGCACGATGATCGATCTCTCCGTCTACCTGATCACCGACGCCGCCCAGTGCGCCGCGCGCGGTCTCGTTGCGACCGTCGCCGCCGCGGTGCGCGGCGGCGTGACCGCGGTCCAACTGCGCGACAAGCACGCCAGCGATGCCGAGCTGATCGCGCAGGGCAGGGCGTTGCAGGCGGTTCTGGCCGGAACCGGCGTGCCGCTCATCATCAACGACCGCATCGAGGTCGCCAAGGCGCTCGGCGCCGACGGGGTGCATGTCGGGCAGTCCGATGCGGCCGCGCAGGAAGCGCGCGCCAAGCTCGGCGCAAAGGCGATCATCGGCCTCTCGGTCCAGACACCAGCCCTGGCGTGGGCGGTCGATCCGAGCCTGGTCGACTATGTCGGCATCGGCCCGGTGTTCGCGACCACGACCAAGCGCGATCATTCGACCCCGCTCGGCTTCGACGGGCTTGCCGCCGTCTGCGCCGCGAGCCCAGTCCCGGCCGTCGCGATCGGCGGCCTGCAGGCGGCGCACGCCGAGGCGGTCTGGGCCGCGGGCGCTCAGGGCATGGCGCTGGTCTCGGCGATCTGTGCGGCCGCGGCCCCGGAGCAGGCGGCGCGGGAGATCGCCGCGGCCACCCAGGCTGTTGGAGAGCGCTCGCGATGAGCACCATCAAGCACGTCCTCACGATCGCCGGCTCCGACCCCTCCGGCGGCGCCGGTATCCAGGCCGACATCAAGGCGATCTCGGCCAACGGCGCCTATGCGATGGCGGCGATCACCGCGCTGACCGCGCAGAACACCCAAGGCGTGCGCGGCGTGCAGCTTGTCGAGCCGGCGTTCGTCGCCGCCCAGATCGACGCGGTGTTCGAGGACATCCGCGTCGATGCGGTCAAGATCGGCATGCTCGGCTCGGCCGAGATCACCGCGGCGGTTGCCGACGCCTTGCAGCGCCATCGGGCAACGCGCATCGTGCTCGACCCGGTGATGGTCGCCAAGGGCGGCGATCGGCTGCTGGCCGAGCAGGCGGTGACCGCACTGCGCGAGCAGTTGCTGCCGCTGGCCAGCGTGCTGACGCCGAACCTGCCGGAGGCGGCCGCCTTGCTCGATGAGCCGGAGATCACCGAGGCACAGTCGATGCCGGCACTGGCCGAGCGTCTGCTGGCGCTCGGGCCTGCCGCCGTGCTGCTCAAGGGCGGCCATCTGAGCGGGGCGGCGAGCCCGGACTATCTGGCCACGGCCGACGCCGGCCTATGGCTGGAGGCCGAGCGCCTGCCGACCCAGAACACCCACGGCACCGGCTGCACCTTGGCCTCGGCGCTCGCCGCGCAGTTGGCCAACGGTACCGAGCGGATGGCCGCGGCGCGCGCCGCGAAGGCCTACATCGCTGGCGCGATCGCCCAGGCCGACAGCCTCGGCGTCGGTCAGGGGCAGGGGCCGACGCACCATTTCCATGCCCTCTGGAGCGGCCCGCACAGACCGCGCTAGCCGAGCTCTCCGACAACAAGGACGGGACTGCGATGTACGAGAACGCATTCAACGGCATCGAGCGCGACCTGCGCGCCGAGGAAGGCATCAGCAACGAGCTGGACTATGTGGAGCAGATCTCCTGGGTGCTGTTCCTCAAGTACCTGCACGACCTGGAGACCGAACGCCAGGACCGCGCCGAGCTCAGCGGCGAGCCCTATCGCCCCATCATCGGCAGTGGCCTCCGCTGGGACCGCTGGGCAGCCCCCAAGCAGGACGGCGAGCTCGACCACAACGCCGCGCTGACCGGCGACGATCTCATCGCGTTCATCGACGACAAGCTGTTTCCCTATCTCGGCTCCTTCCGGCAGACCGCGCGCAGCGCCCGCAGCATCGAATACAAGATCGGCGAGGTCTTCACCGAGCTGCGCAGCAAGTTCCGCTCCGGCTACATCCTGCGCGACGTGCTCGAGATCGTCGACGGACTCTCCTTCAACACCCAGGCCCAACGCTACGAGCTGTCCGAACTGTACGAGACGCGCATCCGGCGCATGGGCAACGCCGGGCGCAATGGCGGCGAGTATTACACCCCGCGCCCGCTGATCCGCGCCATGGTGCGGGTGACGGCGCCCCGGATCGGCGAGACCATCTATGACGGCGCGGCCGGCTCCGCCGGCTTCCTGTGCGAGGCGTGTCAACTACCCCGGCCTAAAGGCATACCATTACCCACATCTCAAAAGGGCCAGACCCGACTGGGGGCTGGACACACGACCCCACATCTGGTGAGATACCGCCCCATTTTAGCTGATGGGGCGAC
>JAAAOQ010000163.1 GCA_009908845.1 Gammaproteobacteria bacterium
ACGAGCATGCGCGCGCTATCGTGCTCGAGCAGTTCAGCACAGAAGACGCACCCTATCTCGAGCTCGCACAAGAGTCGGCAATCACATTGATAAAGCAGACCATTAGAGCCTCAACCGCCGAAGATCCAGCCGAGACGCGACAGAAAGCTAAACCGGAGCGGGCAGCCTCGTTAAACGTTTAAGCAACCCCACTTCGCTAGCATTAGAGTCTTCGACAAATCAAGCGCCCGACGCTTGTGCCCCAGACCTAAACAGACCATGTTCTGTAAATTTAGAGGCATGAACTGACCGCCTAGGAGGTTGTGATGGAGCATGGGGGCGTCGGCTTGCCTTCGCATCGTAACGCTTCCCATCCGCAGTACCCGCAATGATCGACTCCGGCGTAGGTTCTTCGACGAGCCCCACTGCCCTCATCCACCTCCGCGGCGTCCGCCAGAACAACCTCAAGGATCTCGACCTCGACCTGCCGCTCGGCGAGCTGATCGTCATCACCGGCGTCAGCGGCTCAGGCAAGTCGTCGCTCGCATTCGATACCCTCTACGCCGAGGGTCAGCGCCGCTACGTCGAGACCTTTTCGCCCTACGCCCGGCAGTTCCTGGACCGAATGGATCGGCCGCAGGCGGAGCGGATCGACGGTATCCCGCCGGCGATCGCGATCGATCAGTCGAATTCGATCCGAACCTCGCGCTCCACCGTTGGCACCCTGACCGAGCTGAACGATCATCTGAAGCTACTGTTCGCGCGTGCGGCAAGGCTGTTTTGTCACGGCTGCGGTCGGGAGGTGCAGCCTGAGACGCCCGAGCGCATCTGGGCCACCTTGCGCCAGCGCGCGGGCGACGAGCCGATCCGCCTCCTCATCTGCTTCGAGCTCGCCGTCCCGGAGGGATTGAGCACCGAGCAGCTCAAGACCCTGCTCGCCCAGCAAGGCTACATCCGGTTCCTGCACGAAGACCCGGAGCGGCTGGAGGTGATCCAGGACCGGCTCAGGCTCGCCGAGGACAATCGCAGCCGCGCGCTGGAGGGATTGGAGGCGGCGTTCGAGCATGGTCGTGGCCGCCTACGCGTCTACCCGCTCGACGCCGAGCGCCAGCCGGGACCACCCTGGTCGTTCTCCCGCGCGTTGCACTGCCCGGACTGCGAGATCGACTACCGCGAGCCGCTCCCGAGCCTGTTCTCGTTCAATTCACCGGTTGGCGCCTGTGAGACCTGCCGCGGCTTCGGCCGCGTGATCGGCATCGATTGGGATCAGGTCGTGCCCGATGCGAGCAAGTCACTGCTCGATGGCGCGATCAAGCCGATCCAGTCCGATGGCTACTCCGAGGTCCAGGAGGACCTGATCGCCTTCGCCCATCGCCGTGGCGTGCCGACCGATGTGCCCTGGCACGCGCTCAGCGAGACCGACCGCGAATGGGTCTTGGAGGGCGAAGGCGCCTGGGAGGATGACGCGAAACGACGCGTGTGGTACGGCATCCGAGGCTTCTTCGACTGGCTCGAGGGCCGCAGCTATAAGATGCATGTGCGGGTGCTGCTATCGCGCTATCGCAGCTATGATCCCTGCCCCGCCTGCGCTGGCGCTCGGCTCAAGGACGCGGCGTTGGACTTCCGCCTCGGCGACCACGCCCTCGCCGATGCGGTGCTCGACCGGCGCGCGCGCTTCCGCCATGCGCGCGCGTCATTGCCTGAGCAGGCCTGGCTCGGCCTACCCGGCCTGACAATCCACGACCTGATGCGGCTGCCGCTCGCCGCGGCCGAGCGCTTCTTCGAGTGGCTGCGCCTGCCAGGGACGCTGGATCAGGCGATGGAGCTGCTGCTCGCCAATATCCGTTCCCGACTGCGCTATCTGAACGCGGTTGGGCTCGGCTACCTGACGTTGGACCGCCAGTCACGCACCCTTTCCGGCGGCGAGGTGCAGCGGGTCAACCTGACCACCGCACTCGGCACCGGGCTCGTGAACACCCTGTTCGTGCTCGACGAGCCCAGCATCGGCCTGCATCCGCGCGACATGGCGCGGATCATCGCGGTGTTGCAGCGCCTGCGCGATGCCGGCAATTCGCTGGTGGTGGTCGAGCATGATCCGCAGGTGATGCGCGCGGCCGACCGGGTGCTCGATATCGGGCCGGGTCCGGGCGAATACGGCGGTGAGCTCGTCTTCAACGGCCCGCCGAGCGCCCTGCTCGATGATCCTCGATCGCTGACCGGCGCCTACCTCTCCGGGCGCCGCCGGGTCGCCGAGCCGCGGCCGGCAAACCCACCGACCGCCGACGAGCCGGCCGTGCAGATCCGCGGCGCCCGCGCCCACAACCTCCAGGGCATCGACCTGAGATTGCCCTTGCACCGGCTGGCGGTCGTCACCGGCGTCTCCGGCTCAGGCAAGTCGACGCTCGTTAAGGAGGTCCTGTTCCATCACCTGGCCAAGCAGAAGGGCCATCCGGAAGGTCCGCTCGGCGACTGCGACGCGGTCGAAGGCACGGAGCTGATCGCCGATGTGGTAATGGTCGACCAGGCGCCGATCGGACGCAGCGCGCGTTCGAATCCGGCCAGTTACGTCGGCGCGCTCGACCCGCTGCGCAAGCTGTTCGCCTCCGTGCCGCTTGCGCGCGAGCGCGGCTACAAGGCCGGGCATTTCAGCTTCAACTCAGGGCCTGGGCGCTGCCCGACCTGCTCTGGCTCCGGCTTCGAGCACGTCGAGATGCAGTTCCTGTCCGATGTCTATCTGCGCTGCCCGGATTGTAATGGTCGCCGCTACAAGGCCGAGATCCTGGAGGTGCGGCTGCCGCGCCAATGGCTGACGCCGACGTCACCGTCGGAGCCCACGCCGAGCCACGGCCCGAACATCGCCGATGTGCTGGCGATGACGATTTCCGAAACCCTTGCCCTCTTCGCCGATCAGCGCGAGATCCAGCGCAGCCTGCAACCGCTCGTCGAGGTCGGCCTCGGCTACCTGCGTCTCGGGCAACCTGTGCCGACCCTCTCGGGCGGCGAAGCCCAACGATTGAAGCTCGCCGGGCACCTGGCGAAGACCGCGCGCCGCAAGCGCGGTCGAACGCAGCAGAAAGGGCTATTGTTCCTGTTCGACGAGCCGACGACCGGCCTGCATTTCGCCGACATCGCAACGCTGCTCGAGGCATTCAGACGGCTGATCGACGCCGGCCATTCGCTGCTGGTGATCGAGCACAATACCGATCTGATACAGGCAGCCGACTGGTTGATCGATCTCGGCCCAGAGGGCGGCGACCAAGGCGGTACGCTCGTCGCCTGCGGTACACCGCAGGAGCTAGCGGAGCACCCGCACAGTCATACCGGCCGGGCCTTGCGTGAGGTCTTGGAACCGAACGTCTGGCCGACCCGACCTGCAATCCTGGAGTCTGGTGCAACGCGGGCATCGGATATCACGCCGACCGAGGCGGATCAGCCGCAGTCACGCTCAAACACACCGATATCCCCAATCTCAGGCCCGCTTTCGCCGCCACCGGCACAGGGGTCGGAAGCATTCGCCCAGCTCGGGTTAACTCCGCATAGCGACTCGGCGGCAGGGCGTCGATCAGATGACGCCATCGCCGATGCCTCTGCAAGCTATCTTGCCGCGGCCGCTGCTACGGCTCCATCAGACATCAGCAGTCTGCTCGAAGACAGTCTGCTCAAGAACTCCGGGCGCCAAACGGCCAGCCGCTCTGGCGAGGAAGGAAACGGCTTCGCCGATCGCAAACGAGATGTCGGTATAGGCAGCAGCGGCGGTCAGAACGCCATCGTCGTCCGCCACGCCCGCGAGCACAACCTCAAGGACTTGACCCTGGCGATCCCGCGCGATCGCTTCATCGTCATCACTGGGGTCTCGGGCAGCGGCAAGAGCACGCTGGCCTTCGACATCCTGTTCGCCGAGGGGCAGCGGCGGTATCTCGAGTCGCTGAACGCCTATGCGCGGCAGTTCGTTCAGCCGGCCGCGCGCGCCGATGTCGATGCGGTGCTCGGGCTGCCGCCGACGGTCGCGATCGAGCAGCGCACCAGCCGCGGCGGGCACAAAAGCACGGTCGGTACCGCGACCGAGATCCATCATTTCCTGCGGCTCCTCTTCGTCAAGCTCGGCGTGCAGCACTGCCCGGGCTGCGGGGTACCGATCCAGCCGCAGGGCCGGCAGGCGATCCTGGAGCGGATCATCGAGACCTTTGCAGGGCGGGAGGTGATCCTGCTC
>JAAAOQ010000082.1 GCA_009908845.1 Gammaproteobacteria bacterium
ATCGGCTTCACCGCCCGTTCGATCGCCTGGCCGATGCGCTCGATCTCCTTCAGATCGGGGCCGGCGATCTTGACCCCGACCGGCGTCTTGATCCCGGTCGCGAGCATGTCAATGCGGGTCTTGATCGGCATCACCCAGGCGTTGGTCACGCCAGGCAGATCGACGGTCGCATCGAGCTCGTCGATGAGCTTGTCCACCGTCATCCCGGCGCGCCACTCGGACTCGGGCTTGAGCTGGATGAGGGTCTCGATCATGGTCAGCGGCGCCGGATCGGTGGCGGTGTCGGCACGGCCGATCTTGCCGAACACGCGCTCGACCTCAGGCAGGGTCGCGATCAATCGGTCGGTCTGCTGCAGCAGCTCCTGCGCCTTGCCGATCGAGAGCCCCGGCAGCGTCGTCGGCATGTACATCAGGTCGCCCTCGTACAGATCGGGCATGAACTCGGAGCCGAGTTTGGAGAGCGGGATCAGCGTGCTGAGCAGCACCACCAAGGCCACCGTGATCGTCGAGCGCGGAAACCGCAGCACCGCGCGCAGGAACGGCCGATACAGCCAGATCAGGAACCGGTTCAGCGGATTGCGCTGTTCAGTCGGGATGCGACCGCGGATCAGATAGCCCATCAGCACCGGCACCAGGGTCACCGCGAGCCCGGCCGCCGCCGCCATCGCGTAAGTCTTGGTGAAGGCCAGCGGCGAGAACAGCCGGCCCTCCTGCGCCTGCAGGGTGAACACCGGCAGGAAGCTCAGCGTGATGATCAGCAGCGAGAAGAACAGCGCCGGGCCGACCTCGACCGCGGCCTCGCCGATCACTTGCCAATGCTGCTCGCCGCGCGGGCGCTCGCCGTGCTCGGCCTCGTAGCGCTCCAGATGCTTGTGCGCGTTCTCGATCATCACGATCGCCGCATCCACCATGGCGCCGATCGCGATCGCGATGCCACCGAGCGACATGATGTTGGCGTTGATGCCCTGGGCGTGCATGATGATGAACGCCGCCAGGATGCCGAGCGGCAGGCTGATGATCACCACCAGCGACGAGCGCAGGTGCAGCAGGAAGGCGATGCAGACCAACGCGACGACGATGAACTCCTCGATCAGCTTGGTCTGCAGGTTGTCGACCGCATCCAGGATCAGCTGCGAGTGATCATAGGTCTCGACGATCTCAACACCCTCTGGCAGCCCGGCGCGCAGCTCATCGATGCGCGCCTTCACCGCCTCGATGGTCGCGAGCGCGTTCTCCCCATAGCGCATCACGATGATGCCGCCGCCGACCACGCCATGCTGCCGCCCGACGAGCAGCCCGCGCTGACGGACAGGACCTACCGCGTCGGCCCGCGGAGTCTGGTCGTGCTTGAAGGTCCTGCGTAGGGGAAGCCGCGCCGGGCGACGGAATGCGCAAGCCTCGTGGCAAATGCGCTTGCGGCACCCTACCCGTCGGCGCTACGCTGCCATCACTGAGATGATTGTGATGGTATACACGCATGGTGCGTATGCAGGTTCAGTTCGGTGAGCAGCAGTTGTGCCGTCTACGCGAGCAGGCTGCGGCGGAGCATGCGTCGGTGTCCGAGATCGTGCGCCGTGCCGTTGATGCCTGGATGGAAGGGCGGGGCCAGCCGACGCCGGCTGAGCTGAGGCGGCAGGCGATCGGCGCGGCGGGGACTTTTGCATCGGGTCGGTCCGATGTCGCGGAGCAGCACGACGATTATCTGGCCGACGCCTTCCAGTCGTGATCTTTGTCGATACCTCCGCCTTCTACGCGATCCTCGATAAGGACGACCGGGCGCATGCCAGTGCGCGACAAGCCTGGACAGCGCTATTGTCCGCGGATGAGCCAGCACCCTTGGTCACGAGCAACTACGTCCTGGTCGAAAGCTTCGCATTGACCCAGGCACGGCTCGGTCTCGACGCCGTGCGGACACTGCAAGGGGCAATGCTGCCAGTGGTCACGGTGGAATGGGTCCAGCCCGAGGAGCACACGGCGGCGGTTGGTGCGCTGCTGTCGGCGGACCGGCGCGGCCTCAGCCTGGTGGACTGCACCAGCTTCGAGCTGATGCGCCGCCTGCGCCTGCGGCGCGCCTTCGCCTTCGACCGACACTTCGCGGAGCAGGGGTTCGAGCTGGTCGCTTAACTCTGCACCAAATACGGACCTCCCCCTTGGACTTCCAACTCCTGCGCCTGATCCTCATCGACGCCTATAGCGACGGATAGGAAATTCAACGGAAAGGAGATCCAAGCCACCCTGAGCGTCCAGGTTGGCCGGACGACGAACGGTAGCCGGGGTGGGATGCGCCGCCAACGCCCGACTGCGGTGCTGACGGACGTCGCTCGCCGTGCGGGCACGTGCGTTTCCGGGTGCTGGAGTGAGCACCTGCGCCGCAACGCGCCGGCGGCAGACGAGCGGGGCCGCACCGTTTCCTGCGGGACAGAGACGGCGGCTACCAGGAGATGCGCTAATCGAACTCGAAGTCGGGCTCGGGCTGCTTGAGGAGGTCCCAGTCCGGCATCGGCTCGGGTGTCCCGTCCCAGGCGGGCGGTCCGCGTGCGGGCGAGATCGGCGGCGGACGCGGCGGTTCACCGATGTGGGTAAGGATCTGCTCGACGGGCGCGGCTTCGGTGATGAATGCAATCAGGCGCCTATCCGCGCCGCCATTGGGACAGACCCTCACCCCGTCGGCACCGGCTCAGCCTCACGCACTGAGGCACCCTCCTCCGACGGATCCCCACTTCGGAGCCCCCGCTGCCGCCACAACAGATAGATCGCCGGGATCACGAACAGGCTCAGCAACGGCGCGGTGATCATGCCACCGACCATCGGCGCGGCGATGCGGCGCATCACTTCAGAACCGATCCCGCCGAACAGCATGATCGGCAGCAGCCCAGCGAAGATGGTCGCCACCGTCATCGCCTTGGGCCGGATGCGCAGCACCGCGCCCTCCTCGATCGCCGCCTTCAGATCCGCCACCGTGCTCAGGCGGCCCTCTTTGCGCCATTGCTTGAGCGCGTTGTCGAGGTAGACCAACATCACCACCCCGAACTCGGCGGCAACACCGGCGAGCGCGATGAAGCCAACCGCGACCGCCACCGAGAGGTTGTAGTCGAGCAGGTAGATGAGCCAGAAGCCGCCGACCAGCGCGAACGGCAGCGAGAGCATCACCAACAGCGCCTCGCCAGCGCTGCGGAAGGTCAGGTACAGCAGCAGAAAGATGATGGCGAGGGTCACGGGCACGACCTGATTGAGCCGTTCCTGGGCCCGCGCCATGTATTCGTACTGCCCGGACCAGGTGATCGAGTAGCCGGCTGGCAATTCGACCTCATCACGCACCACCTGCTTGGCCTCTTCGATCCAGCTGCCGAGATCGCGCCCGCGGATGTCGACGAAGGTCCAGCCATTGAGGCGCGCGTTCTCGCTTTTCAGCATCGGCGCGCCGTCGGCGATGACGACCTCGGCAACCTGCGACAGCGGGACCTGCGCGCCGGTGGGCGTGACGATTGGCAAGTCGCGCAGTTCTTGCACGCTATCGCGCTGCTCACGCGGGAAGCGGAGGTTGACCGGATAGCGCTCGAGCCCCTCGACGGTCTGGGTCAGATTGATCCCACCGATCGCGGCCGCGACGATGCGATTGATATCGTCGACATTGAGCCCGACCCGCGCCGCGGCGAGCCGATCCGGGCGCACCTCGATGTAGCGCCCGCCGGCGACCCGCTCCGAGAACGCCGAGGTGGTGCCCGCGATCGGCTTCACCGCCCGTTCGATCGCCTGGCCGATGCGCTCGATCTCCTTCAGATCGGGGCCGGCGATCTTGACCCCGACCGGGGTCTTGATCCCGGTCGCGAGCATATCGATGCGGGTCTTGATCGGCATCACCCAGGCATTGGTGACGCCAGGCAGATCGACGGTCGCATCGAGCTCATCGATGAGCTTGTCCACCGTCATCCCGGCGCGCCACTCGGACTCGGGCTTGAGCTGGATCAGGGTCTCGATCATGGTCAGCGGCGCAGGGTCGGTGGCGGTGTCGGCGCGGCCGATCTTGCCGAACACGCGCTCGACCTCAGGCAGGGTCGCGATCAGCCGATCGGTCTGCTGCAGCAGCTCCTGCGCCTTGCCGATCGAGAGCCCCGGCAGCGTGGTCGGCATGTACATCAGGTCGCCTTCGTACAGATCGGGCATGA